>NZ_KV805192.1:0-1765 GCF_001811565.1 Corynebacterium sp. HMSC078A10 | reverse complement strand
TTGGGCTTTTCACGGCCTTTTTTGTGGAGAGTTTGATCCTGGCTCAGGACGAACGCTGGCGGCGTGCTTAACACATGCAAGTCGAACGGAAAGGCCTCAGCTTGCTGGGGTACTCGAGTGGCGAACGGGTGAGTAACACGTGGGTGATCTGCCTTGCACTCTGGGATAAGCTTGGGAAACTGGGTCTAATACCGGATATGAACTGCCTTTAGTGTGGTGGTTGGAAAGTTTTTTCGGTGCAAGATGAGCTCGCGGCCTATCAGCTTGTTGGTGGGGTAATGGCCTACCAAGGCGTCGACGGGTAGCCGGCCTGAGAGGGTGTACGGCCACATTGGGACTGAGATACGGCCCAGACTCCTACGGGAGGCAGCAGTGGGGAATATTGCACAATGGGCGGAAGCCTGATGCAGCGACGCCGCGTGGGGGATGACGGCCTTCGGGTTGTAAACTCCTTTCGACAGGGACGAAGCTTTTTGTGACGGTACCTGTATAAGAAGCACCGGCTAACTACGTGCCAGCAGCCGCGGTAATACGTAGGGTGCGAGCGTTGTCCGGAATTACTGGGCGTAAAGAGCTCGTAGGTGGTTTGTCGCGTCGTCTGTGAAATTCCGGGGCTTAACTTCGGGCGTGCAGGCGATACGGGCATAACTTGAGTGCTGTAGGGGAGACTGGAATTCCTGGTGTAGCGGTGAAATGCGCAGATATCAGGAGGAACACCGATGGCGAAGGCAGGTCTCTGGGCAGTTACTGACGCTGAGGAGCGAAAGCATGGGTAGCAAACAGGATTAGATACCCTGGTAGTCCATGCCGTAAACGGTGGGCGCTAGGTGTAGGGGGCTTCCACGTCTTCTGTGCCGTAGCTAACGCATTAAGCGCCCCGCCTGGGGAGTACGGCCGCAAGGCTAAAACTCAAAGGAATTGACGGGGGCCCGCACAAGCGGCGGAGCATGTGGATTAATTCGATGCAACGCGAAGAACCTTACCTGGGCTTGACATACACCAGATTGCTGCAGAGATGTAGTGTCCCTTGTGGTTGGTGTACAGGTGGTGCATGGTTGTCGTCAGCTCGTGTCGTGAGATGTTGGGTTAAGTCCCGCAACGAGCGCAACCCTTGTCTTATGTTGCCAGCATTTGGTTGGGGACTCATGAGAGACTGCCGGGGTTAACTCGGAGGAAGGTGGGGATGACGTCAAATCATCATGCCCCTTATGTCCAGGGCTTCACACATGCTACAATGGTCGGTACAACGCGCAGCGACACTGTGAGGTGGAGCGAATCGCTGAAAGCCGGTCTTAGTTCGGATTGGGGTCTGCAACTCGACCCCATGAAGTCGGAGTCGCTAGTAATCGCAGATCAGCAACGCTGCGGTGAATACGTTCCCGGGCCTTGTACACACCGCCCGTCACGTCATGAAAGTTGGTAACACCCGAAGCCAGTGGCCTAAACTTGTTAGGGAGCTGTCGAAGGTGGGATCGGCGATTGGGACGAAGTCGTAACAAGGTACCCGTACCGGAAGGTGCGGGTGGATCACCTCCTTTCTAAGGAGCATTATTTGGGCACCAGTTGGTGCTGTATAGCGTGTGAGTGTTTATTCTTACTCGCTTGGTGGTTTATGTAGACGATTGTTTTACTGCCGCCTATTGATAATCGGGTGGAGATACATCTTAACCAGAATGATGATTCAACTAACACATGTGCGTCTAACTGCGTATTGATAAGTGCTTGGTGCATTGTTGGGTGTCTGGGGCATTGTTCCCTGGTTGTA
>NZ_KV805191.1:0-1654 GCF_001811565.1 Corynebacterium sp. HMSC078A10 | reverse complement strand
GTGTTGCGACCGGCTATTTGGTAGCAGTGTCGTGACTATATGGTAGCGCTTCAGTGAGTATCTGGTAGCAGCTCGCGGCGCTCGGGGTGATACTTCCGGTAGCCGCACCACTCGGGTGCGGCGCGTACTGGAAGGAGTCCGCTGATGACGGATTACCGTGCGGTGATGACGCTGCTGATTAGGAAGCGTTCTTACCGCCAGATTGAAGACCAGCTCGGGTGCTCGCACCGCGCGATTTCCCGAGCGAACCAAGCGCTGCGAAGCCTTGGCCTGACTACTGCCCAGCAGGTCGCGGCGTTGACGAATGACGAGCTAGACGAGATATTCGTTGATAAACGCACCAGCGGTCAAGGCGAGTTCGTCCCGATTGACTTTGACGCGGTCGTCAAAGCACGCACAGGGCGTGTGAAGCAGACACTGCAAGTATTGTGGGCTCGCTACACCACCACCCCCACCCAGCCGGGCCAGCGTCATTACAGCTACGACCGGTTCCGCCAGCTGGTTGCCTCCCATGTCGATGCGGCCGGGCTTACCGCCCGGATCACCCATGCACCAGGGCATACGATGCAGGTGGACTGGGCAGGGAACAAGATGCGCCTGTACGACCCTGCGGGCACACCGGGTGCGAAAGTCAGCATTTTCGTCGCTTCGCTGCCGTATTCAGGAATGCTGTTTGCTTGTGCGTGTGTTGACCAGCGGCAACAGTCCTGGCTTGATGCACACCGCCAAGCGTTTGACTACTTCGGTGGGGTCTGCCAGGTTGTTGTCCCCGATAACGCGTCGACGGCATCAAACGCAATCAGCACTGCCGATAGGAATCGGAAGGTCAACGACACCTACCAGCAGTTCTTGGAGCACTACAACACAGCAGCACTTCCCACACGCGCGCGTCGGCCGAAGGATAAAGCAAATGTGGAAGCTGCGGTAAAGATCGTCACGCACAAGATCATCCACGCCCTTGAAGACCACCAGTGTGTTGACTTAGATGAGCTCAACGGAAAGATTGTGGGCTTAGTCGATGCGATCAACACCTCCGTGCCGTTTCGCAGTCAGCAGTCAAGCCGCAGGGATCTCTTCGAAGCACACGAGCAGCATCTCCTTGCTGACCTGCCGGCAACCCCGTGGCAACATACCGAGTGGAAGCATGCGAAAGTAGCCCCGGATTTCCATATCACGGTTGCAACGGTGCGCTACTCCGTTCCGCACCAGCTTGTTGGCCGCACTGTCGATGTGCGCATCACAGGCCAGGTCTTGACCGTCTTTGACCAGGGGACAACCGTGGCAACCCACCAGGTTTCGCATAAGCGTGGGGCCTATGTCACTGACTATGAGCACATTCCATCTGGAATGGACTCCACCCGTGGGCTGTGGACAAGCGACTACTTTTATCGCGAAGCCAGCAAAACCGGCCCGGCAACACGCAAGGTCATCGAAGAACTCATCGCGGCGAAAGCCATCCCGGCCCAGGCGTACCAGTCCTGTAGAAACGTGCTGTCGATGGGCAAACACGGCAACAAACCAATCCTGGAAGAGGCATGCCAGCGCCTGATGGCCAACGACGGCAGCCGACGGGCTGTGTCATATACCGCGGTCAAAAACATGATGGCCGCCATACGCAAAGAACACGCCACCCGGCCCCGCGGGTTAGACCAGG
>NZ_KV805190.1:0-6369 GCF_001811565.1 Corynebacterium sp. HMSC078A10 | reverse complement strand
CTCTCCTATCCATCTTCACACTCCTTCCACCTGAAGTGTTTGAAGTGGAAATCTTCAATTATGGTAGCCTTACCTAAACTAGGTATAATCTTTATACTTTCCGAAGGGAGTCTCTGCCGCTGCAAACACCAGCCCTGAACGGGATTCGGTCTCAACCAACGGTGGTACCGCTGGGGCATCGGCCAGCACCAGCTGAATCCGCAGGGGCGAACCACTAATTTCCATGGTGCAGACGGCAGCGTCCGATTGCAACTTTGGTGCAGATGTATCGCAGCGCCATTCGCTTCAACGGCCTGGAGGCCGCAAATGAATCGGATGTGCTGCGTATCTACCGCTAGAAACCGCAGCACATTGGAGACCAGCCGCCAAAATGGGCGAGGTTTAGAAGATGAGAAGCGAGGGCCGAGACGAATGTTAGTCCGAAGTTGAAGGTGGCTGCGAGGTTGAAATCCATCCGGAAATATCGCGAAGTTCTGGGAATTTCCCTTCCCATCGCTGGAGTACAACTCGCCGGAGTTGCATTGACCACCACGGACGTATTGATGCTGCAGTCCGTGGGCGTACTGGCGATAGCCGGCGGCGGCCTAGCGATGCAGCTTTACAACCAGATCCGCACGATGTGCGTGGGCATGGTGACGGCCGGGGCAAATCTTGTGGCTGAAGCAGCAGCAAAAATGGAAAAAGAGAAAACCTCTTGTCAAAATTGCGAGGCGGGAGCAGAACAGATCCGGCGGGCTGTGCGCTCCTCCTTCGCGGTGGCCACTGGCACTGCAATTCTCGGCGCGTTACTGGTCATCGCCCTAGGCGGATTGGTCCTTGTTCTGCCCATCGACAAGCACGTTGCCCAACTCACCTTCGCCATGACCCTTGCGCTCGCACCCGGGTTAGTCCCGATGATGTGGCTCAACGTCCTGCGCCAATTCGCCGTGGGCATGCGAAAACCCGGCTCCCTGTTAACCATCACGCTGATATCGATATTTATAAATATCGCATTGAACTGGTTATTTATGACATGGGCAGCCTCGGATCACTGGAAGGTAGCGGGCATCGGGCTTTCTACAACTGTCATCCAACTGCTTACCTTCCTGGCCTTCCGGATTGTGGTACTGCGCATTCCCGAGCTACAGCCCTATTTCCACATCCTTCCGTGTAAAGGAGATGGGGAGACTATCTGCCGCCTCGTCCGCCTCGGGGTACCAGTCAGTCTGACCTATGGCTCGGAGGCTGCAATAACAACCATCGCCGGTTTAGTGATGGGGACCTTTAGCCCACAGATGCTAGCGGCGCACAATATTGTGAACCAACTGGCGTACATCGTTTACCAAGTGTGCATCGGCTTTTCTCACGGCGGCTCGGTGCTGATCACAAGGGCTCGGGCCGAGAGTGCCGACTCAGTGCGCGAGATTACCCGACGCATATTGTTCGTCGTGGTCACGTATCTGGGAATAATGGGCGCGCTGTGGCTTCTGTTGGGCAGGTGGGTACTGCATCCTTTCTTAAAAGAGGCAGATCCCACCACCTTTCACATTGCCGTCCTGCTCCTATGTCTCGCGGTACTGCAACAGTTCGCCAAAGGAATCCAAAACGTGGCAGTGGGCCTACTGAGAGGCCTGAAAGACACCACCTCAGGGCTACGCTGCACCCTCGTCGGGTACTGGCTGGTTGGCGTCCCCGGGATTCTGATATTTGGAAAGCTCCTCGGATGGGAAGGATATGGCGTCTGGTTAGGACTCATCATGGGTTTCGCAACCACGGCGGTACTGCTGCTACGCACATATTCCCGCCGACTGAATGAACTGACTTAACGGGAATGTTGGGGGGTAAAAGTTTCATCACCCATTGTAGATAAACAAAGGTATGGCTAACCTAATAGATCCACTTGGAAGAAAGGATTGCCTTGTCCCTCACGACAACTAGGGCTCGCGGTTTTAAAACCCCACGCGCCCCTCACCACCGAATGGCCCGCGTAGTCGCCTCAGCCGTCACCGCCACTGCCCTCCTTATGACCGCTGCCTGCAGCACTAACGATGAACAACAGACCGCAGATGACGGAGAAAAGCAACAGATCACCGACATTCTCGGGCGCGAAGTCGAGGTCCCGAAGAACGTCGATCGGGTCCTCATGGGCGGGCAACGGATGCTTTACACGACATCCATCCTCAACAAAGAAAACCCGCTCCAGGGCATCGTTGCCTGGCCAGATGACCTGGAGCAGAACGACCCTGGCACGTACAAGAAGTACGAACAGAAATTCTCAGAGATCGAAGATATTGAGCAAACTGGTGAAGTTTACGACGGCTCGATGTCCGTTGAGCAAGCTTTGAATTCCCGTCCAGATGTCTTCATTGTCTCCGCAAGCAGCTTCGAAGCCGCCCAGGATGCTGGCATCGTAGACGGTCTAGAAAAGGCCGGAATCCCCACGGTTACCGTCGATTACTTTACCGACCCGGTGAAGAACACCGCACCGAGCGTGCGCTTGCTCGGCAAGGTACTCGGCCACGAGAAGGAAGCGGAAGAGTATGCCGAGTTCTATGAGTCCAAGGTGAACATGGTTCAGGAGCGCCTAGAAAAAGCCAAGGCCACCCCCACACCGACCTTCCTCTGGCGAGCTCCCGGCTACTTCGACTGCTGCTCTACCTTCGCTAAGTCCAACCTAGCCCAAATTGTTAACGCAGCGGGTGGCGAAAACGTGGGCGACGATATGATCGACGCCAAGCAGGGGCAAGTCTCTCCCGAGGCGCTAGCTGAAAAAGACCCAGACGTCATCATCGCCACCGGCGCAGACTGGACCGGCGCCAAGCAGCAGCCAAAGAAGAATGGCTTTGTACCCCTGGGCTACGACGAGTCCACCGAACAGGCAGCCAAAGACTTCCAACGCGTTGTTGACGGGCAACCTGTCCTTAAGGAAATGCGGACGGTCAAGAACAAGCGGGCCTACGCTGCGTGGCATCACTTCTACGACTCCCCATACAACTACCTAGCCATCGAGTGGTTTGCCAAAGCCATGCACCCCGACCTGTTTTCCGATGTCGACCCGCAGGCCGATTTGGAAGAACTACATGAAAAATTCCTCCCTGTGGAGGCTAGCGGCACCTTCTGGACTGGTTTGCCATGAGCCACGGAGCACGAGCGCAATCAATTGCCACCGGAAGCGAGGTGGACGACCAAAACTCTACCCCGCAACGGCAACGCCCCCGGTCAAACTGGTACCGAACAGCTAGCAGGCGAAAGGTAGCGATCATCGCAGGGCTTACGGCCCTGCTATGCGTCACCATTGCCATAGATTTCCTCATCGGCAGCAGTTTGAACGCAAATGAGGCGCTCTACGTGCTCTTTCACCCCAGCGATTCCCGCCCAATTGACTGGCAGATCATCTTTGATATACGTCTGCCTATGACCGTCACAGCGGTGCTCATCGGTGGCACCCTCGCTGCTGCCGGCGCAGAGATGCAAACCATCTTGGATAACCCCTTGGCAGAGCCCTATACGCTGGGCATTTCCGCCGCTGCGAGCTTTGGCGCAGCCTTTGCCACCGTCTCAGGATTCACCGCGGCGGGAATCGGGGCAGCGCTGGGAATGGCGGGCAGTGCTTGGGTCTTCGCCCTCGCGGCCTGTGCGGTGATCGTCCTATTCTCTCGGTCAAAGAGCTCTGGTACCGAGGGAATGATTCTGCTGGGCATAGCCATCGTGTTCCTCTTCGATGCTCTACTAGCGCTAATGCAGTACCTCGCCTCGCAGACCCAATTAGAGCAGGTGGTTTTCTGGACCTTGGGCAGCCTTACGCGCGCTACGTGGCCTCAGATCGGCCTTCTCGCGGTCATCTCACTAATCGGAATTGCTTACTTCTACCGCAATGCGTGGACGCTGACCGCGTTTCGAATGGGCGACGACCGCGCTAGGTCCATGGGTATCAATATCCCAAAGCTGCGCACGTACACGCTGGTGGGAGTCTCCCTTATGGCGGCAACTGCCGTTTCGATGGCCGGGACAATTGGTTTCATCGGACTCGTCGGCCCACATATCGCCAGGATGCTCGTTGGTGAGGACCAACGCTTCTTCCTCACCACGTCCATCATCTCAGGTGCGCTTTTGCTGACCTCAGCCTCAGTGGTATCCAAGCTGATCCAGCCTGGGGCGATTCTGCCTGTCGGCATCATCACCGCGATTGTGGGCGTTCCCGTGTTCGTCGTCCTCATTGTTTTGCGACGCCGCCCCCGAACTGTCTCCTCAACCTAATGATCGCCTCTCCCAGTACTTCCTGCCCCAGAAAGGACCCCCTCGTGGAACAACCGCCCACGGTTCCGCCAGAACCCACACTCCGGGTAGATAACCTGTGCTTTTCCCATGGAGACGAACAGATACTGAATGACGTATGTCTCCCAAAGATCGAAGCTGGAACCGTCACCGCCCTCGTCGGCCCTAATGGCGCTGGTAAGTCGACTTTGCTGCGCTGCATGGCTAACCTATGCCGATTCAGCGGCGACGTCACTGGGCCCGAGGCAGTATATTTGCCACAGGATCCCCCGCCGGAAAGCACCCTTACCGTATTCGAATCGGTACTTCTGGCACTCCAGCATTCCCGGACGGGATTCAGCGGACTACGGGTAGCCACATCCACACAGGACCGAGTCAGCTCGGTCCTCACGCGGCTGGGGCTAGAAGACCTAGAATCCCGAACAATGTCCCAGCTCTCCGGCGGCCAGCGTCAATTAGTAAGCTTCGCCCAGGCCATCGTATGCCGGCCGCAGGCATTACTACTGGACGAGCCAACCAGCGCTCTTGACCTAAGAAATCAGCTCATCCTCATGGAGCATATTCGCGCCTATGCAGCTGAAGCACCCGCGGCGGTCGTGGTTTCGATGCACGATCTTTCACAAGCAGCGCGCTTCGCTCACCGCATTGCGGTACTCCACGCGGGCACTGTATACGCACACGGAGCAGCTAAGGACGTGTTAACCGCAAAAATGTTGCGTGAAGTCTACCGCGTAGATGGAAAAGTCACCCTTACTGATGACGGTTCTGCAGCAATCACCACATCCAGAGCCATATAAGGGGCTTGAAGTGCCCCGAGTTTTGTTCCTAGGCATGTTCCTTGATTTCTATTATTCCCTGTTGCGGGTTCTTCTTCCACAATTCGGTTTCCACCTCGGCTGGGGTTCGATATCCCAGGCTTTGGTGGAGCCTTACCTCGTTCCACCATGACACCCACTCGAACGTCGCGATTTCTACCTCGACAACATCATTCCACCTGCGAGTATGGATGAGCTCATTCTTGTAAGAGCCGTTAACGTTTTCAGCTAGAGCATTGTCATTTCAGTCACCGACGGTCCCAGTGGAAGCGGCAATCCCGTGCTGGGCGAGACGCTGGTTGTAGACAACGCTGACGTACTATAAGCCGTGATCCGAATGGTGAATAAGGCCTGTTGTTTCCTTCGCGCTCACAATCGCTTGGTTGAGTGCTTGCAGCGGTAATACCTCGGTGCGCATCGAGTCCGATAATGCCCATCCGACGATCCGCCGGGAGTAAACGTCAGTGACAAACGCGGTGTACACAAAACCCTTCTTCGTACGCACGTAGGTAATGTCGGCCACCCACAGCTTGTTTAAGGCCTTGGGCTTTGAACTCACGCTCGACCAAATCCGGGCGCAGATCCGGCCTGTTGAGGTGTACGGGTTGTGATTGGTGATCCGCCTGTGCCTGTGCCAGAAACACCAGCTAGGCGCATCAGCCGGGCGGTTTGCTCACGACCGATGTCGATTCCGTCACGGTCAAGCGCATGCCACATTGTCCGCACGCCGTAGACACCGTAATTATCCCGATGAATGGCACCAATGCGTTCAATCAGCACAGCGTCACGAAGGCGACGAGCACTTAAGCCCACGGGCTTTGGACTGGCGATAACCACGCGAGGTGATAAACCCACCAGCCCGGTTAATCTTCAACTCCGGTGCAGATGAACTCGACAGAGAAATGATTCCGGTATTTATCGATGAACCGGATCATTTCTTAACGTTTGGGGCCTGGTCGTGAGGCGAAAAAGCTGACGCAGCCTTCAGCAACTCGTTGGTATCTCGAAGCTCTTGATTTTCGCGGCGTAGCCTGGCATTTTCGGTAGCCAAATCTTCAGGAACAGGTTCTGGGATGTTTCCCGCACGACGAGCAGGCTTAAGTCCATAGACGAGCCGTGTGCCATGAAACCCCCAACTTTGAAGCTACTGCCTAGCACGCGGGATGCATCGACATGCTTTCCGCCAAGATGCGGTCCTCCACGAGACGGACCACACGGTCCTTTGCATCCTGGTCAAATTTTCTTGGCATGTTCCAGATTTTCCCATCTACTCAAACGGAACAAAACCTGGGACACTTCA
>NZ_KV805188.1:0-307 GCF_001811565.1 Corynebacterium sp. HMSC078A10 | reverse complement strand
CTGTTTTAGTCTCTGTGCTCATGGGGGATATCGAAACCTACATCCGCCTTCGCAACTCGGGGATTGCGCTGGTGGAACACATACCCAGCTCACCCGACGAGCTCCGCGCGCTCGGCGCGGATGCCTCCGATGCTGCCGAACTAGCACGCCTTAACCAGGTGTATTTCGGGCCCACTCGCTTTAGCGGTAAACAACGCAAAGCCCGGACCGCAGCCCTTCAACAACGCCACAGCCTAGGCACCCTCACACTCATCGAGTCCTACACCGCAAAAGTCAAGAAAACCCTCGACGCCTGGAACCTGCGAAT
>NZ_KV805187.1:0-1123 GCF_001811565.1 Corynebacterium sp. HMSC078A10 | reverse complement strand
TCTTGCCATATGTTAAAACATATGTTAAACTAGAGGCATACCGTGACGGAAGGCAACACTCGACCAGAAAGGAGCAGACATGCTCACCATCTACACCAAACCCGGATGCCACCCCTGCCGACTGACCATCAAAACCGCCAACAAACTCGGCCTCAACTACCAAGAAAAACCCGCCAAAGAACACACCGGCTACCTCGCCACCCTCGGCCACGCCAGCGCCCCCGTCATCGTCGACGAAGCCGGCAACAGCTTCTCCGGCTTCCGCCCCGACAAACTACGCCAAGCCGCATAACCCACAAAGCAAGGAGCACCCCATGGCCCAGGACACTGCCGAGACCATCAGCGCCACCATCACCGTCACCAACTCCGAAGCCTGCCTCATCTCCGCCATGCTCACCAGCGGCGACAAAGACACCATCGCCACCATCACCGACAAACTCGACCCCGCAGACTTCGCCAACACCCTACTGGCGAGAATCTTTGCCACCCTACAAGAACTCGTCAACGACAGCCGCCCCACCGACGCCTCCACCGTCCTCAACACCCTCCAAGCCAAAGGCAACCGCGACGGACTCGCCGACGACCAACACCACATCATGACAGAACTGGTCACCCTCAAAATCGTCGACCTCCACCTCGCCGACTACGCCCGCCAAGTAGCCAGCACCAGCTACCGCCGCCAATACCTCCACATGACCGAACAACTCCGCCACGCCGCCGAACACGCCCCCGAAGCCGAACTACTCGACATCATGATCAACCACGGCATAGGCCAACGCAAAGCCTGGCAACGCTACCAAGACATCACCACACTCTAAGCCCAGCAGGGTGTGCACACCCCGCCGATACGATCAAAAGCGTCCTCGAAGTTTCAACCGAAAGGAAGCTTGCCGCCATGGCCTCATACACCCTCGCCGCCTTCACTCTCGCCGCCCTCCTGGCCTTGACGATCCTCGCCCTCAGCGACGCTAATGAGCGCGCGGACATCGCCCTCTTCGGCCTGGCCGTCCCGGCTGTGTTCTGGACAGTCCCACCCGTCGTGCTCCGACTGACGGGATACTCCGCATCCGAAACTGTCTTCTTTATCGCCCTAGCAACCGCGGGGTTTTGGGTCCTGCTGGCC
>NZ_KV805186.1:0-15921 GCF_001811565.1 Corynebacterium sp. HMSC078A10 | reverse complement strand
TTAAATGATTCTGCCAGGGCATTATCGGCACTAGTTCCCACCGCGCCCATGGATTATCAGCTAAAAGAAGTAGTTCTTCAGCGAATTCGCGTGCTTGGCTGGGGGGAGGTAAGTACCGTTTCGACAGGGGTGCCTTCATCCGAAGTGAAATACATGCAGACAAGACGTGTTCCGTCGGGAAGCTCCCCAACTCCCGTGAGTACACCTTCTAAGTCTTCTAGGACATTTGTTACTTCAAATCCTGGGGGTAAATGGTCGACGTTACCCAGGAGGGGAGTAACTAGGGAACGCAGAGTATCCGCGATTTCTGATATCTCTATCTTTTCGTTGACTATCTTTAAAACGAGGCGTTCAGCGGCGTCTGCATCAACTTCTCCAAGCAAGGGGCCTACTGCCAAGTTCAGTCTGAGGAATAACCAGCAAGCAGCCCAGCCGGTCCGCTTATTGCCGTCAAGGAGACTTTGGGTAGTATAGAAGGAATGCAGTAATGCTGCGGCCTTATCCCAATAAGTGCATCGCTTCCGTTACTTTCAGTGTCCGATAGGCAAACGTCTTGCTGATGGTGAACGAAGCTACCAATCTCAGTCAGGCTGGGAGGGGTGATTTCCAGCTTTCAAGCTGAGCGATGACGGTGGGAGCGTTGCGCACGAGAGTGGTTTTCCACGACAGGTTACCCTCTTTTTGAAGCCTTCCAATCAGGGTGATGGGATGAACCCCTAGGTGGTCGGCTTGTTCTTTAATCCAGGATGAGTGCACACGATCAGGAACCGCCGGTAAAGGGCTAGAGATCACGAGTTCGCTGGCGAGCTGGTCTGCCTGGGCTTCATTATTGGCACTGTCATCTGATAGGTCATCGAGGATAACCTCGCCATTGTCGACAAGGTGACCCAATAATATATGGGCTGTCTCATGCAGGATGGTAAATAGTATCTTATCGAGCCGTTTCCCTCGTCCCGATATGCCAATTACGGGGTGCCCGTCGACCATCATGGCACAGCCGTCGAGTTTTCCTCCCGGAAAAGCCTCCACATAAACAAGTTTCACCCCTACCTCGGCGAACAGAGTCTGGAACTCAGCAAACGCCTGCGGGTCACATGCTCTACTCGACAGCGTCCGGGCGAGGTCTTCTAGTGCCTTACGGGAGTAGGGGGCAGCCTCGAGAACGCTGGCAGTTGCTCTAACGCAAGCTGCCCACGCTTCCTGCAGAACAGTGACCTTTTCCTCGCAGTTACTACGGCGGGCGGCGAAGCTTATCCCCAAGGGATCTTCAAAGGATTTCTTGCCAAATAAGTTCAGCACCTCGCATGCCTGACTTTGTACGTCGGTGGCGGTGATGTATCCCCGCTTGACGAGCAGAGAGACGGGGGCTAACTCTCGTAACTGTGCGCGGGTTTTCACGACGTTGAGGTTGTTCTGCGTCCGGTCGTCCTGGGACTGCTTCCATAACAGGTAGGAGTCCTGGAGGTTAAGCCAGAATTCCGCGGAGGTGCCCAGGGCGGCACCGATCTGGGCTGCGGATTCGCGCGTAATCTCCTTTTTTCCGGAAATAATCTCCGAGACAAACTGTGCCGGACGTCCGAGCACCTCGGCAAAGTCGGCCTGAGTCCATCCACGTGTGTCTAGCTCGTCAGCGAGGATCTCTCCGGCCGGGAATAGCTCCGCCGCAATTGGAGCATTCATGAGTTCACCTTCTCTCAGTGGTAATCCACCATTTCAATAACGATGACCACGCGGCCGTCGCTGTTGGTTGCGAATTTGAGGATGAGTCGAAACTGCTTGTTCAAGCGGATCGAAGAGGTCCCGGCTCGGTCGCCTTTCAGTTGTTCCAGATGTAACGACCGCATGGCCCGCAGGTCGCGTTCATCCACGGCCCCCTTCAGGATCTGGATTTTCTTACGATATGCCTTGATGATGTCCGAACCCCATCGTTTGGGGATATAAGAGGCATCCTCGGCCACTCGTTGAAGTTCGTCGTCCTCGAAGAGGATGCGCACCAAGTCCACCTCGTCCAGTTCACTAGTGCCGCGCCCAAATGACGTGACCCTTCCCTCTCTACTTATTTAAGGCTCATCACCCTTCGTATGAAGTACGATATCTTATATGTGCCGATTTCACAAGATGGAACCAGACATAAAATAGGGGTACACCCTATTGTTACGCCGGTCTGGGGCAGAATGTTTCCTGTAAAATAGGGCCGTTCCTAGCATTGTTTTACACGTGTCTAGCGGGGTCTAGGCCTTATGTTTACAGAAAGTGGTGAGTGTGGTGTTATCGTCTGACGGTTTCCATATTGAAAGTCATATTGACTCTGTGCCCGCGTTGGCGCGGGTGAAAGATCTGCATGGTGGACTCTCGTCGGGGCAGCAGGCGTTGGGCAGGATTGTGCAATCTTTGCTTGCTAACGCTGATGGTCTCGACGGCATTCAGCTTTATGCCCTCTCGGATGCAATCGAGTCGTATCGTGATGCGGTCATTGCCCAGGAGAATGCTGCCTTTCGACCCTCGCGGGGCGAAGACTAATGGGCAAAAGCTCTGGTTCGCGTGGGCAGCGGGTGGGCTATATCCGTGTTTCCACGGTGGAGCAGAATAATCAGCGCCAGAAAGAACTACTGTCCACGTCTGGAAGTATTGACCGGTTCTTTGAGGATAAGATTTCCGGCCGCACTAAGACCGAGCGTCCTGGGCTTAGGGAGTGTATGGCGTATGTGCGCGACGGTGACGAACTCGTTGTCTCGTCGATTGATCGCCTCGCCCGCTCGCTTACGGATCTGCGCGGTATTGTTGATGAACTCACCAACAAAGGTGTGACTGTTACTTTTCTGCATGAGAATCTCGCGTTTGCGAAAGACACTACAGATCCACGCGCGGATCTAATGCTCGGTATTTTGGGGTCGTTTGCGGAGTTTGAGCGGGCCATTATCCGCGAGCGCCAGGCGGAAGGTATTGCACTGGCGAAAAAGGCCGGAAAGTACAAAGGCCGCAAGCCTGCTCTTAGCCCGCAGCAGGTGGCGGAGATTAAGAGGCGCGTGCTGGCGGGGGAGTCAAAGGCAGCGCTCGCGCGAGAGTTTGGGGTAACCCGCCCAACCGTGTATCGGGCGCTGAAAAACACCTAAAGCGGCGCAGCCGTGATGGCAGATCAGCGCGCCTATGAGCCCCATCCTATGTCTTACCATATGGCGGGACATATGTTTAGGTATATGTTATAGCGTATGTTCCGCCATACGCTAATGTCAGATGCGAGTTTTTGGTACCGGTGTTCTGGGGACTCGGTACTGTCGTGTTCCGGGTAGTTGGTACCGGGCCGAGGGGTGCGTCGGCCCGGACCGTTAGTCTTAGTTGTCTGGGGTGGTGGGTGCGGTGGCTTTGCGCATGTCGAAGTCTCCGATATGGATTCGGTGGCCGTTGTTGAGGCGGCTTACGAGTGAATCGGCTCCGACTCTGTCTGGCAGTGTTTCAACCCAGTAGGCGGCGGCTGATTGGGAGGAGATCAGTGTTGGGAGCCTTCCGTCGCGGTCGAATATGATCTTGGTTAGGTCTTCTTGCCCGCGCTGGTTGATGCTGATGGTCATAAAGTCGTCGATGATAAGGACATCGACGTTGATCAGTTTCCGCATTTTATCGAGGTAGTTTTGGTCAGTCGGTGAGAAGACCGCCAGCATGTCTACAAGTTGATCCAGCCGGTAGTACGCCACGGAATATCCGGCTTTGCATGCGGCGATGCCGATGGCGCAGGCAATGTATGTCTTGCCTGTTCCGGTCGGTGCGAGGATGTGAATATTGGTCGGGTTTTCCCGCCAGTTGGTTGCTGCGATTCGTTTCAGCTGGCGCATGTTGATACCGCGTTGTTCTGCCCGGGTGATTTCAGCCAGGCTTGCATCCGGGTATCGGAATTGTGCCTGGGTGATGGCCTTGGCGATATTGCGCTGTTGGCGTTGTGTGTAGGCTTCTTCGACTGCGGCGAGGAAGATGTCTTCTGGTAGCGCATCCGCATAGGCCTCGTCGTTGACAACCTCGTAGAAGATGTCAGCGAAGGTTGATACGCGAAGCTTGCGCATTTTCGCCCGCACAATCTCGTCGTCGATGCTGCTCATGATTTTTCACACTCCTTCTAGTTTTCGTAGTGGTCAGCAGGCCGGATAAAGACGGCATCGGCCACGTCGCCGGTAAGCGGGGTACTTGGGCGTGGTTGGCGCTTGGACACAGGCTGTGTTTTGGGCCCTGGTGCCCAGGGATGTTGTTGGGCGTGGGCAATGTCAGTCTGGATGCGTTTGATCACTGCCATTGTTGGGGCCAGTTTCTTGTCCACGACCTGCTGGCATGCCGGTTCGAGGGTGGCTTTGTTGTGCTTTTTGCCCAGGTTGGCCAGCACGTTGCGTGCCTGGATGAGTCCGCGGGGTACGGCGGCACTATTGCGGTCGAGGATCATCGCTATGACTGCGTGCGTTGCTGCCCCAAACGACGATGCCCAGGCCAAAAGCTCATCACGGGTAAGCGCCTTGTGGCCTTCATCATCGCCACGCGGCCCATGCTGAGGGTTTGTGGAATACCGGTATTTGAATCCGTGAAGGCGCGTGTGTTCAGCAACAAGCTGCTCCCCGTTGAAGACGCTCACCAGTTGCGGGGTGAGCCTGACTGTTACCGATTCTCCTACCAGCTGAAATGGCACTGAATAGTACTGGTAGTCACAGGTGATGTGCCAGTTGCGATCGACTTTAAGCCGCTTATAAGACACTTCCGTAAACGGCGTCGGCGGAAGGTCTCGCATCATTGGTGCCTCTTCTTTATCAAAGCGCATCTGCCGTGTTGAGCCATCAGGCCGCGTCATTGCGCCGTTGATATCGACAAGACGCTCCGCGATCGCCTCATTAAGCTCATCAAGGCTATAGAAGACTTCGTTGCTGAAGTAACCCAGGATTTTGGTGTAGGCGATTTTCACGGCACGCTCTACCGCTGCCTTGTCGCGTGGCCTGCCGGGCCTAGTCGGCACGATCGTGACGCCGTAATAGTCTGCAAACGCTGCGTAGCGGTCAGTGACTACCCGGTATGTAGAGGTCTTCTTCGGCCGATAAGTCGCCGTAGAAGCATTATCTGGCACGATGACCGCTGGTACTTTGCCAAGATAATTCAACGCCTTAACATGGCACTCAATCCACGCCGGCATCTTCTCATTCGCAGCAGCAGTAACGTACATCAGCCCTGAGTACGGGCTGACCGCGACAAACAATGACGCCTTGAACACGGTGTCACCACTGGCCTGATCCGTCACTGGCACTTTGTCCCCGGCCCAGTCAACGTAAAGCTCTTGGCCTGGCTCATGGGTGATAACTTCGACGAGATCGTTGGCACGCAGAAATTCATTGAGCCCACTGCAGAACTGGGAGTACTGGTACTTTGTCTTATCCGTCGGACAAGGCTGCGACAGGTTGCGTCCACTAGCGTGGTGTATCTGTTACCCGGGTGAAGCCTCGTTTCGGTGCGCATAAAGGCGACCACCGCGGGTACCTTTCGAATCAACTCTTACCTATCCTCGAAAGGAAGTAACCCGCGATGGCCACTGACCCTCATCATATCGATCCGACCGCGTATCTGGAAGAATTGCTCACTCAGGCTTCCCCTGACTTGATGCGCCAGATGCTTACAGACTTCATCAATCAGATCCTCTCGGCTCAAGCAGATAGTGTTTGCGGCGCCGATTACGCCACAGTTTCTCCTCAGCGGACTAATACCCGCAACGGCTACCGCCACCGCAGGCTCGATACCCGCGTTGGCTCGCTTGATATTGCTATCCCGAAGCTGCGTAGCGGGGCATTCTTCCCTGAATGGCTCCTAGAACGGCGTACCCGCACCGAAAGAGCTCTAACTACCGTGATAGCGACGTGTTATCTCAAAGGGGTCTCCACTAGGCGTATGAATGACCTGGTAGCTTCTTTAGGCATTGACAATCTGTCGAAATCACAGGTATCTGATATGGCCAAAGAACTCGACGACATGGTCGTTGACTTTCGTACCCGTCCTTTAGATAGCGGCCCTTATTTCTACCTGTCGTGTGACGCGCTGACGATGAAAGTTCGCGAAGGCGGAAGAGTCGTCAAAACCAGTGTGCTTATCGCTACCGGTGTCAACAACGACGGGTACCGAGAACTGTTGGGCATGCAGATCGCCACATCGGAATCCGTGGAATCATGGACTGGGTTCTTCCAAGACCTTAAAGCCCGCGGACTTGGGCAAGTCTATCTAGTTACCAGTGATGCTCACTTGGGAATCCAGGCCGCTGTTGGCCAAGTACTGCCGACAGCCAGCTGGCAGCGCTGCCGCACGCATTTTGCTAAGAACCTCTCCTCCAAGGTGTCCAAACGTCAGTGGACCACACTATCTGGAATGTTTCATTCCATCTTCCAGCAAGCCGACGCTCAAGCCACGTGGGACCAAGCACGTGAGGTTGTTGAGTTTTGCCATGAGCGTTTCCCTGATGTCGCCGACTACCTAGAGGAGTCATTAGATGAAATCCTTGCATTCACACTAACGCCTAAGCCTGTGTGGACGAAGGTGTGGTCGAACAATCCGACAGAACGGCTGAATCGGGAGATCCGGCGGCGTACCGACGTTGTAGGGATCTTTCCTAACCGCAGGTCTGTAATCCGCCTGGTCGGCTCTGTACTAGCCGAGCAACATGATGATTGGATCCAACAAAAGCGCTACATGTCGCTGGCGAGCTTGGAGCAAACCCGAAACCTCATAGCCGCCAACACCTTCAATGACAGCAACACGAAGACCACCGAAGAAGCAGCCTAATGAACCGACATCAACCCCGAGCCGGCCCCTAACACCACCGATGACACTGTCCCTCGATTCAGAAAGAACAGATACACCACTTCCACGGACTTGACCCTGCGACACGTAGTCCATCCACAGCTTATGCCTGGTCACATGCTTCGTACTTTTCAGCTTGCGTGCAAGAGCATGAAAATCAGGCTGGTCGTAGGACATCGTCCGCTTACTCCGGCCATCACTGAATCGATCATCGAACCATCCCGGTGGGAGCTGACGGAAGCGCTCTGGAGTTAGTTCCTCATCGTTGATGACTTTCTTTGCTCGGGATACTTCTCGTCGTGAACATCCCAATGCATGTGTGATCTGCGCGTAGCTAGCACCATCGAGGCACATCGCGATGATCTGTTTGAAGTTGGCCACAAGGACCGGCTCCTTCCAAGTAGAAGTTGACGCAACACCAGCGGATTGTGGTGTCGCCAACATCAACTATGAAAGAAAACCCCTTGCAGTACCGGGTACGTGGAACACCGGTACCAACTACGCAGACTCGCGGTACCAACTACCCCAAATCGACACGCTAAAGCATATGTCTAGTAATACGTAGCCCTAGCTGCTCTTTCACACGTCTAGTTAGGGCGTTGGGCGGAGAAATCGACGGACTTGAGTGCGGCTACGAGTAACTCGGTGCGCGTTTCCCACCGTGGAAAGCTGCGATACGGGTCGGAGGCGACATTATGCTGCGAGTCCAGTCGGGTAAGAGAGACGGACAATGGATAAGCACTCATTGGGCACACTCAGCCATAAAGGAAAAGACCCTGAAACCACTTCCGGAAGGAAGCTGGAGTGGCAATCAGGGTCGTAGCTCCTATCACTACTTTCGTGCAGAGAACTGCACGAGGACTAAACCGCCTTTTTGGAAGCCCGTTTAAATAGAAAAAGCGTGGAGACCAAGAGGATTAGTGAGAGTAGGAGCCACATTAAGGTGTAAAGCGTCTGCGTTTGCCAGAACGCTGAATTTGGATAAAAATCAACCAAGTATTTTCCGTTTTCGATTGGCTCCGCTTCAAGAATATCGCCGGGGACTGGAAGAAGGGCTGGATCTGGGTGCGGTCCTGAAAATTCCCCCTTTTCAACGGGAAGAAGGGGATTAAGCCAAGAGGCTCCTGTCGTTCCCACCAATAGGCCTAATGCAAAAGTTATGGCCACGGCAGGAATTGATTTTTTAAAAACTACGCCAGCAATCGAAGCAATAGACACCATTAGTACCGTCACCACAGCTGGGTAGAGGGCATGGCCAGCGATGTACGAGTACGACATCATGTTTTTAACTTGGTTCAACCCGTCCGAGCGTAGCTGACTGACTTCCACAATCCCCCATACACAAGCTCCGAAGATTAGTGCTGAGATTAGAGGGCTAATAATACGGCAGAAAAACCACTTGGAGGAAGAGAGATCTTGGCTTAAGGACCAGACAACAGACTTCGTCTCAAATTCTTTAGAGAATAAAGCCACTGCCCACACAATTCCAGCGAACATGGGGACAATGCCTGCCAGCATTTCTGTCATGCCAAGAAAAGGCTTGAAATTGACTTCGTATGTCGCTAGTAATGCTAGTAACACAAGAATTGCCGCACATGATAGCCAAGCGGGTCGGTCGATTTTGAAGTAGTGCAAAGCTACTTTTAGCATTAGATGCCTTTCCTAGTCAGATGTTCAAGCACAAATTCTTCAAAGGCGCCATCTTTCTGCGAATCAATTTCTTCCCTCGCTACAGACGCAAGAAGATCCCCTTCTTCAATCACCCAAAGGTGGGTAAGTATTGCAGATAAATCAGACACGGTGTGTGACGATACTAGTATCCCAACACCGTCTTCTTTCGCTGCCTGTTCCAAGAGTTCTCGAACCCAGATTTTGACTACTGGATCTAGATCAGCCATGGGCTCATCGAGAATCATGAATTTCTTATTCCTAGCGAGAGAAATAATCAGCGCAACTTGAGTGTGCTGCCCACCAGACAATTGAGATACTTTTGATTTACCGGATATTCCGAGTGACTCAATTTTCTCTTTCGCCCATTGATAGTTAAAAGAATCGTTAATATCACGGGCTAGTCGAGTATGCTGCTCTACCGTAATACTTGAATAAAGCGGACGACCTTGTGATACGAAGGCAACCGAAGAAGATAGGTCGTCATCTTTCTCTTTTTTGTCCGACAGGACGTGAATCTTTCCTTCGGTAGGCATAAGGTGGCCTGTCAGTGCTGACATTATGGTTGATTTTCCAGCCCCATTTCGCCCTACCATTGCCACGATGTCACTGGATCTCAGCTTTGACGAAAAATTGTTGATGATGACTCTATTCCCACGGATTATTTTTATTCCGTCGGCGACAAGCGAGCTTGTCATTTTCTTCCTTTCTGTAAAACGGTGCAGCCACGAAAATCACCTGCCTAGGTACGTAACAAATGGACATGCGAAGATCTAGCAACAATACATTTAAATCAAGCTTTTCATATTTATTAACTACACACAGTTCTTTAACCTACGAGTAACCTGCGCAATCCGATTTAGAGAAAACATTCTCCACACGACGAGATTGATGAGTCCAAGTACGGCTACGAGTGTCTCTGTGTGCATTTTGCCTCGTGGGCGGCTTTTATAAAGGCAAGGGTGGAATCATGCTTCTAGGTCTCGTCAGGTGCGGCTGCTAACGTTATTTCTGGTTCACAACCACCCCCCGCTACTCGTGGTGGGGTGTGGGCGTGACTTCCTCGTCGGTGCGCGGTAAGGCCCGCGCGTGACGTGGGCTGTCCCGCGCGCCCTTTTTCAGGCGAGCGGACAACCCTACGACGCAAAGGGAGGTAGACAATGGGTAAACACTCATTGGATACACCCGGTCAGGGTTAAGGGTCAAAATGTGTGTCTGGTTCGGCGTGTCGGTGGGGTTAGATTTGCCAGCTTCCAGGCCGGCTGACTGGGCGTAGACGGTGTAAGTGAAGTCCTAGTCGTTGGGATAATCAGTACGGCCGACGGTGCGCTAGGAAACACCGGCCAGGCAGCTTTTCTACTACGCAACCGTCCCAACGTGCGCGACACTAGAGCCAATTCTTTGAGCTAGTTCCGTTCAGGTTGTCGGCGCAGCGCAGCAGGCGATGGGCCGGGCAAATACTGCTGCATTGGGGGCATCGGGGTGAATCTTGATGGCGGAGAGCCACCTGGTTTAAACCGCCATCGGTCGAAGCTTCGGCTGTCCGATTTGTTGCATTTTGTATCTTCACCGCAGTAGCAGTGTGGTCGAACGACCGTCTTCTACCACAGATTGGCAGCCACACCGGGGTTTTAGCGTCCCAAGGCCAGATATATGCTCCCGAAGCGTATATTTGACGTTAACTCAAAGGTCAGAGCCTAAAAATCCGCGTTTCCAGACACACTTTCTGACCCTTAACCCCCCGGTCACAAGAGAAAAGACCCCGCCACCAAAGGAGCTGCAATCCTTAACTTGGTGAGCGGAGTCCTCAACGTTGTGACCGCTACCGTGAGGCTCATCGCGGTGATGCTTCACGTGGGTCTTTAGGCCCGAGGGTCTCAACGAGCTGGCACTCGTTGGGGCCCTTTTTATTGTGCAGCCGCAATTCAGGGATGAACTGTGCTGTCACGTTTTAGGCTAATGTGCGCGCGGAGGTTTCGCAATACTCCCACACTAGGGCCGTAGCTACCTTTTCTCTGCTGCGGGCGGGAATCTGTGTAGTCGTTCGCCCACCTCTGTGCGCCCGTGAGTCCTGCCATATGGCAGGACATATGTTTAGGCATATGTTATAGCGTATGTTTCGCCATATGCTAAGGCATATGTTCTGTTTTATGTGGGTTTAGCTGCTGGTTCTTGCGTTTAGGCGGAGTCCGAAAATGGTAATCCACAGGGCTAGTAGGACGAAGGAGATGAGCAGTGCGGCCAGTTCTCGCGAAAGACCAACCTGGGTGAAAAGGAAGGAGGGGACAAGGATCATTGCTGCGCTTATGCTGCCTCCAAGCGCGGCGTAATACATACGGTCTTGTGGCTGTTCGCGGCGGATGGTCTGGATGATTAAGACTAAAACAACTGCGAGTGCGGCGAGGGTGAGGGCCGTGTACATTCCTTCTCCTTTCGGCTGGTGCCATTTTATCGGTGAGGGTGTGCACTCCGTAGGCGATATACAGCCTGCCCGAGCGGGCAGGTAGCTCGTAGGCTTATATGCTTAGTGGTTATGGCCCCTACGACTGTTTTTGACCGCGCTACCATTCGCCACAATCTCACCGAATTCAAACTCCGGTGGCTTGCCCACATTGAGCAGTGGAAGGCGGAAAACCGGCCTGCAACCGAGTCGAGTCACGACCAACAGTTCTGGGGAGACCTGCTCGACTGCTTCGGCGTCAACGCCCGCGACCTGTACCTGTACCAACGCAGTGCTAAACGCGCCTCGACGGGGCGCACCGGCAAGATCGACATGTTCATGCCCGGCAAGGTCATAGGCGAGGCCAAGTCCCTCGGCGTCCCACTGGACGACGCTCACGCCCAGGCCCTCGATTATCTGTTGGGCGGTACTATCGCGAACTCGCACATGCCGGCCTATGTTGTCTGCTCCAACTTCGAGACCCTGCGGGTTACCCGTCTTAACCGCAACTATGTCGGCGATAGCGCCGACTGGGATATTACGTTCCCCTTAGAGGAGATTGACGAACACGTCGAGCAACTCGCTTTCCTCGCCGACTACGAAACCTCCGCTTACCGAGAGGAAGAAAAGGCTTCGCTGGAAGCCTCCCGCCTGATGGTGGAGCTCTTCCGCGCGATGAACGGCGACGACGTAGACGAGGCAGTGGGCGATGAAGCGCCCACCACGCCGGAAGAAGAAGACGAGCGCGTCATGCGCACCTCTATCTACCTCACCCGAATCCTCTTCCTTCTCTTCGGTGACGATGCGGGGCTGTGGGATACTCCGCATTTGTTTGCGGACTTTGTGCGCAATGAAACCACCCCAGAATCACTAGGCCCACAGCTCAATGAGCTATTTAGCGTCCTTAATACCGCCCCGGAGAAGCGGCCTAAGCGTTTGCCGTCGACGTTGGCGAAGTTCCCTTATGTCAATGGTGCGCTGTTTGCCGAGCCGTTGGCCTCGGAGTACTTCGACTACCAGATGCGCGAAGCATTGCTTGCTGCCTGTGACTTCGATTGGTCGACTATCGATGTCTCCGTCTTTGGTTCTTTGTTCCAGTTGGTTAAGTCTAAGGAAGCTCGCCGCAGCGACGGCGAGCACTACACATCCAAAGCCAACATCATGAAGACCATCGGCCCGCTTTTCCTAGACGAGCTTCGCGCCGAGGCAGACAAGCTGGTGTCTTCTCCGTCGACGTCGGTGGCCGCGTTAGAGCGCTTCCGCGATTCCCTTTCCGAGCTGGTCTTCTGCGACCCAGCCTGTGGTTCCGGCAACTTCCTCCTGCTGGCGTATCGGGAATTGCGGCGGATTGAAACAGACATCATTGTCGCCATCCGCCAGCGCCGCGGCGAAACAGGCATGTCGTTGAACATTGAGTGGGAGCAGAAGCTATCCATCGGCCAGTTCTACGGCTTTGAGCTGAACTGGTGGCCTGCAAAGATTGCCGAGACTGCCATGTTTTTGGTTGACCACCAGGCAAATAAAGAACTGGCGAACGCGGTAGGCAGGCCTCCTGAGCGGTTGCCGATTAAGATTACCGCCCACATTGTTCACGGCAACGCCCTGCAGCTTGATTGGGCAGACATACTCCCGGCTTCTGCTACCAAGACCTATATCTTCGGAAACCCACCGTTTAGAGGAGACGCCCGCGAAGAAGAGCAACAAGCAGACCTTGAACGCGCTTGGGCTGGAAGGACAGCGAAGATTTCTCGGCTCGATTTTGTCACTGGGTGGCACGCCAAGAGCCTGACTCTATTTGCCAACCGCTCCGGCTCGTTTGCCTTTGTGACCACCAATTCGATTACCCAAGGTGATCAAGTTCCTCGCCTCTTCGGCCCAATCTTTGCAGAAGGGTGGCGCATTCGCTTCGCTCACCGCACGTTTGCGTGGGACTCTGAAGCGCCCGGTAAAGCAGCAGTACATTGCGTTATTGTAGGGTTCGATCGTTCCCACTCTCCGCGCCCGCGACTGTGGGAATACCCGACCGTCAAAGCGGAGCCTAGACAGGTACCTGTTGAGCGAGGAATAAACGCCTACCTCGTCGACGGGCCAAATGTCCTCGTAGAGAAAGCTTCTAAGCCGCTCTCACTCATTATTGAAAAAACTTCCTACGGCTCGAAGCCAACTGACGGTGGAAATCTCATCATTGAGGAGGACGACTATGAATCAGTAATGGCGGATCCTCTCGCTGCGAAGTATGTCCATCCCTTTGTTGGTGCGCGAGAACTCCTTCATAACGGTCAACGCTGGTGTTTGTGGCTTGAAAATGCGGTGCCTAAAGACATTAAAGAATCTCCGATCCTTAAAAAGCGAACAACAGCGGTTAAAGAATTCCGTTCCGAATCCAAAGCCGCGAGCACCCGAGAGTTTGCCAGGTTCCCTTCTCTATTTAGGCAACGAGCAAAACAATCGGTTCCATACTTATGTATCCCTCGCCACGTGTCAGAAACTCGTGACTACTTCACCGTTGCCCGTTTTGATCCAGAAGTCATTGCTGGCGATGCAAACTTTGTCCTTCCCGATCCTGAGGGACTTCAGTTTGCTTTGATTTCTTCCTCCATGTTCATCACGTGGCAAAAGACAATTGGAGGACGAATTAAATCCGACCTCCGTTTCGGGTCAACACTGACGTGGTACACCTTCCCTGTGCCAGAATTGGACGAGAAGACGCGGCAGCGGATTATTAAGGCGGGCAAGAAGGTGCTCGACGCTCGCGCACTCCACCCAGAACGCTCACTCGCCGAGCACTACAATCCGCTTGCCATGGCACCTGAACTCATCAAGGCACACGACGCACTTGATCGAGAAGTAGACAAAGCGTTTGGTGCGCCCCGTAAGCTGACTACTGAGCGTCAGCGCCAGGAGCTGTTATTCGCCAACTACGAAAAGCTCATCTCGCACCAGTCCTAGGAACACTTGATATGCCTTGCCATATGGCGAGACATATGGTGTGGCATATGTCCCGCCATATGCTTTAACATATATCCGCCCGCATGGAGCACCGTGGTTAGTGTTTGTGCTGGCGGGCGTCTATATTTCTCGGGGTAGAAGTGGGGCGTAGCGGTTGAGAAGGTTGTCTAAAAAGCCCATAGCCTCAAGGTTAGAGGCCTCTACCGACATGCCGGCTTAAACGCTATCGAACATAACGACTGCATGGGTTTCTGTGGACAACTACACCAGCACCGTGTGGGTTATACACAGGGTGGGCGTGGTTGGTCTTTCGTGGCAGGCATGGGTGTGGTTGCCTTAGTGCCATGAGCACTTCGCAGGACTATCCGAACTCCACCCCAACTCCCGCTACTACGACCGCTGGGGAGGGTCAGCGGCGAGGGCCGAGCCTGCGGGATATTTCCCCACAGGAGTTAAATGCTGCCACCCAGTACATGATTGATGAGCTCATGAGCCAAGGCATGAGCGAGAAGGAAGCCATAGAGTATTTAGACGATCTGGATAGGAAGGCTATCCCTGATGATTTCTGGGAAAGCACCGACTAAGGACTAAGCCTGTTCCGGCTCCGGGGCGGTTAGAGCTCGGCGCTCTGGTCGTCTTCGTGCTGTTCCTCTAGCTCTGGTGCCGCGTCCGCCGTCTGGTTGTCGTGTGCGCTATCTGCGGCCTGGTAGCTGGTAGGTGCCTCGTCTAGTCCGAGGCTTGCGATGAAGTCGAGGCCTTCCTGTGCCCCTGGTGCAAGGTCTGTCTTGTAGTCAGTAAAGCGTGAGAGCACAGTATCGAGGTTGTTGCGCTCCTGTGGGCCTTGTGGGGTGGTGGCCTCGGGGCGGATAGTCTCTATCCATTGGTGTGCGCAGACATGCAGGCGGGTAGCGATAGTGTCGAGTTCCTCGCGGTTGAGGAAGTCTGGAACAGTGATGTCGCCTCGCTCAGTGGTCTGGTCTTTAAATAGGCCAGTAAATACGCGGGAGGCGCTGTCGATGAAAAACTCTGCGGTGGTCTTCCACCTGTCGTGGAATACGTCGGGACTGGTTTCCCGGTTTCCGAAAAGTCCTGAGCGGGCGCAGTCTTGTAGTGAGTTTTCGCGCAATGTACGCGTACTGGCGGTAAAGACTGCACGGGTAGCAGCGCTTAAGTTTCTTTCTAGTGGTTCGGTGGTGTTGATAGTTAGTCGGTAGCGCGGGCCAGCGTTTTCGTCCTGGGAAAGGGTGCGGAAGTTGGTCTTGGTGCTTTCGGCGGTGAGGTATGTGCCTACGGTGTGGGTGAGGTGAACGTCTACGAGGTTTGAGTCGTCGAGTTGTTCCAGCATGGTCTCTAGCAGCCACTGGCGTGTATCAGAGCGTTTAGCGCTCACGCGGTAGCGGTGGGAGGCTAAGCCTTTGGCGTTCATGCTGTCAGCATCGAGTGGGGCAGCAGACTGTGCGAGGTGTTCTAGTTCGTCTTTGCCCCAGCCCGGATAGGCAGCGGTGGAGTCTAGAAAGCGGCTCCAGGTGCGGGAGTCCTGCAGATTACTGTCCTGTGCTGTGGCGGTAGGGGCAGTGGGGTAGGTGTAGTTGAATCGGGTTTGGCTGTAGGCCTGCATGATGGAGGCACCAAGTTCTAATGGAGACGTGGTCTCTTGGGCTTCCAGGCGCTCTAGGATTGCTTCGAGGTTGCCTCGAAAGTTCGGGTCGTCGATGTAGCGCTTGTAGACCACTGCCTTGCCTTCCCTGTCCCGTGGTTCTTTTCCAAGAAAGTCTAGAAGACACAAGGTTACGTGGAGGGTTATAGGACTGTGGTTGTTGTGGGATGTTTTAGTGGCAACCAAATCTTTGATTTGGGCGGCAGCCCAACGAGCCGTAAGGCGAGGCGGGAGCAAGAACCGCAACCCGTAGTGAACGGTTTTGTTAGTTGATCGGCTCGGGATATAGATCTACAGGGATATAGTTATAAGCGACCTGGGAAAATAGATAAACCCGCAGGTAAAACCCTGTGGATAACTACCCCAGGGGTGGTAAATATGCGCACGAGGGGTGGTA
>NZ_KV805185.1:0-164511 GCF_001811565.1 Corynebacterium sp. HMSC078A10 | reverse complement strand
CACACCGCTACCATTTCAGTCTTCTGAACAATCTCGGCTCTAGTGACGAGGGTGATGAGGCTTCCGGAGGGGCCCTGGAGTCTCTGGAAGTAGAGGTGGTTGTGCGCGGCAGCGAGGTGATGGTCTTTGGTGATGAGGTGGCTATCCAGGTGTTCATAGACTCGCTTGCTATCCCAGAGTTGAAGACAGCGGCGATCGGCGGGAACCTTGCTCGTATCCTCGACCAACAGCTGAAGAACAGTGGGGCTCTGGTTCAGGGGATGGCTGAGATCTCTGAAAATTCAGGTCGCTTCGTGAGGCTCACGAAAGAGACGCTCGAGGGCATTAAGGAGTTCGGACTGGTTGACACTGACGTACCTGGGATCAAGCACGTGATGCTGGGCACACGCGGGAACATCAAGAAATGGGCGCAAATGGAGGTAGGCATTCGGTCTAAGCTCCTTAACCCAGCGATGCTCTCTGGCGTCGGCGGCATAATGATGCAGCTTGCGACTCAGCAGTCCATGGCTGAGATCACTGCTTATGTCAAGAAGATTGATCAGAAGTTAGATGTCGTCATCAGGAAGATTGATCAGACTAAGAAGTCCGATCTTGAGGGTTTACTGAAGACTCTCCGAGAAGCCACGCTCCGGTATGAGCGCGAAGGGGTCGTCGACCCTCGGTTTATGAACGAGATTATCTCCTTCCAAAACACCGTGAATGTGGTTGAGAGCTATGCATGGGATCAGATTTTCGGGATTGTTAACGACCTTCCAAAACAAGGCGGCATCAAAAAGGTACAGGCCGCTACTGATTCGGCCCACCATGAGATTTCGCAGTGGCTTGGTGTTCTTGCCAAAGTCTATCTAGCCGAATGCCGACTGGACGATTTCAAGCTTAAGGAAAAGCTGGAGGAGTCCATCGAGGCCTACAGTGAGGAGCTAGAGACGCTGTGTGCGCTGAGGGCTGATCGAGTTCGGAAGCGGGTGAAGAGGATTGCGAACCTCGGAAAAGTTGCGTTCGATGTGGCTCGGTACGCAGAGCGTAAGCGTGTAACCAACCAGGCTCGGGCACTGGAGTTGCATCAGCAGGCTAATGACATATTGGAGCTCACCTACGATTTCGGTGAGGCAACGCAGCTATCGGTCAATCGGAAAGCTATTCCGCTAGCCGAGCAGAGTAAACTTCAGGAGTCTACCTCCAACTTTATTCAGACGCAGCGTGATGAGCTGCCTGAGAAGGCTTTAAGGTTTGTCATCGTCAAGGGGATTAGGTATATGATATCAGCCCGCAGACGAGGTCGACTGTAAATACATTTAGATAATTAGCTCCGCATGCTGCGCTTTAAGTTTCCTGCCGCTTATGTTTAAATTGATGCAGATAACTAAATAGAGGAACGATAAATAGACATATGAAGAAGCAATCTCTGCACATCGGAAGCTACTTTACTGGAAGAGCCCAATCCAAGAGCCGTAGGCTACCAGGCTTTACGATTGTGGAGTTGCTGATTGTAATTGTAGTGATAGGTATTTTAGCTGCTATCTCCATTGTGGCGTATAACGGGATACTGCTTCGATAACGCGATGGCCGAGTCGTTCTGGTCGACGCTTAAAATCGAGTTCTACGACCGTAAGCGCTGGCCTACCCGTGATGCCGCACGCAAGGCTGTTGCCTACTGGATTGAAGTCGTCTACAACCGTCGGCGCCGGCACTCCGCACTGGGGATGGTCAGCCCCGTCGACTTCGAGAACCACACCGGTTCAACCATCAGCAGAAAAGAAATAGCTGCCTAACCACTAGGTAGCTCCACTACGTGTCCACGATTTGCGGGCAACCCCAGATATTTATCTCATTAACCCTGGTAGATTGACCTCTTTGAAGGGCTCAGTGGCGCTTGACAAAACCTCGTATGTGTTGCGGGATGATTGGCGTACCACCACAGAGTGGCGAGTACGATGAGCTTGCCACTCTTTTTTCGTATGATCGGCGACCATGCGCTTCTACATTATTCATGGATACCAAGCCAGCCCTGACAGTCACTGGTTCCCGTGGCTAGAGCGCCTGTTGACCGCCGATGGCCACACCGTTCACACCATCGCGCTGCCGGAACCGAACGCTCCGAAGCTCGATGAGTGGGTAGAGTCGATACGCAACGATATTGAGCGTCCAAACGCTAATACCTGCATCATCACGCATAGCCTGGGCGGCACCGCGTTGCTGCACTATCTCACTGCATTGGAGGGTGAGTGGGAGCTTCCTGGGCTCTTCATTGTCTCTGGGTTTGTGGAGAAGCTTCGTGTGATCCCAGAGCTTGACGAGTTTATTGGCCAGGCTCGCGTCGACGTGCCGGCTGTCAAGCACCACATCGCGCACACAGAGGTCTTCGTGTCTACTGACGATGTCCTGGTGGACCCTTCCCTCACGCAGCAGCTTGCCGACGCCCTCTCGGCCACGCCCATCACCATCCACGACGCGGGACACTTTCTTGAAGACGACGGCTATACCGAGCTTCCACAGCTGGGGGATCGCATCACGCAGTGGCTGCGCAGCCTATAGGCCCTCAGTCATCGCTTTGAGCGCCTCCACGTGCTGCGCGTAAGCCTGTGCACCCGCCTCGGTGAGCGCGACCCACACGGCGTCCTTGGCGCGGGTAGAACCATACTCCCGGGTGCGGCTAATGTAGCCGTGATCCTCGAGGTGCTTTAACTGCTTGGACAGCGTATCGGCGGGGAGCTCGGTCAACTCGGCGAGTTTGCTGTACTTCATTTGCCGTCCGTCGGTGGCACCGGCGGAGTAGAGCGTGGCACAGATTCTGAGGCGGTTAATCGGGTGGATAACTGGATCTAGCTCAGGGGATTGGTTGGGTGCGTCCTTAGGCATTGGAGCCCTTTATGGCCGCGTTGCGGTTCTCGTAGAGCATCCAAGCCATCGCCGCGGAAACGACGACCCCGCTGGTGATCATCCATGGCCATGCATCAGGTGTCGGCGTGGTGGAGAAAATCATTGCGCCGGGAAGTAGTACGCGTGACCACGTGGCGCGATCGTTCCTCGGCCCCTTGTTGGGGTTGGGGCGAACAAAAGGGTTCGCGATCTTGTCCTTGAGGAGGAAACCGAGAATGAACGTCGGTATCAGGATTGCGAGTGTGTACCACCAGGACACCTTGGATAGCGCAAGACTGCTACCGATACCGAGCGCTACAAGTGCTACCGCCCACCAGCTTTGTGTCCAGGCGGTCCGCTGTTGGGCGTCTTGAATGATCTTGAGTTCATCGTTCATGGCCTGACTCCTTTGTTTGCATCTAATGCAAGTGTATCACTTGCATTAAGTGCAAGTAAGGGGTGCGGGCTGTTGTAATCAAGGAGTGGTGTGGTTGTGCCCCTTACCGGAGGGTTAAAAGTCCAAGTGTAAGCGGACTTGGGAAAGTTACCAGGGGGTATACCAGTGGCCAATTGGTCTAATCCCTTCCGCTATGCCTTTGGCGGTCATACACTGCAGGTATAAGGCATTCCCGACAGAAAGGAGAGCGGATGGCGGAAGCTGATAATCATCACTATCGCCGACGCGACTCTAGCAGATAATACGAGGCGGCATCGCCATAATCCACAACTTCTTAAAGCCAACATTCGAGCGAAGTAGGAGCCTTGCACCACATGCTGTTAGCGCACGTGTCCTCCCGAACCTCTAGCGATGACTAACGAGTGCTCCGGCCCCAGCTGCCAACGGCACGCCAGCGGAATAACCACTGATTCGATCCGCACCCGGGCCCTGAGAGTCAATGATTTCATCGCAGTCGAAAGCGGCAACGAGGTTCGGGATTTTCTTTGTGTAAAAGGCCATGCTAGCTGACGATTTGTGCATTCTTTCGCCGATCCTATAGTGTTTAGCAAGTCCGCAACGGACAGCTAAACGAGCCCCGTTCGTCTAGCGGCCTAGGACGCCGGCCTCTCACGCCGGTAACACGGGTTCAAATCCCGTACGGGGTACAAAAATAAAAGGCGGCGAGCATCATGCTCGCCGCCTTTTCGGTTTAGGCTAAAGACTAGACAATGAGGACCTCAGCGTTATTGCCGCCGGTGCAGCGAATGACCTCGTGCTCATCGGTTTGGCATGTCAGTGAATAGTTCTGTTGGGTAATGGGGCTGTTGACGGTGACCTGTCCGGGGATGAAGGACCGGAGGTCGTCTTTAGAGCCTGGCGCCAAGGTCATCAAGCGGCCTGCTGTGGAACGGGCGAAATCGCAACTGGTGTTCGCACCGGCCATGACGAAAGCGATGTTATAGCCATCGCCCATCTGGCACACAGTGGCGGGCGTGCCGTAAACGTTGACTGACGCGCCGTTGGCGTCGCCCTCGGGGAGTTGTTCAGAAAGGCTGTTATACGTGGCTGTTTGTGCCGTTTGAGAGGTTTGGCGTTGGCCTGCGGCTGGTTGGGCGGCTTGGGCTCCTTGTGCACTCTGGACCTGTGTGTCAGATTGTTGAGCCTGGTCCGCAGGCTGATCGCTAGCGTTGTCCGGCAAGGTTGGTTCAGGGCCGTCGGGGGCTGCCTCGTCGGCAGTGTTCGGAACGTGAAGCTCAGCGTCATCGTTAAGCGGCTGAAATGCCGGGTAAGTGTTTTCAAACGTTGGCTCACCCGATGCCGTTTCCGTCCTCGACGGCGCTGCCATCTCGGATGACGTGGAGCATCCGACTGTTAGAACACCGGCGGTGATTATGGCTGCAAAAGCTGCGATGGGACGGTGGGCGCGCGTGGAAGTCATAAAGCCCACCCTAACGAGATGTGTGGCGATGCGCTGGGGAAAACGGGGAAAGCTGCCCAATCACAGTGACGTGCACTCAGATTGGGCAGCTCAATAAACAGAATCGGGGTAGCTCTTAGTGGCAATCCCAGTGGCCGTCATGTGCCGCGTGGCGGTGACCATCATGCAGGTAGTCCACGTGGTCGCCATGGGGAATAGCGACGTGCCCGCAACCCTCGCCGTGCTCGTGTTCGTGGGCATCGTGAACGGTGTGCTCGGATGCCTCGCACTCGTCCCAGTGGCCTTCATGTTCGCGATGAATGTGGCCGTCGTGTACGTAGTCGGTGTGATCGCCGTGCGGGAAGGCGACGTGGCCGCAGCCTTCGCCGTGGACGTGGGTGTGCTCGTCGTGGATGGTGTGGGTCATGGCTCCTCCTGGAGGTCGGGGATTTTCACTACATTTTCAGTAGCTATCAATGTTAGTAAAGCGTGTTTCCAATCCACTTTCAATAGTGGGGGTGGGTGGGTGGGGGTATCGCCGGAGCTGAACGCGGGGCGTGAAGGGAGGATTGGCCTAGCGCGGGCTAGAGTGGGGTGATGATGAAAAGGTCTCCGCAACTTCGCTTTTCCCGTGTCTTACCAGGCTTTGCGTTCATGGCTGGCGCATGCTCGCTGGCCTTTGCTCTCGCCGCCCCCGCGACCGCTGCTGAGGGGGTGCCGGTTCGGCAGGGGCAAAAGATCGCGGCTTCTGATGGCGCGTTGTGCACTGTTGGTTACGTCGAGGCTAATCGGGCGTGGACCTCGGCGCACTGTGGCTTAAATGGCGAACAAGTGTATAACGAAGCAGGCCAGCACCTAGGAACGTTGCGTTGGTTCACGCCCTCGGGGGCTGCGGGGCATGACTTGGCCTATATTCAATTCGCCGGCGGAACCTATTCGGCAGGCAACCCGCTCACCGGGGATGGCATGGCACCGGTGCCTGGTGAAGGCTCAACGGTGTGCTTCGATGGGCAGGCCGCGTCGCGTCAGTGTGGCACCGCGGTGAAGGGGCCGGGTGTCTTTCCGGGCATGAACTATGCGGCCGACGTGTCGCTGGCGCCTGGGGATAGCGGTGGAGCAGTGTCCGTCCCAGGGCAGCCGGGCGTTGTGGGCATTTACCAGGGGGTTACCCAGGCTAACCGGGGTGGCCGGACAGTTACATTCTCAAATTATGCGCGCATGCCACATGCGGATGAACTAGCGCGCCTGCCGCACCAGGGTTGGGTGCCGCGCCGCCCCAACCGGGAGCCAGGAAATCCAGTCCGGGTGGCCCAAGAAACAGGTGAGGCATTGTCCTCGACGAGTAGCGCGGGACCGGAAGGGCTGCGCGGCCTTGCGATGTATTTCGGTCTCGGTATTTAGGAACGCAGCCTCGAGGCTTTAGACTCCTCTGCGCTGCATTGCGCTGCGCTAAGTGGCCAGTTCTTAGCGGGTTGTCTTAGCGGTGGCCGTCGCGTGGCGTGCCATTGGAGAGTGCGGCACTTAAGCGGTTGGATGCGCTAACCAGGACATCTGCGAACTTTTCTGCCGGGGAAGGGCGGAAGCGTTCGGCGGAACCGGAGACGGAAAGGACGGCGATGAAGTTCCCTGCGCCGTCGAAGACGGGGGCGGAAACGGAAGCGAGGTCTGACTCGCGCTCTTCGATGGATTCGGAGTAGCCGTTGGTGCGCGCGAGCTCGACATCGTGCTCACTAAAGATGGCATCGGGAACATGGACATCAGCAAAGGCGGCGAAGACGCGGGCGGCGGAACCGGAGGTGAGTGGAAGCTGGCGGCCTACGGGCACCACGTTGTGGAGTCCGATCTCCGGCTCGCGCGTGGCGATACACGTGCGCGTGGTGCCGGAGAGTTCGTAAAGCTGGACGGACTCACCGGTGGCGTCGAGAAGCTCCTCCATAATGGGGCCTGCGGTTTCGATTATGCGATCACGGTTGCCGGGTAGGGCCGGCCCAGCGCCCCACTTTCCATCGGGGGTGCGGGTAAGGATTCGGTGCGCCTCGAGCGCTGTGGCGAGACGATGTGCCGTTGCCCGAGGCAGGCCGGTGGTCTCGCAAAGCTCGTTGAGCGTAGAAGGTTGGTTGGTCGCGGCCATCATGATGGCTACCGCGCGATCCAATACCTTAATTCCTGATACTGCACTATACTCTCCCATATAATGAAATCTACGTCCCATTAATTGAGATTTCAAGTGGAGAGGCACATGACTGAGAAACTGACACTCGCAGAGAAGGTATGGCGCGACCATGTCGTGCGTAAAGGGGAGAACGGCGAGCCCGATCTTCTCTATATTGACTTCCAACTCTTGCATGAAGTTACCAGCCCGCAGGCTTTCGATGGTCTTCGCCTGGCCGGTCGCAGGATGCGTCACCCAGAGCTGCACCTGGCCACTGAGGACCATAACGTTCCAACCGTGGGCATTAAGTCCGGTAACCTTTTAGAAATCAAGGATGAGGTCTCCCGCACGCAGGTGTCCACGCTGCGCAAGAACTGTGAAGAGTTCGGCGTGCGCCTGCATTCGATGGGTGATGCTCAACAGGGCATCGTTCACACAGTGGGTCCTCAGCTGGGCATTACGCAGCCCGGCATGACCATCGTGTGCGGTGACTCGCACACGTCGACGCACGGCGCCTTCGGTTCTATTGCCATGGGCATCGGTACCTCTGAGGTGGAGCACGTCATGGCCACCCAGACACTTTCGCTTAAGCCCTTTAAGACAATGGCCATCGAGGTCAGCGGTGAGCTGGCGGAGGGCGTTTCCGCCAAGGATTTGATTTTGGCGATCATCGCCAAGATTGGCACCGGCGGCGGCCAAGGCCACATCATCGAGTACCGCGGTGAGGCCATTCGCAAGATGTCGATGGAAGCCCGCATGACCATCTGCAATATGTCCATCGAGGCCGGTGCCCGCGCCGGCATGGTGGCTCCGGATGAGACCACTTTTGAGTACGTCAAGGGCCGTGAGTTCGCACCCCAAGGAGAAGATTGGGACGCGGCCGTCGAGTACTGGAAGACGCTGCCGACTGACGACGGCGCCGAATTCGACACCGTCGTGGAGATCGACGGCTCCGCGTTGACGCCTTTCGTGACTTGGGGTACTAACCCGGGACAGGGCTTGCCATTGAGCGCTACCGTGCCCGACCCAGAGGAGTGCGGCGACGACGGCGAAAAAGCCGCCGTCGAGAAGGCCTTGGCCTACATGGACCTGAAACCCGGCACGCCGCTGCGCGATATCCAGATCGACACGGTCTTCCTTGGATCGTGCACGAACGCGCGCATCGAGGATCTGCGCGCGGCCGCCGAAGTGGTCAAGGGGCGCAGCATCGCGGCTGATACCCGCATGATGGTGGTTCCGTCTTCGGCCGTGGTCAAGGCCCAGGCTGAGGAGGAAGGGCTGGACAAGATCTTCACCGACTTCGGCGCCGAGTGGCGCACCGCTGGCTGCTCGATGTGCTTGGGCATGAACCCGGACCAGCTGAAGCCGGGGGAGAGGTCGGCGTCGACAAGCAACCGCAACTTTGAGGGCCGTCAGGGCCCTGGTGGCCGCACCCACCTGGTGTCCCCGGCCGTCGCTGCGGCAACTGCCGTTCTGGGCCACCTGGCCGCACCAGCAGACATCGACGATTCCGCCGTCGCCGGCGCTTAAGGAAAGGAAAAAGACAATGGAGAAGTTTATTACTCACACGGGCGTCGGCGTTCCGCTGCGTGTCTCCAATGTGGACACCGACCAGATTATTCCCGCGCGTTACCTGAAATCCGTGAAGCGCACCGGCTTTGCCGACGGCCTGTTTTCCAATTGGCGCAGCGATAAAAACTTCGTGCTCAACCAGGAACCGTTTAAAGAGGGCTCCGTGCTCTTCGCGGGCCCGGACTTTGGTACCGGTTCTTCCCGTGAGCATGCGGTGTGGGCGCTTGCGGAATACGGCTTCAAGGCGGTGTTCTCCTCGCGCTTCGCAGATATCTTCCGCGGCAACTCCGGTAAAGCGGGCTTGCTGACGGGACTCATGGAACAAGAAGACATTGAGCTTATCTGGAAGCAGCTGGAGGCCGGGGAGACCGAAACCACCGTCGACTTGGAGGCGCGCACGGTTACCGTGGGCGGCAATAGCTATACCTTCGATATCGATGACTACACCCGTTGGCGCCTTATGGAGGGGCTCGACGACATCGGCCTGACCTTGCGTAACGAGGACGATATCGATGCCTTTGAATCCAAGCGCCCGGGATTCAAACCGCGCGTCGTTGCGTCTTAGCGGAGGCGGCACCGGTGGGGTAGTATTCCCCGCCTCCTGTGGCGCAGTGCACATAGCGCCGTTAACATCCTCAGCATGACTAATTCTTTTGACGGCTTTAGCAGAGAGAACGGCAATCAATTCGGCGGCAGCACCGGGTACGGTGGCTACGGCTACCAGCAACCCAACGGCTACGGCTACCAGCAGACTGGAAGGTACGGGTACCACCAGCCCGGCGCAGTACCTGGCAACCCACCCGGCGGGGCAGGAGCGCCGCCCATTGACGCCATGGATATTCTGGGCCAGTCATTCAAGGGTTACTTAAAGCAACCGGTGCCAGGAATGCTGGCCATGCTGGTGCATCTCATTATCACGTTTGCTCTTCTTCTTGTGCCGGGAACCGTTGTAGGCGGTGTATTCGCAGTAATGGAAGGAAATGGCACGGACATCGAGCCTTTAGCGACTACCGTGGGGATCCCTCTCATGGTTGTCATGGGGCTAGCCGCCTTCGCTTATCTTTTCTGGCTGATGGCGAACCTCTTTAATGGCTCCCGGAAGATCGCTGATGGGGAGAAGGTCACCTTCCGCGACTACTTTAGGTTTGCCCAGCTGAATGGTTGCGCCGGCGTCTATGCTTGCTTCTTTATTTTGGCAATGCTCGGAACAATTGCGGGCGGCTTCCCCGGACTGATTCTCTTTGCGCTTCTGTGGCCAGCGCCTGTCATCAAGGCTGATGCCCCGGATAAGCCTCTCATGGAGTGCTTCCGGGAGGCTTTGAACTTGGTCATTGAGAACCTTGGGCAATCGCTGCTCTTTATTCTGGTCTGTTCCATCATCACGAGCTTTGTCATATTTATCCCCATCGTCGGCTTCCTTGCCGCCTACCCGATCTGGGCTTTGGGGATGGTCCTTTTCACCCGCGCTATGCAGCGCCGCCCTGCTGTGCGTTGGGAATAGAACAGCAGGGCGGCGAAAGGTACCTAGTGAAGTGGCGATGTAGTGCTTATCGCACGGGCAGCGGGCTAGCTAGGTAGTCTGCGCCGGTAAGCTCACCGTCGTTGAAGGAGAGCACCCACACCGAAGCTTTCTTGAACTTGAGCTCGTCGATGGGAGTCGTGATGAACTTCGGCGCGTAGGATTCGATAATTCCCGGAATGGTTAGTCCCTGGCTCACAATGACGGGGACTCCGCCGCCGTCAACAACGCGCTGGAAGGCCGCGCGGGCGTCTTCAGGGGATTCAGCAAACACATCGTCACCAAATGCTTTGTTAACAGCGATGTCCATGCCGAGCTCATCCGCCAACGGTGCGGCGGTGTGCTGGCAGCGCTGCGGCGGGGCGCTGTAAATCGCGGTCGGGTGAAAAGGCGTGAGCATCGGCACGAGCATCTCTGCTTGGCGGCGGCCTTTCTTATCCAGCGGGCGAAGGTCATCATCGCCCTCCCAGGAGCGGCGCTGGTGAGCACGTGCATGGCGTACATAGAGCACACGCGTCGTCGGAGCCAGGCGGAGGCGCTTCTTGGCCTTCGCCAGCACCTGCGTATCAACGTCATAGGAGAGCAGCGTGCAGGCCTCGTCGATTGTCATCCAACGCAGCTCATCGGTCTCCGAATTCGTGGTGTATTCGCCGTCGAGTACACGTGCCAGCCAGTAGTAGACAACCTTCGTGCGTCCTTGAACGGGATAAGCCACCTTGCCAATGAGCTTGCCCAGGCGCACGGTGTAGCCGGTTTCCTCGAAGATCTCGCGCGCGGCGGTGACGGGAAGAGATTCGCCCGGATCGACCTTGCCCTTAGGCAGCGACCAATCGTCGTAGTGCGGGCGGTGGATGATAGCAACCTCCGGATCGTGTGGATCCCCACGCCAGAGAACCGCACCAGCGGCAAGCGTCGTCCGCTTGAACTCATCCGCCGGATCGACAGGGATCTCCTGGTGGCGACCAGAGATGAAGACCTCCGATCGGATGTCTTTATCCGTCTCATGCATGTTCTTTGCCTTGGGCATGCTGCTCCTTTGTGCCTGTAGCTTGTGACCTTCTCCATCTTCCTCCACTCGCCGTCACGATGCAGCTTTACGCGCCGAACGTATTTCAATGCCGGGCGTGCTTTAATGGAAAAGGTCGATGCAGTGAAATTGATCGTGAGGTGGCACATGGCAAACGTGGCAGTAATGGGCGCGGGTTCGTGGGGAACCACGCTGGCGAAAGTCTTTGCTGACGCCGGCAATGACGTCCGCTTGTGGGCGCGCCGCGAGGAACTGGCAAACACCATCAACACGCGCCACGAAAACCCGGACTATCTCCCGGAGCTCTTACTGCCTGAGTCGATCCGGGCAACCACCGAACCCGCCGCTGCTCTGAAAACTGCAGACATCGTCATCTTCGGCGTTCCTTCCCAAACCCTTCGCGGAAACCTGGAGAAATGGGCGCCGCTCTTGCCGGAGGACGCTACCTTGGTCTCAATCTCGAAGGGCGTGGAGAAAGCTACGCTTAACTTGATGAGCGAGGTCATCGCGGACGCCGCCGGCGTATCCGTTGACCGCATTGCCGTGCTCTCAGGGCCCAACTTGGCCAAGGAGGTGGCTCAGGAGCAGCCGGCCGCTACGGTTATTGCCTGCAGCGATGCTGCCCGCGCGGAGGCCGTCCAGCACGCAGCTGCCGCTCCATATTTCCGCCCCTATACCAACACCGATGTTATCGGCGCAGAAATTGGTGGCGCCTGCAAGAACGTTATTGCTCTTGCGTGTGGTATGGCCGCTGGCAAGGGGTTGGGCAATAACACGATGGCGACCATTATCACGCGCGGGCTTGCTGAGATTACCCGCCTTGGTGTGAAACTGGGCGCGGATCCATTTACCTTCTCTGGTCTAGCTGGAATGGGTGACCTTGTGGCGACGTGCAGCTCGACGCTCTCGCGCAACCGTACCTTTGGCTACCGCCTTGGCCAGGGCGGGACTCTGGAGGAAGCTACCGCGGCTACCAACGGGCAGGTCGCGGAAGGCGTTATCTCTTCCGATTCCATTTTTAGGTTGGCGCAGCGCGCGGGCGTGGAGATGCCCATTACCCAGGCGGTCTATGGAGTGTGTCACCGTGGCGTGACTGTCGACGACATGATCGTCGCTCTGATGGGTCGTACCAAGAAAGCTGAGTAAAGCCGAGTAAAGTTGCTCGGTATGACTGAAGCGAAACCTGTGCGCGTAGCCGTTGTGTACGGCGGCCGCAGCTCCGAGCACTCGGTGTCATGCATTTCCGCCGGCGCGATCATGGAGCACCTAGATCCAGAAAAGTATGAGGTCGTGCCGATCGGTATCACGCGGGAAGGCACCTGGACCCAGGGCAACCGCGCGGGCCTTGCCATCGTCGATGGGCGCCTGCCTGAGGTGGAACTCCACGATGAGTTGGCGCTATCCCTCAACCCCGCAACACGCGGGCGCATCCACAATGTCACCCGCCACGAGCACTACACAGAGGTGGATGTCATCGTTCCAGTTCTCCATGGACCCTATGGGGAAGATGGCACGGTGCAGGGCCTTTTTGAGCTTTCCGGAATCCCCTACGTCGGCGCGGGCGTACTGGCCTCTGCGGTGGGTATGGACAAGGAGTTCACCAAGAAGCTCCTGGTGGCCGAAGGTCTTCCCGTCGCACCCCAAGAAGTGCTTAGCGGTGGAGATACGCTGAATGATGCTCAGAAAGAGCGCCTTGGTTTGCCTGTCTTCGTGAAGCCGGCGCGGGGCGGTTCCTCCATCGGTGTCTCCAAGGTTTCCGCGTGGGAAGATTTTGACGCGGCGCTGGCCCTGGCTTATGAGTCCGATGACAAGGTCCTAGTCGAGCCAGAGATCCGCGGAGACGAGGTTGAGGTGGGCGTCCTCGAGCACCCGGACGGAAGCCTGCAAGCCTCTGTTCCGGCCAAGCTTTTGGGGACCACCGAGTCGGAGGAAGGCTTTTATGACTTCGACGCCAAGTACATCGATGAGGGAGTGTCGGCGGCGATTCCTGCGCCGCTGAGCGCGGAGCTCATCGACGAGCTGCGTCAGCGCGCCATCGAGGCCTTCCGGGCGCTGGGCGCAACGGGGCTGTCGCGCGTGGATTTCTTCGTTAGCGAAGACTCTTATTGCATCAACGAGATCAATACCTTCCCTGGATTCACGCCGATTTCGATGTACCCGCAGGTCTTCGCCGCCGTGGGAGTGGGTTACGCCGAGCTGCTCGATACTCTCATCCAGACCGCCCTCGCGCGTTCCTAGTCCCTGAGCAGTGCGCGAAAGGAAGGTGGTGAAGAAAGAGGCCGCGACACCTACTGAGCGGGGGTGGCTTCAACGAGGGCGTCGCTAAGCCGCACCAGTGCCGAGTTCGCCGCTTCTTGCGGGGCAGACAGCGCGAGGTCCTCCGCGCGGCCGAGCGCGAACCACGTGCCGGCCGTGGTGCCTTCCGCCAGCGTGGTGTCCTCGAACCAAGGGACGTCATTAACCTGCTGGAGCTGAACGCCCGCGCGGTAGTTCTCCGGAGCGGCGACACCGCAGCGCACAACTATTTCCTCATAGCCCGGCGCGCTGTAGACCCAGGTGTTCTTATCGCCAGCATCCGTGCGGCGCGTATAGCCCTCTGCGAGTGAGTCTGGCAGAGCCTTGTCCAGTGCGGGGCACATGGAATCCGGACCTGCCTTGAGTTTGGATAGCGGTGCCGGATTGGGGTCTTGAGGCTTCTTATCTAGTTTGTTGAGGGCTTCTGTTAGCCCTTGCGGGGCGTCGGACTGTGCGTCGCCTGTAGGCGTAGTCACGGCGACCGCAGGAGTGCGCTGGGTGCTGTACCACGTCGTGAGGTTCGAGCCGGGGGTGGCGTCAATGACCTGCAACCAGGATTCGCCGTCGGCCTCGATGGTCTGGGAATAATCCGTAAACTGCTGCGGCAGGTCAACGCCACAGCGCAGAGTTACTTTGTCCTCCGAGCTCTTCGTCCAGGCTGCGGCACCCGCCGGGGCTGGGTCGACGAGTTTGACCCGTGAGTATCCCATGAGCTTTTCCGGCAGAGCGTCGACGACAGCGGCGCATTCGGGGGAGTCCGCTGCTTCAGACGGAGTGGGAGGCAGCGCCACCGGCTGTTGCGCGGCGCTGGTGATGACGTACTTTGCCCCAAAAATCACCGCGAAGACCATCGCGATGGCAATCCCGAGTGAGATGTATATAGCGGTGCGGTTAAATTGGGTATCCATAGGGGCTTATCCTATCGCTGATAGCCCAAGAAGAACGAACGTTGAAGGCATACCAGAATGGTGCGCCATCTGCGCAAGGAAAAGGAGTCCGTGACGGTGGGTTTATCCCATACCCTCGACCAAGCCGGCGAACGGCACGTTATCCATGAAATCGTCACCGCAGCGCCGAGCGCGCTCAACGGCGATGATGCCGCGGTGCTTTATCCGGCGGCGCCTAATTCACGCACTGTGGCCTCGACGGACATGATGGTGGAAGGCCGGCATTTTCGGCGGGACTGGTCCACCGCCGCGGAAGTAGGTCACAAGGCCATCGTGCGCAACTTTGCCGATATTGAGGCAATGGGGGCTCGGCCCACTGCAGCGCTTCTGGCGATCGCCGCCCCGGGCGATACCCCGGTGGATTTCGTGCGTGGAATAGCGCAAGGCATTGCTGAGCGCTGCGCGGTGTACAACGCCGAGCTGGTCGGCGGTGATTTGACCCGCAGCGACAGCCTGGTCATCAACGTCACAGCGATGGGCTCTTTGGGCGGAAGCGGCGCACCGTTAACTCTGGATGGTGCGCGTGCGGGCCAGAAGCTAGTGGCGCACGGCAAGATTGGGTATTCCGGAGCGGGCTTGGCCCTCTTACAACGTTTTGGCCGCGCGCTGCCCCCGGAGCTGGACGAGCTCTGGCCGCTGATCGACGCCCACTGCGCGCCCACCCTCGCACCCGGGCGCGGCGTCATCGCTCGGGCAACCGGCTCGACCGCGATGACGGATAACTCGGATGGACTCGTGCGCGATGTGGGGCACTTGGCCGAGCGCTCCGGGGTGCGCATCGATTTTGACCGCGGCGCCATTGCCCCCGATCCGCTTGTGGCCGCCGCCGGTGCGGTGCTCGGCATCGACCCTTGGGAGTGGGTCTTGGCGGGTGGGGAGGACCACACGCTGTTGGCTACGACGTTTAAGGCTGCCCCCTCTGGGTTCCGGGAAATTGGCCGGGTGATGCGCGGCACCGGAGTAACTATCAATGGAGAGGAACCTCGCTATAGCGAGGGCTGGGAGGGATTTGCGTGAGCCACATCGATACTTCTCACATCCACTATTCTTGGATGCCGCACATCAGGCAGGCCTTGGAGGACAACCTCCCACGCATCGAGCGCTCGATTGGGGCAGAGTTCTTGCCACCGGCCGAGGACGTCTTCGCCGCCCTGTCGATGCCCCTCGAGGACGTGCGGGTGCTCATCGTGGGCCAGGATCCCTATCCCACACCGGGGCATGCCATGGGCTTGTCCTTTTCCACGCGGCCGGGTGTTCCGGCCCCGCGTTCGCTGAAGAATATCTACGCCGAGCTTGGCGCCGACCTCGGCATCCCCGGCCGCGCCGATGGTGACCTGCGGGCCTGGTTTGACCAGGGCGTGCTACTGCTCAACCGGGTACTCACCGTGGCCCCGGGCCAGGCGGGCTCGCACCGCCGCCTCGGGTGGGAGGCGATTACCGAGGCCGCCATTAGGGCGCTGGCGGGGCGCGATATCGTGGCCATCCTGTGGGGCCGCGACGCCCAGTCCTGCCAGGCCTTCCTACCGGGCACGGACTGTATTACTTCCCCGCATCCCTCGCCGTTGTCAGCGCGGCGTGGCTTCTTCGGCTCGCGCCCTTTCTCCCGCGCAAACGCGGCCTTAGAAGCCCGTGGCGTCCCCGCGGTGGACTGGCGCTTGTAAACTAGCCACCATGTCATATCCCGCCGAGTTGGATGCTCGTGGTTTGCACGAGTGGGCCGCACGAACCGTGGAGGAGCTGCAGCGCCGCCGCGCTGAAATCAATGCCCTCAACGTTTTCCCGGTGCCCGATTCGGATACGGGATCCAACATGGCGCACACCATGGAGTCCGCCTTGGCGGAGGCCGATAAGGGTGAGGCGGACGTCGCCGAAGCATTGGCCATCGGCTCGGTGCGCGGTGCCCGCGGCAACTCGGGGATGGTGCTCTCGCAGGTGCTGCGTGGCGTTGCCGATGCCACAACGGACTCGCGCGTAGATGGTGCGGTCCTCGCTGATGCTTTGACGCTGGCTGTCACGTTGGTCGATCGCGCGCTTGCCGCCCCAGTAGAAGGCACCATCATTACCGTTTTGCGCGCTGCGGCGGCCGCTGCCAGTGAGGCCGCCGGGCAGCCCGGTGCCCAGCTACACGGCATCCTGGTCGCGGCACTCGACGCCGCACGGCAGGCCTTGGCGCAGACTCCGTCGCAACTGCCCGCGCTGCGCGAGGCAGGTGTCGTGGATGCCGGCGGTACCGGCTTCGTGATTCTGCTGGAGTGCCTCCTTGCACAGGTCACCGGTGAAGAACCCACCAACCAGCCGTTGAGCGTTTCGGCGCCAGAGAAACCTGAGAAGCTCGCAGAGATCGAAGCCGTCTTCTTCTTTGAGGGAAACCTCGCTGAGGTTGAACAAACCTTGGCCCCGCTGGGCAATAGCCTCGTCATCGCGCGGGCGACGGACACCTCTGGCAGCGTTCACATCCATAGTTCTGAGGCCGGCACGGTGATCGAAAAGGCCTACGGCCTGGGAAAGGTCAGCAACCTGCGGCTCGAAGCGCTGCCGCCCGCAGAGGCGGGGGCGTGCGCCACGAAGCACAGCGAGGGCGAGAGCCCGCAGCGGCGCATTTTTGCCGCGGTGCCCGAAGGTGCCGCGCGGGAGCTATTTGAGAAGGCTGGGGCGCGAGCAATTGGGCCCGGCGAGGATCTAGAGAACGCTGCGGTAGGCGATCTTTTCCTGCCCAACGGGTGCGGTGGGGATCCAGGCAGGGCGACAGTCATACCGACTGGCTCCATCGTGGCCGGGCTCGCCGCGCTATCGGTGTATTCGCCCAACCCCTCTCGTTCGGCCGAAGTAGTGGCCGCTATGTCCGATGCCGCGCGTTCCATGCGGGTGGCTCATCCGGAAACAGAAAGCCTCGACGGCATCATCGCGGCATGCCGCACCCAGTTGGCCTATGGGGGCGAACAAATCACTGTGTTGTCCGGCTGTGACATCGATGCTGAAGAGTTGACGCAGATTCTTGGTGTCGACGTCGTTGTGCTTCGAGTTCCCGGATTGCGCACGGAGATCGGGGTGGAGTAGACCATGCTGGGATGGCAAGACGATCGGGCGCTGACGGAAGTACTGGCGAAGAAGGATGCCGCGGCGTTCAAGCGCGCCTTCGGCTACACCACGTGCGGGGAGCTGCTTAGCCATTATCCGCGTGACTATATCCGCCACAACAAGGACGTGGGCCTCGGCGGTGCCGAGGACGGAGATCACGTCACCATCACCGGCGTCATTGAGGAGGCCCGCGTCAAGCACACCTCTAAAGCCATGGTGTTTATCCTCTACATGGATAACGGAGTCCAAGCCTCCTTCTTTAACGCGCACTACGTCCAGCGCGTGCTGGGCCGAGGTATGCGCGTCATGCTCTCCGGCAAGCTGAAATACTTTCGCGGATATCCCAGCCTGCAGCACCCCGACTTTCTCATCCTTGATCCCGGCCGCTATCAGGAGTCCCTACTGGATAGCGCAACCGGGCAGGGGACAGGCTCGCTCAAAAAGCTCTCCCAGTTCGGTTCACTAGACACCTTCTTGCAACGTGAATGGATCCCCGTCTACCCGGCCAGCGGGAAGGTGACGTCGTGGTACATCATGGGTGCCATCCACAAGGTGCTCGAACACACCTCGCCTATTCCGGAGCCGCTGGACTATCGGATGATGGTCACCCTGGATCAAGCCGTGCGCGAAATCCACGAACCGGGAGACAGCGGGCCGGAACGCGCCATCCAGCGCCTGAAATACAACGAGGCCTTGTCGATCGGATTGGTCATGGCCCTCCGTCAGCGCGACGTCAAGGCGCGCACGGCAACCCCGATGCCGGCCATTCTGGAGGGCTACCGCGATGAGCTGCTTTCTGAGCTGCCCTTTGCGCTGACCGACGGCCAACGCCGCGTCATTGCCGAAATCGATGCTGATCTCTGCGGCACCGCGCCCATGATGCGACTGCTGCAAGGTGAGGTGGGCTCAGGAAAAACGCTCGTTGCCACGTGTGCCATGCTGCAAGCGGTAGACGCCGGCAAGCAGGCCGCGCTCTTGGCGCCGACGGAGGTGCTGGCGGCGCAGCATGGGGCGTCGATAAGCGCCAGCGTTCCGGATGGTGTCACCGTTACGGTCTTGACCGGGTCGATGAAGACGGCGGAGAAGCGCAAGGCGCTGCTGGAGATTGTTTCTGGTGAGGCCGATATCGTCATCGGCACCCACGCCATCATCCAAGACAGCGTAGAGTTTTTCGATCTTGGCCTGGTCATCGTGGATGAGCAACACCGCTTCGGCGTGGAGCAGCGCGATAGTCTGCGCACCAAGACGCGTGAGGGCATCAGCCCGCACGTGTTGGTGATGACAGCAACCCCCATTCCGCGCACCATTGCCATGACCGTCTTCGGTGACCTGGCAGTCTCGACGCTCAAGGAGCTGCCCGGTGGGCGCAAACCCATCCTCTCGGCGGTGGTGCCTGAATGGAAACCGGAATGGGTGCGACGCGCCATCGAGCGCATTCGCGAAGAGGTGAGCAAAGGCCACCAGGCCTATATCGTCTGCCCGCGAATTGAAGGCGAGGGCGGGGTGGAAACCATGTCTGTGCAATTGCGCAACCTGCCTTTTCGCGGGCTTCGAGTGGAGATGCTCCACGGCAAGATGCCTGATAAGGATGAGGTGATGGAGCGATTCGCCCGCGGGGAGATTGACGTCCTCGTGGCCACCACGGTCATTGAGGTCGGCGTCGATGTGCCCAATGCCACCGTCATGCTCATCCGTGAATCAGAGAATTTTGGAGTCTCGCAGTTGCATCAGCTGCGCGGGCGCGTGGGCCGCGGCGGAAACGAATCCGTGTGTTTGCTGCATACGCTGGCTGAGCCTGACAGCAAGTCCTTTCGACGTATCAAAGCCATTGCGGATACGCCGTCCGGCTTTGACCTTGCCGAATTGGATCTCACGCAACGCCACGAAGGCGACATCTTGGGAACACTCCAATCCGGCACGAAGCGCACGCTCAAATTGCTCGACCTTGTTTATGACAGGGACATCATCGAGCGCACGCATGCCGATGCCGCCGCATTGGTTGAGCGCAATCCTGACCTGGCGGAGCAGTTGACGCACAACCTGAGCGCCGATGAGCAGGGCTTTTTAGAGAAGAACTAGGGGAGTCTCCGCGGCAGGGACAGGGGAGATAGGGTAGAAGCCATGACCAGAATCATCGCCGGGGAGGCCCGCGGGCGCACCATTAAGGTGCCCGAAGCCGGGACTAGGCCCACGTCCGACCGTGCCCGTGAGGGCCTTTTCTCATCTCTGAACGTGCGTTGGGGTTTCATTGATTCCCGCGTGCTGGATCTGTTTGCGGGCTCAGGTGCGCTGGGTCTGGAGGCGGCCAGCCGCGGTGCCGAAGAAGTCGTCCTCGTCGAGAACAACGCCGCGGCCGTAAAGGTCATCCGCCATAACATTGGGGTGGTCAAGCACCCGCGCGTAGAGGTACGAGAAATGAATGCCTCCTCCTACCTGGCCACCGCACCGCGCGGCTATTTCGACATGGTGCTCGCGGATCCGCCGTATAGCTTCGATGACGTCGACGGGCTTCTCGCTGCGATCGAGCCGGTGCTGGATGATGCCGCGATTGTTGTCATCGAGCGCCATGTAAATTCGCCCCAGACACAATGGCCGGAAGGTTTCGAGCCCACCGGTCAGAAGCTCAAGAAGCGGACCTTCGGTATCGCGCGTTTTGATATGGCGATTTATCACCGCGACGCGGAGACCTCGGACACCAATCACACCGACAACCAGGAGGACTAGCCATGCCGACCCACGCCGTATGCCCCGGCTCTTTCGATCCCATCACGCTAGGGCACGTTGACGTGTTTAACCGTGCGAGCGAGCTCTTTGACAAGGTCACGGTGCTGGTGACGGGCAACCCAGACAAGCCTTCCGGGTTGTTCAGCGTGGAGGAGCGCGTGGATTTGATTCGCCGTACCGTCGCCCCGGAAATCGAGGTGGACTGGTGGGGCGGTCTGCTCGTGGACTACACCAGCGCGCATGGCATAGACACGATTGTGAAGGGCCTTCGCTCCTCCTTGGACTATGAATACGAGCTGCCCATGGCGCAGATGAACCGGCGCCTTTCCGGAATCGATACGGTCTTCTTGCTAACAGATGAGAAGTATGGCTACATTTCCTCCTCGCTGTGCAAGCAGGTGGCACACTACGGAGGCGACGTCAAGGGTATGTTCCCGGAGCATGTGGCTGCTGCTGTCATGGAACGCTACCGAGGCTAAGGGGACATGTCTGTACTGGCAATACCGCTCGTTGTTCTCTTCACAGTTCTAGCTGGCTCCTGCCTGCAACGAGTGTCCGGCATGGGCCTTGGCCTCATTGGTGGACCAATCCTGACCCTCTTCCTCGGCCCGGTGGAAGGCATCATGGTCATCAATGTTTTGGCCTGCCTTAACGCTGTTCTCACGACCTATTCGATGCGTGAGAACGTGGATTGGGGAAAGTGGCTGCGCATCGGCCCCTTCATGATCCTCGGCTCAATCCCGGCAGCCCTGCTCATCGCGCGTATTGATACCGCAGCATTGTTGGTACTCGTTGGCGCGGCCTTGTTGATCGCGTTGGGTGTGGTGGTCTTCGGGCGAAAGTTCGTCCCGGAGATGCGCGGTACGGGCCCGGCCATTTCCGCGGGCATTTTGGGCGGGTTCACCAACACGCTCGCGGGCGTGGCCGGCCCTGTCATCACGGTGTATGCGCAGGCAGCACGGTGGCCGAAGGAAGTCCTCGCGCCAACCTTGCAGCCCTGTTTCTTTATCGGCGGATTGTCCTCGGTGCTAACGAAATCCTTCTTGGGTTCTGGCGGCTTCGAGGGACTGCACTGGCTGGTGTGGCCCTGTGGGGTAATTGGCATGTGCGTTGGCATCTTTTTAGGAAAGAAGATTGCCGGACGGGTCTCGCGCGATAAGGCGCACAAGCTCTCGCTTTCGCTCGCCGGCTTGGGTGCGTTGATCGCACTACTGCGAGGCTTGTTCACTCTGGGTGCTTAGACAGCGCCTGGGTAGGGTGGAACCCATGGCGAAATTCAAGATTGAGGACGCACTGTCCCTGCGCGCTGGCAAGAATTTTCAGATTGATTCGGTCGATGCTTCGGCAACGCCCGGTTTTGACGGCGATAAGGAGGAGCTCGCCGCTCGCTTCTCCAAGTACGATGATGAGCTGTATGAACTCCAAGAACGGCTTTTTGCCAATGGCCGCAGCTATGGTGAGGACGCCCCGGCGGTACTCATTGTCTTGCAGGGCATGGATACCTCAGGCAAGGGCGGGGCTATCCGCCACGTGTTGAGCACCTTTGACCCTCAGGGAACCACGACCGTGAGCTTTGGCAAGCCCACCGAGGAGGAACTAGAACACGACTTCTTGTGGCGCATCCGTAAACACGACCCACAGCCGGGACAAATCGTGGCCTTTGACCGCTCACACTACGAGGATGTCCTCATCCAACGCGTACACGAGTGGATCGATGAAGAAGAAGTGGACCGACGCATCGACGCCATCCGCGACTATGAGCTGGATCTGACGGCGAAGGGCGTCAAGGTCATCAAGGTTTTCTTGCACCTGTCCAAGGACGCGCAGAAGAAGAACCTACTGGAGCGCACGGAACGGGAGGACAAGTTCTGGAAATATGACCCTTCCGATGTGGAAGAGCGCGCCTATTGGGATGAGTACATGGCGGCCTATCAGGATGCCATTCGGCGCACAGATGAAAACTACGCACCCTGGTACGTCATCCCCACCGATAATAAGAAGTATGCCCGGATGGCGCTGAAGTTCCTCATCGTGGATCTCCTACGCCACCTGGACCTGGAATGGCCAGCGCCCGACTTTGATCCGGAAGTAGAGCGCCAGCGCATTAAGGACGCCGACTAAGAGCTAGTCGCTTTCTGCGTCATCGACGTCGCGGGCAAGTTCACGGGCCGCGGCGTTGAAGGTATCGAGAACAGAGAGCAGCGCTTCTTGGGCATTAATCACGCCCACGTTAAGCGCGTGGAAGAGCTGGTCCTCGTTCAGGCCCGCCGTGGTGACGAAGCAAGAGTCACCGCGCAGCTCCACCTCATCCTCGACCAGCCCGACGAGCGCGCGCCCATCGAATGCGCCTGCATTGAACTCATTGCACAGGACGTGGAAGATGGGGAGCATGTCGGCGTTGAGCTGCGTGGAGAGCACGCACTCGATGCGCACAAGGCCCTCTTCCGCAGTGATGACCCAATCAAGATCGTTGAGGCGGGCAACTGCGGTAGTCGCATCCTCCGGGTGCGCGGTGGCCGCCATGTCCAGTTCGGTGCTGTTCAGCGCGGTGAGCACGCGATCCCGGCTCACGGTGGGCAGCGGCGAGCCGGACAGGATATCGAAAGGATCAGAACCTACGGATGCATTCTGGTTCGTTGTCGAGTTTTGGCTCATGCTTGCTCCTTCTTATCCCAGGTGACTGCCTGCGGGAAGCGCTGCGCCACGATATCGAAGATTTCCGCGAAGCTGGACAGGGAACTCAACAAGAAGTGGCCCAGCTGGGCCAAGGAGAGGCCTTCGCCCACAGCCATGGCGCGGTTAGCACCTAGGTGGATTTCCTCGTTTCCCTTTGCATCCTCTTCCACGAGATAACTCAACGTCGGTGCAACGCTAGCCCAGTTCAGCTCCGCCACGGCGGCGGCCACGTCGTGCTCCAAGTGTGCGGGAAGCGTGCCTTCCCAGGAAGCGAAGGCGCTCAACACGTCACCCTCGGCGTCAAGGTCACAGTGCACCGCGATATGGGGCACACCGGTTTGCAGCACGCGCCGCGCGGCCGGGGAGTTGTCGGCGGCCGCGTCCTCGTCGGCTTCAGGTGCTGCCTCGATGAGGGCATAGTCGGCGTCGATAAGCTCGCACAACTGCGCCAGCCGGTCGATGGTGACCGGCTCAACCACGTGGAGATCGGTCACTGCTGTTCACCCTGGGCGGCCTCGGATCCTTCTCCCGCCTGCGCGGCGGATTCCGAACCGAGCTTGGCCATTTCCTCGGCGGCGGCGACCATAGCGTTCTGCGCGTTGATGACACCATCCACGGAGGCGCGCAGTGCGGCTGCCAACTGTTCGTCATTCATACCGGCCGCACACGGAAGGTCGGCCTCAGTGCGCACGAGGAGCATGCCGTCGAAGTCCGCGATCACCGCGCGGGCTCCCATGGCCACGGAGTTGATCTGGTTGGCCGCCAGGAAAAGGCCTGCATCAGCCTTGGCGTAGTTGACGTCCGTCGGCACATCACAGCGCACGATGGCAACGCTCTCCAACACGGCGAACATGCAGGGCAGACCGTTGAGGTTTGCAGTGGCGGCATCGTCGCGGCCGGTGACTGGCTCGAGTTCGATGTCGAAGGTCTTCATCGCCTCGATGATGCGGTCGAGGGTGACCTCCGGCAGTGCGTGCGGGTCTTCGGCGGCGGTGGTTGTCGGATTAGTCATGGTTGTGCTCCTTCCAGGTAACGAGCTGCGGGTACTGCTGTTCAATCCACTCGAAGGACTGCAACACGGCATCCAAGGTAGACATGACGAACGCGCCAAGCTGGTTGCGGGAGGCACCATGTGTCACGTCGAGATCACGCGCACCAGAGACCGCCAAGGCGTTATCGGGTGCCTCGAAGAAGCGGAAAGTCGGGGTGAAATGGTCCTGGTTCCACGCGTTGATGTGCATGAGGAGCGCAGGCCCCTCGGAGGCGGGGACCGAGCCGCGCCACACGGAATCGACGATGAGGGAGGAGCCAACGAGCTGGAAGGCAATGGCGGCGTTTGAGAAACCGGTGCGCAGAAGGTTGACCGTCTGGCCGTCCTGGGTCTTTTGCTCTTCGATGCGGTACTCCAAGTTCTCTGACTCAAAGATCTCCGCGATGCGCTCGAGGGTGACTTCCTCGATGGGGGTGTCGGGCTGCAGCTGGCGCTGCTGCGCGTCGTCGTGATTAGTGGTGTCCGTCAATTCTTCTACTCACTTTGCTACTTGCTACATATTTCTTAATCTTTTCCGGCCCCGACACTACCGGAGCCGTCCGCCTCGGGTGCGCAGGTGGGGGCATCGACGAGCTGTTCGCCGCCGAGTTCGTGGGCAAGTGCTGGTTTTAACTCTGGGTAGCGGAAGACGTGGCCCAGATTCTCCAGCCGGCTGGGCACCACCTTCTGGTTAGCCAGTGCGAGCTCGCGTGCGCCTTCCTTACCCAGCAGCAGGGCGGGCCCGACGCTGGGAATGGGGATGAAGGTGGGACGGTGGAGCAGGGCTCCGAGGGCGTCGACGTAGTCTCGGTTGAGCACCGGCTGCGGGGAGACCCCGTTGATCGCGCCCTGCCACTCTGAGTCGAGCGCGGCGCGGACAAACATGTCTGAAAGATCGTCCTGTGCAACCCAGCTATTCCACATGGTGCCCTTGCCGAACGCGCCGCCGAGTCCAGTAGAAAACAATGCACGCAGCAGCGGGAGGATACCCGCGTTGGCTGATTGCACTATGCCGGTGCGCAGGTTCACCACGCGCTTTCCCGCCTCGCGCGCCGGCGCGCAGGCCTCCTCCCACGCCCCCACGACGTCGGCGAGGAAACCATCCCCACGCTCCGATTCTTCGGTGAGATCCTCGTCGCCCCGGTCCGGACCGTAGATGCCGATGGCGGAGGCGCAGATCATCGCTGACACGGACGGTGTCTGGGCTACAAGCTGGGCCAACAGGTGAGTGGGGCCCACGCGCGAATCCCGGATCGCCTCCTTGTGAGCGGAATTAAAACGACCGAAGATTGGCTCCCCGGCTAGGTGGATGAGAACATCGACTCCCTCTAACAAATCCTTGGCGGGAATGTTTGGGCGCCACAAGCGCTCGCCGGCGCCCGGGGAGGAGCGCACTAGAGGCACGACGGTATGGCCCAAGGTGCCAAGCTGCGCGGCCACAGCAGCGCCAACCGTCCCGTGCGTTCCCGTAATCGCTATTGTGTGGGGCTCGGCGTTGAGCTCACCGAGCCGTTGGGCAAAGCGAAAGTCTTCGATGAGCTGTTGCTGACGGTAGGCAAAGACCGACTCCACCGCACCCGTGGGAATGCGTGTGTCCACCTTGTCGGTGATGAGTGTGCCTTCCGGGTGATCCTCAAAGAAGTGCTCATGGCGCCAGTTCGCCAGCGAACGGAAGGGGGCGTTGATGCACACATCCGCAAAGGAACGCCGCGGCTGGTACCTACTCAAATCATGCCGGGCAACCCATTTCAGGCCGCCAGGCAAGCTCAAGACCGATGTTCCGTCTGCCAGTGACTCGGCCTGCTGCAGGGGAGACATGAATCCAAATGGCGCGGTGAGGCGGGCGAGCGCCCCGGGGCGGGTGTGCCATTGCCATACCTCTCCGCGCGGGGCTGGAACAACGTGCTGGGTAGTAAAACTCACTGTCTATGGACCTGCCTCAGAAAATTCGGGGGTGCGAGGGCGTATACAGCACGGATGAAGAGTGCTATGGTTGGTGCTGGCTTTCAAGCATAGACAAGTCCTATTAACCATTGTCCGACATCCTTTAAAGACCGCACCGTGAGGCGGGGAAGGAGGTCACGATGAGTGAAACCGGCACCCACGCGGAGTCCAACGAGCTGCTGAGCTCGAAAGACGTCGCGCGTACTGTCGCACGCATCGCGCACCAGATCATTGAGAAAACGGCGCTTGATTCGAGTGAATCTCCTCGGGTCCTGCTCTTAGGCATTCCCTCTGGTGGCGTGCCTTTAGCGCAGCGCCTTGCCGAAAAGATTGAGGAATTCTCCGGGGTGGAGGTTCCCTGGGGCTCCCTTGACATCACGTTGTACCGCGACGATCTCTATGCTCGCCCGCACCGGGCATTGCAGCCCACCACAGTCCCAGCCGGTGGTATCAACGGCGCCACGGTCATCCTTGTTGATGATGTGCTGTACTCCGGCCGCACCATCCGCGCCGCGTTGGACGCCCTGGCAGATATCGGGCGCCCCGACATTATTCAACTTGCCGTCCTCGTGGACCGCGGACACCGCCAGGTTCCCATCCGTGCTGATTACGTGGGCAAGAACATCCCCACCGCACGCGACGAGGACGTCACCGTCTACAACGCCGACATCGATGGCCGTGACGCCGTCGTTCTTACCCGCTTCACTGCACAGCCCGGCAAGGAGGCATAAATGAAGCACCTCATTAATATCGCCGACCACAGCGCCGAGGAAATCCTTGGGCTCATGGATGAGGCCGACCGTTTCCGGGAAGCCTTGGACGGCCGCGAAGTCAAGAAGTTGCCGACTCTGCGCGGGCGAACCGTGTTTACGTTGTTCTATGAGAACTCCACCCGTACTCGTTCCTCCTTTGAAACGGCGGGAAAGTGGATGTCGGCGGATGTCATCAACCTCTCTGCGTCGACGTCCTCGGTGAAGAAGGGCGAGTCCCTCAAGGACACTGGGCTGACGCTGACCTCCATCGGCGCCGATGCCATCATCATCCGCCATCCTTCCTCCGGCGCGGCGCAGCAGCTGGCCGGTTGGGTAGCACCGGGAGGACAGGGACCGAGCGTGATTAACGCCGGCGATGGTGCCCACCAGCACCCCACGCAGGCGCTTCTCGACGCCGTCACGATGCGCCAGCGCCTACACCTTGGTACGGATCGCTCCGCCTCTGGCACCGGCTTCGAGGGCCTGAACGTCACCATCGTCGGTGACTGCCTGCACTCCCGCGTCGTGCGCTCCAACGTGGACCTGCTGTCGACGTTGGGCGCTGAGGTTACGCTTGTCGCTCCGCCGACGCTGCTGCCCTTTGGCGTCGACACCTGGCCGGTGCGCGTCTCCCATGACTTCGACTCCAAGGTGGCCAAGGCTGATGTCGTCATGATGCTGCGCGTCCAAGCAGAGCGTATGAACGGCGGCTTCTTCCCCTCGCACCGCGAGTATGCAGCTCTTTACGGGATGTCCAAGGACCGCGCTGCTGCCATGAAGAAGGACGCCATCATCATGCACCCGGGCCCCATGGTCCGCGGCATGGAAATCAACTACGCGGTGGCTGACTATGACAACACCGCGGTGCTCCAGCAGGTCCACAACGGTGTCCACGTGCGCATGGCCACCCTCTTTACGCTGCTCACCAACGGCGAGAACGCCGGTATCTAAAACGAGTTATCTCATAAATCAACGAGGAGAGCTTTTCAGAAACCATGACTACTTATCCAGACACCGGCGTGCTCTCTGCTCCCGCGGCGGGCACCTTGCTCATCACCAATGTTCGCCCCTATGGGGAAGGGGAACCCACTAACATCCTGATCAAGGATGGCGTCATCGAGGCGATCGGCGCCGCCGATATCACCCCAGCGGAAGGTGTCGACCGCACTATCGACGGGGGCGGCAACGTGCTGCTTCCGGGATTGGTGGACATGCACGTCCACCTGCGTGAGCCAGGCCGCGAGGACACCGAGACCATCGAGACCGGCTCGCGGGCGGCCGCCAAGGGCGGGTTTACTGCCGTGTTCACCATGGCGAATACCTCCCCGGTCACGGACCAGCCGATCATTGCGGAGTCCGTTTGGGCCAAGGGCCAGGCGCGCGGTTTGTGCGACGTCCATCCGGTTGGCTCCATCACGAAGGGCTTGGAGGGCAAAACGCTGACCGAGTTCGGCATGATGGCCCGCTCGGATGCCAAGGTGCGCATGTTCTCGGACGACGGCAAGTGTGTCCAGGACCCGCAGCTCATGCGCCGTGCCTTGGAATACGCCAAGGGGCTCGACGTCCTGCTGGCCCAGCACGCGGAGGATCACCGTATGACCGAAGGCGCGAGTGCCCATGAGGGCGAGGTTGCCGCCCGCCTGGGTCTGCGCGGCTGGCCGCGCGTGGCTGAGGAATCGATCGTGGCGCGCGACGCACTGCTCGCGCGTGACTACGGCAACCGCATGCACATCTGCCACGCTTCGACGAAGGGCACAGTCGAGCTGCTCAAGTGGGCTAAGGAGCAGGGGATTCCGCTGACCGCTGAGGTGACACCGCACCACCTGCTGCTGACCGATGACAAGCTGGTGACCTATGACGGCGTCTTCCGCGTCAACCCGCCGCTGCGCGAGGAATCCGACACCCTGGTCCTGCGCCAGGCATTGCTCGACGGGCTTATCGACGTCGTGGCAACGGACCACGCCCCGCACGGCAGCGAAGACAAGTGTGTCGAGTTCGAGCACGCCAAGCCGGGCATGTTGGGACTTGAATCCTCCCTGGCGGTCATCGCCAAGCTCTTTGTCGCCACTGGCCTGGCGGATTGGCGCTTCGTTGCTCGCGTCATGTCGGAGCGTCCGGCGGAGATTACCCGCCTGCCCGGCCATGGTCGCCCGATTGCAGTCGGCGAGCCGGCCAACCTCACCATCGTTGATCCGGAACATGAGTGGGTATCAGATTCCACCCGCCTGGCCTCGAAGTCGGAGAACAACCCCTATGAGGGGGAGGAGTTTGGCGCGCGCGTTACCTACACCATCCTGCGCGGCGCGGTGACCTATGACCTCTCAGCTGAAAGTGGTGACGAGGCAGACGAATAATCGGGATAATCGAGAGTCAGAGTTGCTCAACCCGAGTACCCAACGCTCATAGCCAACACAACCAACCCTTCACCGACAAAATCACTGAAAGGTTTAACGCACAGTGACTTCCACTAGCACCACTCCCGCCATCCTGGTCCTCGCCGATGGCCGTACTTTCCGTGGCTTCGGCTTCGGCGCCACGGGCACAACCCTGGGCGAGGCCGTCTTTACTACCGCCATGACTGGCTACCAAGAGACCATGACTGACCCGTCTTATCACCGTCAGATCGTGGTTGCCTCCGCGCCCCAGATTGGTAATACGGGCTGGAACGATGAGGACAGCGAGTCCCACGGCGACCAGATTTGGGTTGCCGGCCTTGTTATCCGTGACCTTGCCCGCCGTGTTTCCAACTGGCGCGCCGCCCGTTCCCTGCCGGAGGAGATGGAGAAGCAGGGAATCATCGGCATCGGCGGAATTGATACCCGTACCCTGGTGCGTCACCTGCGTAACCACGGTTCCATCAAGGCCGGTATCTTCTCCGGCGAGGCAGCTGAGCGGGACGTCGAGGAGCTCATCGCTGAGGTCAAGAATCAGCCATCCATGGCAGGTCTCGACTTGTCCGAAGAAGTCTCGACCGATGAGGTCTACACCTTCCCAGCTGTAGGGGAGAAGCGCTTCACCGTCGTGGCCTATGACATGGGTGTGAAGACCGCAACCCCGAAGAATTTCGCCGAGCGCGGCATCGAGACCATCGTGGTTCCAGCCAACACTCCTTTTGAGGAGATCAAGCAGTACAACCCGGATGGCGTGTTTGTCTCCAACGGTCCGGGCGACCCGGCTACCGCTGACACCATGGTGGGCATTGTGCGCGATATCCTTGCTGCCAAGTACCCCTTTTTTGGCATCTGCTTTGGCAACCAAATCCTCGGCCGCGCGCTGGGTATGGACACCTACAAGCTGAAGTTCGGTCACCGCGGTATCAACGTCCCGGTGCGCAACCAGCTCACCGGCAAGATCGATATCACCTCCCAGAACCACGGCTTCGCCCTGGCCAGCCCCTCGGGCAAGGAAGACCCGGCGGGCGAGGAGTTCGATACTGACTTCGGCCCGGCAGTTGTGTCCCACACCTGCCTCAACGACAACACCATCGAGGGCGTAGCGCTCAAGAACGGTATGGCCTACTCCGTGCAGTACCACCCCGAGTCCGCCGCCGGCCCGCACGATGCTAACCCGCTCTTTGACCAGTTCATCGAGCTCATGACTGAGAAGTCCCCGAACAAGTAGAACGCAACCAGGAAGAGGAAGAAGAAACTAATGCCAAAGCGCAACGACATCAATCACGTCCTGGTTATCGGCTCCGGCCCGATTGTTATTGGCCAGGCCTGCGAGTTCGACTACTCCGGCACCCAGGCCTGCCGCGTGCTCAAGGAGGAAGGCCTGCGCGTCACGCTGGTCAACTCCAACCCGGCAACGATTATGACCGACCCGGAGTTCGCCGACCACACCTATGTGGAACCCATCGAGCCCGAGTTCATCGAGAAGATTTTCCAGAAGGAAAAAGAAGAGGGCAATCCTATCGACGCCGTCCTGGCAACCCTCGGTGGCCAGACCGCCCTCAACGCCGCCGTACAGCTGGACCGCCTGGGCATCCTGAAGAAGTACGATATCGAGCTCATCGGTGCCGATATCGACGCCATCGAGCGCGGCGAGGATCGCCAGAAGTTCAAGGACATCGTGGCCTCCATCGGCGGCGAATCCGCACGCTCCCGCGTGTGCCACACCATGGATGAGGTTCACGAGACCGTCGCCGAGCTCGGCCTCCCGGTTGTCGTGCGCCCGTCCTTCACTATGGGCGGTCTGGGCTCTGGTCTGGCCTTCAACGAGGAGGACCTCGACCGTATCGCCGGCGGCGGCCTGGCTGCTTCCCCGGAGGCGAACGTCCTGATCGAGGAGTCCATCCTGGGCTGGAAGGAGTTCGAGCTTGAGCTCATGCGCGATGGCGACGATAACGTCGTGGTCATCGCTTCCATCGAGAACGTCGACGCCCTTGGCGTCCACACCGGCGACTCCGTCACCGTGGCCCCAGCCTTGACCTTGACTGACCGCGAGTACCAGAAGATGCGCGACCAAGGCATCGCCATCATCCGCGAGGTCGGCGTCGACACCGGCGGCTGCAATATCCAGTTCGCTGTGAACCCGGATGACGGCCGGATCATCACCATCGAGATGAACCCGCGCGTGTCCCGCTCTTCGGCACTGGCTTCCAAGGCCACCGGCTTCCCGATTGCCAAGCTGGCTGCCAAGCTGGCTATCGGCTACACCCTGGATGAGGTGCGCAACGACATCACCGGCGTGACCCCGGCCGCCTTCGAGCCGACGCTGGACTACGTCATTGTCAAGGCTCCGCGCTTTGCCTTCGAGAAGTTCCCGGGCGCTGATGACACCCTGACCACCACGATGAAGTCTGTGGGCGAGGCCATGGGCATTGGCCGCAACTACATCTCCGGCCTCAATAAGGTCATGCGCTCGCTGGAGGGCAAGCCTTCTGGTTTCTGGACCAAGCCGGATGAGTATTTCGCCGGTGAGCGCGCCACCGACCTCGACGCCGAGCTCAAGGATCTAGAGCGCCCGACCGAGGGCCGTATGTACGACATCGAGCTGGCGCTGCGTTTGGGTGCTACCGTTGAGCAGCTCCACGAGCACTCCCACCTGGACCCGTGGTTCTTGGCGGAGCTCGAAGCACTCGTGCAGTTCCGCGAGGAGCTCGAGAACGCCCCAGTGCTCGACGCGCAGTTGTTGCGCCGCGCCAAGGTCTTTGGCCTCTCTGATGCCCAGATTGCCGCGCTTCGCCCGGAGTTCGCTGGTGAGGATGGCGTGCGTTCCCTGCGCTGGTCCCTGGGTATTCGCCCGGTCTACAAGACCGTTGATACCTGTGCGGGCGAGTTCGAGGCTCAAACTCCGTACCACTACAGCACCTACGAGATGGATCCGAACGCGGAATCCGAGGTTCGAGCCAGCTCCGAAAAGACCAAGGGCAAGGTCATCATCTTGGGCTCCGGCCCGAACCGCATCGGTCAAGGCATTGAGTTTGACTACTCCTGCGTGCATGCAGCGCTGGAACTCTCCCGCGAGGGCTATGAGACGGTTATGGTCAACTGCAACCCGGAGACAGTATCGACGGACTACGACACTGCAGACCGCCTCTACTTCGAGCCCTTGACCTTCGAGGATGTCATGGAGGTCTACCACGCAGAGGCCGCCTGTGGTGAGGTAGCCGGTGTCATCGTCCAGCTGGGCGGGCAGACTCCGTTGGGCTTGGCCGAGCGCCTGACCGCCGCGGGCGTTCCGGTCGTCGGTACTTCTGCCGCCGCCATCGACCTGGCGGAAGACCGCGGCGAGTTCGGTAAGGTGCTTGCCGCTGCCGAGCTTCCAGCACCGGACTTCGGCACCGCCACCTCCTTCGATGAGGCCCGCGAGGTCGCCGCGAGCATCGGCTACCCAGTGCTGGTCCGCCCGTCCTACGTGCTGGGCGGCCGCGGCATGGAGATTGTCTATGACGAAGACTCCCTGCGTGACTACATCGAGCGCGCCACCGAGATCACCTCGGATCACCCGGTGTTGGTGGACCGCTTCCTCGACAACGCCATCGAGATCGACGTCGACGCGCTGTGCGACGGCGAGGAGGTCTACCTCGGCGGAGTCATGGAGCACATCGAGGAGGCGGGTATCCACTCCGGCGACTCCTCCTGCGCCTTGCCGCCGATGACGCTCGGCCCGGAGGATATTGAAAAGGTGCGGGAGTCGACGCGTCGTCTAGCGCACGGTATCGGCGTCAAGGGCCTGATGAACGTCCAGTACGCGCTTAAGGACGACACCCTCTACGTCATCGAGGCCAACCCGCGCGCGTCCCGCACGGTGCCGTTCGTGTCCAAGGCCACCGGTGTGCCGATGGCTAAGGCCGCAGCTCGCGTCATGCTCGGCGCGTCCATCGCGCAGCTCAAGGATGAGGGAATCATCCCGTCCACCTATGACGGCGGCTCCCTGCCCATTGAGCACCCGATTGCGGTTAAGGAAGCCGTGCTGCCGTTTAACCGCTTCCGCCGCCCGGACGGTCAGCTGCTCGACACGCTGCTCTCCCCGGAGATGAAGTCCACCGGTGAGGTCATGGGCTTGGCCGACAACTTCGGCGCAGCTTATGCCAAGGGTGAGATGGCCGCCTTCGGCGAGCTGCCGACGGAGGGCACGGTCTTCGTGTCTGTGGCCAACCGCGACAAGCGCACGCTGATCTTCCCGATTCAGCGCCTGGCCTACATGGGCTACACCATCGTCGCCACGGCAGGCACCGCGCAGATGCTGCGCCGCAATGGCGTGGAGTGCGAGGTGGCAGTCAAGGTCTCCGAGGCTGAGGAGGGACAAGAGTCCATCGTCGACGCCATCCTGGCCGGCAAGGTCGACCTCATCCTCAACACCCCGGCCGGTTCCGCCGGTGCACGCCACGACGGCTATGACATTCGCGCCGCGGCAGTATCCGTCGGGGTTCCGCTGGTGACGACCGTTCAGGGCGTTACCGCGGCGGTGCAGGGCATCGAGGCGCTGCGTCAGGGAGATCTTAAGGTACGCGCGCTGCAGGAGCTCAAGCATGACCCAGCCAACTAATGCTGCACCTACCTTTGGCGATCGCCTTGTCGCCGCCGGTAGGCAACGAGGGCGTCTGTGCGTAGGTATTGACCCACACCCACACCTCCTGGAGGCGTGGGGCCTGTCAGTCGACGTCGACGGCCTGCGCACCTTCAGTATGCGTTGCGTAGAGGCATTCGCCGACACGGCAGCTGTAGTCAAGCCGCAAGTGGCGTTCTTTGAGCGCTGTGGTTCGCGCGGATTCGCCGTCCTCGAAGAGGTTCTGGCAGCACTGCGCGAGCAAGGCTGCCTGAGTCTGGCCGATGCTAAACGCGGCGATATCGGCTCCACCATGGCTGGTTATGCCGAGGCCTGGCTGGGGGAGGACTCGCCGTTGCGCGCGGACGCGGTGACGGTATCGCCTTACCTCGGCGTGGGAGCGTTGAGTCCTGTCTTCGACATTGCGGAAAAGACCGGTGCTGGTGTCTTCGTCCTTGCGGCGACCTCCAATCCGGAGGCCGTAGCGTTGCAATCGCTGAGCGTCGATGGCCGCAGCGTAGCGCAGCGCGTCGTTGATGAACTCGGACAGCGCAATGCCGCGGCAATGGCCACGGATGACGCTGTAGGAGCGCTCGGAGTGGTTGTCGGTGCGACACTCGACGCGCCGCCGGTATTAGACCATTTACATGGTCCGGTTCTTCTTCCGGGCGTGGGCGCGCAGGGCGCGACTCCAGCTGATGTTAGGCAACTCACCTCCGCGGCGCCCGAGCTGGGCTTTGCCAACGTCTCTCGAGCCATCCTTTCGGCAGGTCCAGACGTTGCTGACCTGCGCAAAGCCGTAATAGATACGGCTGCCGAGTTCCGAGACTAAAGAGCTCGGTCTCAAACGGCGCGCTGGATTAACAGGCGCGCCGTTTACCTGGTATTTTGTTTAAGGCATGTGCGTTGACGTGCAGGAACCTTTAATAGAAAGGGGCCGGGTTACGTCATCGCGTACAGACCAGTGCTAGGATTGCCAGAAGTCGGTTCGCGGCGGTAGCAAAAGCTACCCCGCGCTGGGGAAATCTTCCCACCGTGAGCCGAGATTCTGGTGTTAGCCATCAGATGACAATGTTCGTACTAATGAAATCGGAGGAAACCCGTGGCCCTTCCCAAGTTGACAGATGAGCAGCGCAAAGAAGCTCTCGCAAAGGCCGCTGAGGCTCGCAAGGCTCGCGCTGAGCTCAAGGCTGCGCTGAAGCGCGGCGAAACCAACCTACAGGAAGTACTGGAGAAGGCCGAGACCGATGAGATCATCGGTAAGACCAAGGTCTCCGCGCTTCTCGAGGCTCTGCCGAAGGTTGGCAAGGTCAAGGCTAAGGAAATCATGGAGGACCTGGAGATTGCTCAGACCCGCCGCCTGCGTGGCCTGGGTGACCGTCAGCGCCGCGCCCTGCTCGAGCGTTTCGGCTACGGCGAGTAATTAGCGCAATGGCTGACGAAACTGCACGCGGGCGCCTGGTCGTTCTGGCCGGGCCGTCCGCTGTGGGTAAGTCCACTGTGGTTTCGCGCCTGCGCGATGATGTAGACAACCTTTACTTCAGCGTCTCGATGACGACGCGCCAACCCCGCCCCGGCGAGTCTGATGGGGTGGACTACTTCTTTGTCTCCCCGGAGGCTTTCCAGGAACACATAGACGCCGGAGACATGCTCGAATGGGCAGAGATCCACGGTGGTTTGCAGCGTTCTGGTACGCCGGCTCAACCCGTTAGGGAAGCGATGTTGGCTGGTCGCCCAGTGTTGGTGGAGGTTGATCTTGCAGGCGCCCGCAACGTGAAGGCGGCGATGCCGGAGGCGGAAACCGTGTTTCTGGCCCCACCGTCCTGGGAGGTTTTGGTGGAGCGCCTGACTGGGCGCGGTACCGAGCCACAGGATGTGATTGACCGCCGTTTGCACACCGCAGAAACGGAACTTTCCGCGCAAAAAGAGTTCGACCACATCGTTGTCAATGACAATCTCGATGAGGCCGTTGCTGCAATTAGTGCTATCCTGCGTGGATAGACCACGATTTTGACCATCTACCAACAGTAAAGGTGCATGTGACCAACGTGACCACACCTGCCAATTCTGAGGCCGCAAAGCCGGAGCCAGTATTCGATCCGCCGACGGGTATCACTGACCCGCCTATCGATGAGCTGCTGGGCAAGGTCTCGTCTAAGTACGCCCTGGTGATCTTCGCCGCTAAGCGCGCACGTCAGATCAACAGCTACTACAAGGAACAGGACGAAGGCGTCTTCGAGTTCGTCGGACCGCTGGTGACCCCGGAGCCGGGCGAGAAGCCGCTGTCCATCGCACTGCGCGAGATCGACGCCGGCCTGCTGGACCACGAGGAAGGCAACTAGCCTTCGCCCCGTGAAGGCAGCAGCCTAGCGCGTATTCCGAAATAGACCCACCCTAGTGTCGCTTGAGGCGCTTGGGTGGGTTTGTTGTGTCTTGGGTACTATCGTCCGAGTGAAGGATGTACAGCAAACCCCAGATAGTCCAGAGAGCAGCACTGCCTCGGCTCCCGCAGAGGCGGCTTCATCGGGTGCAGGCGGAACCGCGCAGCCGCGTCGCATCCTTGTTGGCGTGGCCGGCGGTATCGCAGCCTATAAAGCGTGTCATCTGATTCGGGACTTCACTGAGCACGGCGATGATGTCCGCGTGATTCCTACAGAAGCCGCGTTAAATTTCGTCGGTGCAGCCACCTTCGAGGCCCTGTCAGGGCATCCGGTCTCGACTACCGTTTTCGATGCAGTCGATGAGGTGCAGCATGTCGCGCTGGGGCAGCAGGCCGATGCCGTCGTCATCGCCCCAGCCACCGCTGACTTGATCGCTCGGTTGGCCTGTGGCCGCGCCGATGATCTGCTGAGCGCCTCTGTGTTGGTTGCTACGTGTCCTGTCATCATTGCCCCAGCTATGCACACGGAGATGTGGCTCAATCCAGCGACGCAAGACAACGTGGCGACATTGCGTCGTCGCGGCGTTATCGTGATGGAACCGGCCCATGGGCGGCTCACCGGCGTTGATACCGGCGCAGGCCGCTTGCCGGAACCGGGGCAGATAGCGGAGTTTGCCCGCACGATTATGGCTGGCCACCGCGTGGCGCATGATTGGCAGGGGCTCAAGGTCGTGATTTCTGCTGGGGGAACGCAGGAGAACCTAGATCCGGTGCGGTACCTGGGCAATCGTTCCTCTGGTCGCCAGGGCTTTGCCTTGGGAGAAGTAGCCGCGCAGCGCGGTGCAGAAGTTACTATCGTTGCCGGGAATACTGACGCGCTTCCTATTCCATCAGGCGCCTCCGTTGTGCGGGTGACTTCCACTCGCGATATGCACAAGGCAATGAACGCCGAAGCAGCGGATGCGGATATCGTCATCATGGCTGCAGCTGTTTCAGACTATCGGCCGGCTTCCGTCGCGGACTCCAAGATGAAGAAGGGGACCGCTGACGAGGACTTAGATCATCTCGAGCTGGTGGAAAACCCGGATATCCTCAAGGGGTTGGTCGAACGCCGCGAGAATGGGGACTTGAAGCGCGATGCCATCATCGTCGGTTTTGCAGCGGAGACCGGGGATGCACACACGAGCGTGCTCGAGTACGCCCAGCAAAAATTCGTGAAGAAGGGGTGCGATGTACTCATGGCCAACGAGGTTGGGGAGGGCAAGGTCTTCGGACAGCCAACGAGTGCAGGGTGGATCCTTCGGAAGGGTGCTGATCCGGTGGAGGTTGAACCGGGATCGAAGCAGGTTGTAGCTGCCCAGATACTTAACGTGGTGAATGAAATTCTGGAAAGGTAGCGCTCGTTCTTGCAGCTGTAGACCGCTTGGTCTACGATGGGGCCGTGTTATTAGCCGGGGCGTGGGATAGGCGCTGCCTTGCCCACGGCGCGCAGAACTAGTTTAAGGAAGATTTGTGACTGAAACAGCTGTTCAGGCGGTACGTCTTTTTACCAGCGAATCCGTGACAGAAGGTCACCCGGATAAGATTTGTGACGCTATCTCGGACGCCATTCTTGACGCCCTTCTTAAGGAAGACCCAAACGCACACGTCGCCGTGGAGACTCTTGTCACCACGGGCCAAGTTCACGTTGTGGGTGAGGTGCGCACCTCCGGGTATGTGGAGATCCCGCAGATTGTACGCAAGACCCTCGTTGAGATCGGGTTTACTTCCTCTGACGTGGGATTTGACGGCCACACCTGCGGAGTCAACGTAGCGATTGGTGAGCAATCCCAAGAGATTGGCGCCGGAGTGGACGCCTCAACCGAGGTTCGCTCGGGCCAGTTTGAGGACGACGATCAATATGGCGCTGGCGACCAAGGCCTCATGTTCGGCTACGCAACGAATGAGACTCCAGAATTCATGCCGCTGCCGATCTCTACGGCACACCACCTTTCGCGTCGCCTCACCCAGGTCCGCAAGGAAGGCATCGTTCCTTCCCTGCGCCCAGATGGCAAGACCCAGGTCACCTTTGCATATGACGAGAACGATGTGCCGACTCGCTTAGAGACAATTGTCATCTCCACCCAGCATGATCCGGAGGTGACCCAGGAATGGCTCGCGGAGCAGCTTCGTACCCATGTAGTCGAGTGGGTCGTCAACGATGCGAACCTGAGCAAGTACTACACCGAAGACACCGAGCTCCTCATCAACCCCTCTGGTTCCTTCATTCTTGGCGGGCCAATGGGCGATGCAGGCCTGACTGGACGCAAGATCATCGTCGACACCTACGGCGGCATGGCCCGCCACGGTGGCGGTGCCTTCTCCGGCAAGGATCCGAGCAAGGTGGACCGCTCAGCCGCCTACGCTATGCGTTGGGTAGCTAAGAACATCGTGGCCGCCGGTCTGGCCGACCGCGCCGAAGTGCAGGTTGCATACGCTATTGGCCGCGCGAAGCCCGTTGGTCTCTATGTCGAGACCTTCGGCACTGCTCAAGCCGGTTTGAGCGATGCCGACATTCAGGCTGCGGTGGACAAGGTTTTTGATCTGCGCCCCGCCGCCATTATCCGCGAGCTCAACCTGCAGCGCCCGATCTACCGTCAAACCGCGGCCTACGGCCACTTTGGCCGCACCGATGTTGACCTTCCATGGGAGGACACCTCGCGGGCCGTCGACTTGCGCCGCGCCGCCGGCCTGTAGAATCGGGCGCTATGCCCAAGAAGACACCCGCCGCCCAGCAACCGGTCGCGCGGGTGTTGCCTTTGTTGGGGGTAGCGCACCTGGACCGCGAATTCGACTACCTCATCGATGAATCGGATTCGCAGGCCGCCCAGCCAGGCGTACGCGTGCGCATTCGCTTCAATGGTCGACTGGTCGACGCCATCCTGCTCTCCCGCGCCAGCGATTCCGACTTCGCTGGATCGCTTCGCTATATCGATCGCGTCATTTCCCCCTTTGCGGTGTACTCGCCGGAAATGTCGGCGCTCATCGAATCCCTTGCAGCCCGTTATGGCGGCGTGCGCTCCGATATCATCCGCGCCGCCATCCCGGCGCGTCATGCCAAGGCTGAGGAAGCGGATGTCGATACACCGTGGGAAGAATTAGGTACAGCGGAGCACCCGGATCTCTCTGCGTGGTCCGGGTACCAGCATGGTGAGTCCTTCGTGGACTCGGTGCTGTCGGGCCATATTGCGCGAGCAGCATGGCAGATAGCGCCGGGGGAGGATTGGGCAAGCGCGCTGGCAGCGCTGGGCACCAGTGTGGCGCTCCAAGGCGGCGGCGTGCTCATGGTCGTACCGGACCAGAAGGACCTGGATCAGCTCGAGGAGGCCTTTCGCCGCCACGTCTCTGCCAAACAAATCACGGTGCTCGCGCACAGCACCGGCCCCCAGGCGCGCTATCGCCGCTATCTATCGGCGTTGACGGGTCAAGCTCGAATCGTCATCGGAACTCGCTCCGCCGCCTTCGCCCCAGTCAAGGGCCTCCAATTGGCCGTCCTGCTCAACGATGGCGACGATAGCCTGGTTGACAACCTCAAGCCCTATGTCCACTCCAGGGAAGTGCTGAGCACACGCTCCGCGCAGGAAGGTTGCAGCCTCATCCTCGCCGGCCACGCCCGCACCGCGGAAGCCCAACTGCTCGTTGAATCGGGGTGGGCCCACGATCTTCTACCCGCCGCGAACACACTGGAAGATAGGCGCCCCGAAATCGTTGCGGTGGGTGCGTATGGGGTCAACGTGGCCCGCCATATGCGGGGAGGCACGACGTCGGTAAGCGGCCCCGCCTTCCAAGCCACGCGCGCAGCCCTCGACCGCGGCGAGCCCGTCCTTGTTCAAGTCCCGCGCAAGGGCTACGCCCCAATCCTCGCCTGTGGGCAGTGTGCATCTCCTGCACGGTGTCGTCATTGCAACGGTCCCTTAGGTCTGCCTTCCGCTCGCGGCTCGAAGCACGAGTCGACCGATTCTGCGGCGCTGCCCACGTGCCGGTGGTGCGGGCGCGTTGACGCGCATTACCGCTGTTCGGAGTGCGGCTCACCGCGATTACGCGCCATCGTGTTGGGCTCCGAGCGCACTGCGGAAGAGATGGGCCGGGCCTTTCCCAATACACGCGTGATTCAATCCGGTGGATCCACCGTCGTAAATGAAATCCCAGACGCGCCGGCGCTCGTCATCGCGACACCCGGCGCGGAGCCGCGCGTAGCGAAGAACGGGATGTACGGGGCTGCGCTCCTTGTGGAAACCGGAGCGTTGCTTGGCCGCCAGGATCTGCGCGCCACGGAGGACACGTTGGCCACATGGGCCGCGGCGGCCACCCTCGTTGCGCCAGCCAAGGAGGGTGGTGTCGTTATCGTCGCCGCTGATGAACAGCTGCCGCTTGTGGATTTCTTTAGCCGGTGGGACATGGTAGGTGCCGCGGCGGCCGAGTTGCAGGCGCGCCGCGAGGTTCGCTTTCCGCCCGCGGTGCATATGGCGGCGATCGACGGGGCGGACGCCTCCCTCGATGCCTTCCTGGAGCTAGCGGAACTGCCGGAGCATGCGGAGCTTCTCGGGCCCGTACCGTTGCCGCCTGGCGTGAGCTTGCCGGGTGAATACGATCATGAGCGCGGCGGCGAACCACAGCGTCTGCTAATTCGAACCCCGCTGGGCCCGAGGTCCCTGCTGGGCCAGGCCTTGCGCACAGCCAATTCCTTGCGCAGCGCTCGCAAGGATGTCTTGCCTCTGCGTATCGCCGTGGATCCGATAAACATCGGTTAACGCTGCGCTCCTTTCCACCCCTGTCGAGCGCCTCCCGCGGAAGGTGAACTATTCTCGGTGCAGGAGCGCGGAGGGTCCTGGGCAGGCGAGGAATGCCTAGGCCGACAACCCCCGCACGACGTGCCACACCGTCAACCACGAGGAGTACCACTATGACCGTGCGAGAGGTTCGTCTCTACGGCGACCCGGTCCTCACCACCAGAGCTGAGGAAATCACCGAGTTCGGGCCATCACTGGAACGCTTGGCTCAGGACATGCTGGAGACAATGGAAGCCGCAGGGGGAGTAGGTCTAGCGGCCAACCAGATCGGTGTGACCAAACGCATCTTTGTCTTCGATTGCTCGCATTATCAGCATGGTTTGCGCGGTGCCGTCATTAACCCGGTATGGGAAGCGGTGGGCCAGGACATGCAGTTGGGGACCGAAGGTTGCTTGTCCATCCCCGGCATTTCTCAGCCCACTGAACGCTTTTCTACCGTACGTCTGCGCGGATTCGACCCACACGGCCGCCCGATATCCATGCTTGCCTCTGGGCTGATGGCGCGTTGTATCCAACACGAGACGGACCACTTGGATGGGATCTTGTTCTTGCAGCGTTTGAGCGATGAACTGCGGAAGGACTCTATGAAAACCATCCGCCAATCGGAGTGGTTCAACACATAGCCGTAGCCCTTCTTAATCAGCAGTACAGCAGACTTACTTTTGAACATTAGATTTAGAAACTCTCACACGAGAAAGGCATGCTCTAGCAGTGCGTATTGTTTTTGCCGGAACCCCGGAGCCCGCAGTTGTGGCTTTGGAGAAGCTCATCGACTCACCCCATGAGGTGGCCGCCGTCATTACTCGGCCTGACGCCCGCCGGGGCCGTGGCCGCACCGTTCATCCAAGTCCGGTGAAGGCACTGGCGGAAAAGCACGGTATCGAGGTGCTCACGCCGACCACACTTAAGCCTGGCACCGAGGACGGTGATGCCCTGCGTGCACGACTAGCAGACATTGCTCCCGAGGCTATCCCCGTGGTTGCCTACGGAAACCTGATCACCGAGGACTTGCTGAGCCTTCCGACGCACGGTTGGGTGAACCTTCACTTCTCCCTGCTCCCGGCGTGGCGAGGCGCGGCACCGGTGCAAGCAGCCATTGCGGCTGGGGATACTCGCACGGGTGCTACGACCTTCCGCATCGACCAAGGCCTGGATACTGGGGACATCCTCGCTACGATCGACGAGGACATCCAAGACACCGATACCGCGGATGACTTATTGACGCGGTTGGCCTATGCCGGTGGCGACCTCCTCGTGCGGACCATGGATGGGTTGGAAGACGGCAGCATCGCGCCGCAGCCGCAAGTAGGTGAAGCCTCCTACGCGCACAAGATCTCTACCGACGATGCCCGCATTGACTGGACTGCGCCCGCCGAGGCCGTTGATCGCCACATTCGCGCGCATACCCCGGGGCCGGGTGCTTGGACCCTGTTGGGGCAGTCACGCTTAAAGCTTGGTCCAGTAGAACCTGTGCCACCCACAGAACTTGAGGACCGTACTGAACACTCCGCGCTTTCCGCATTGCAGCCGGGTGAAGTCCACGTGGCCAAGAAGGAAGTGATGGTCGGTACTGGCAGCTCCCCGGTTCGTTTGGGAAAGATTCAACCGCCAGGCAAGAAGATGATGAATGCCGCCGACTGGGGCCGCGGGCTTGCACACCAGGCTTCGCAGTCAGTAGAAGGCGGCGAGGATGAGGTGAAGTTCTCATGAGCGGAGGTTTTAGATCCCGCAGCAAGTCAGGCGATCCTGCAGACCGCGCGCAGCGTGGGAAGCAGCAACGCGGCGGTGCGAAACGCACTGCCAAGGGCAACAGGGAGCGTCGCGGCGGTCAGCGTCACGATACACGTCGCCCAGCGCCGTCGACCTCGGTGGTTTCTGCCGCGCAGCGCTGCGGGGTGGATCGTCCACGCGCGGTGGCTTTCGAAGTATTGCAACGCGTGGATGCAGACGATGCCTTTGCCAACCTCACGCTGCCGAAAGCCGTACGTGCCAATAGCCTCAGTGGCCGCGATGCTGCCTTCGCCACCGAGTTAACCTACGGCACGCTGCGGACCGAGGGCGTGCTCGATGCCGTCATCGCCGAGTGCGCCTCTCGTGGCCTCGACGCTATCGCCCCCGACGTGCTCACCGCCCTGCGAATGGGAACCTACCAGGTGCTCTATACCCGCGTTGAGGCACACGCGGCTGTCGATACTACCGTGCGCCTCGTGGAGGCAGCTGGCCAGGACAAGGCTAAAGGTTTTGCCAACGGCATCATGCGCACCATCACCCGTACGCCGGCGCAAGCGTGGTTGGATCAGCTTGCTCCCCAAGGCCAGGTGGCTGCTTTGGCCTTCCGCCATGCCCATCCGGAGTGGATTGCCCGCTCCTTCGGCCGTGCCTTGGGCGTATTGGGCCCCGATAGCACTGGTGCGCTCAGCGCCGACCAGTCGCGTGAGCTGGAGTGCGCGCTCGAGGCGGACTCCCAACGCCCTGTTGTGCACTTGGTAGCGCGCCCCGGTGAGATCTCCGCCGAAGAACTCGCCCTGATCACCGGTTGCGAGGAAGGTCGCTATTCTCCCTATGCGGTCTACCTTGAGCACGGGGATCCTGGTTCGCTAGAGCCGGTTCGCCAGCGGCTAGCGGCGGTCCAGGACGAAGGTTCGCAGCTCATTGCCCGCGCGGTAACGGAAGCCGAGCTCAGTGGTGAAGACACCGGACGCTGGCTGGATCTGTGCGCCGGACCTGGTGGCAAGGCCGCCCTCATGGGTGCAATTGCACGCATAGAGGGCGCGACAGTCGATGCCGTCGAAGTCTCCCCGCATCGCGCCACGTTGGTGGAAAAGACGGTGGGGGACCTGCCAGTGCGCGTGCACCAAGCGGACGGCCGAGCACCAGGACTGAAACCAGGCTTCGACCGCGTGCTGGTCGACGCCCCCTGCTCCGGCCTAGGCGCGCTCCGCCGGCGCCCGGAAGCTCGCTGGCGCAAGGCCGAATCAGACATTGCGGAGCTTAACCAGCTGCAAACCGAGCTGCTCGAGTCCGCGTTGGAGCTGGTGCGCCCAGGTGGCGTCGTGGTGTACTCGACTTGCTCGCCGGACCTGCGTGAGACCAGGGGCATCGTGGATGCCGCCGTGCAACGGCACGCAGAGGGATCAGCGATTCACATCGAAGAACTGGATGCGCGCGACGTGCTGCCGGAGATGGGGGACCTTGGCGCCGAGCTGTCCGCGCAGATGTGGCCGCACCGCCATGGCACCGATGCGATGTTTTTCGCGGTCTTGCGCCGAGTAGCGGACTGAGGCTGCGAGAGGGACTAGGCTGAAGGTCATGTCTGCACTCTCGTCTGGTCCCATTATTTCCCCGTCCATCTTGGCCGCCGACTTCACCCGTTTGGGCGACGAGGTCCGCGCCGTGGCCAACGCGGATTGGATCCACGTTGACATTATGGATGGACACTTCGTCCCGAACCTGTCTTTTGGCCCGGATATCACTGCGACGGTGGACGGGATTACACCGCAGACGCTGGACGTTCACCTCATGATTGAGGAACCCGAGAAGTGGGTAGAAACCTACGCAAAGGCCGGCGCCGATTGCATCATCTTCCACGTCGAGGCCGTCGCCGACAAGGACGCGGCCATCGCCCTGGCGCGCACAATCCGGGATTTAGGTGTGCGCGCGGGCTTTTCCATTAAGCCGGGCACGCCGATCGAGCCTTGGCTGGACGCCCTCGAGCACTTCGACGAAGTGCTCGTTATGTCAGTTGAGCCGGGCTTTGGCGGTCAGAGCTTTATGCCGGATCAGCTGGACAAGGTGCGCGCCTTGCGCGCGGCCATCGACGAGCGCGGTCTGGACGTCCTCATCGAGATTGACGGTGGCATTTCCGCTGAAACGATTCGCTCCGCCGCCGAGGCGGGCTGCGATGCTTTCGTCGCAGGTTCCGCCATCTACAAACAAGCAGATAAGGCAGCGGCCGTCGACGAGCTGCGTAGCTTGGCCACGCTGTGATCCCACACCTAGACTCAGCGGTTCTCACGCGGGCGCTGCGTGTGGCCATGGAGGCCGGCGATAAGGTGCGCGGCACGACGAGCCCAAACCCGCCTGTAGGAGCGGTCATACTTGATGCCGCCGGCCGCGTCGCCGGTGTCGGCGCAACCCAGCCCCCGGGCGGTCCGCATGCCGAAGTCATGGCGTTGCGCGATGCGGGCGACAAGGCGCGCGGCGGCACGGCGGTCGTTACCTTGGAACCCTGTAACCACACCGGCCGTACTGGGCCCTGTGCGCAGGCGCTTATCGATGCCTCTGTGGCCGCCGTTTACTTCCTCCACCCAGACCCCACCCCGGAGGCCGGCGGCGGCGCGGCCACATTGCGCGGCGCCGGCATTACCGTGGGGCATATTGAGGCGCCGGAAGGCGTGAGCGATGCACTCGCCGGGTGGTTGGGTTCGGTGCGCTTGGGCAGGCCGCACGTGACGCTCAAGTTTGCCCAAAGCCTCGACGGGTTCACCGCCGCAGTGGATGGCAGCAGCCAATGGATTACCGGAGAGCAGGCTCGCGAGCATGTGCACCGCGACCGGGCACAAAGGGATGCCATCCTCATCGGCACGGGCACCGCGCTGGCAGATAACCCGTCGTTGACGGCACGCTACCCGGACGGCTCATTGCGTGAAACGCAGCCGCGGCGCGTCGTCATCGGCTCCCGGGACGTGGACCGAGGCGGAAGCAGTAATCTGGCAAAGCTAGGTTTCGAGCACTATGCCACCCCGCAGGAGGCGCTAGCCGAGCTATACGCCAGCGGCGCGCGCGACATTCTCGTCGAAGGCGGCGCTGGACTCGCGACGAGCTTTATGGAACTGGGCAGCGTGGATTTCATTCAGGCATACATCGGCAACGTCATCCTTGGCCAGGGCAGGGGAGTTCTCACTCGGGCTGTGGCCTCGAGCTTGGCGCTGGCTCCGAGGTGGGAGCGCGCGGCGGTTACCGAGCTTGGCGCCGACCTGCTCGTGGAATACCGGAAGAACGAGAAGTAGGAAAGGGGAGTACGGACTATGTTTACCGGACTCGTAGAAGAAGTCGGGCGCGTCGATAGCGTGGAACCGCAGGGCGATGCAGTCCGTTTGGGCATCGCGGCATCCACCGTGCTGAGTGATGCGCAGTTGGGTGATTCCATCGCTGTCAACGGCGTCTGCCTGACAGTAGCCGAGCTGGGAGAAGGAACCTTCATCGCAGACGTTATGAAGGAATCCTTGAACCGTAGTTCATTGGGAGAACTCGAAGTGGGTTCGGCGGTTAACCTCGAGCGGGCGGTGCTCCCAACGACTCGTTTGGGCGGCCACATCGTGCAAGGCCATGTCGATGGCACCGGCACGCTGCTTTCCCGCACCCCCTCGGAGCACTGGGAGGTGTTGCGTTTTAGCCTGCCGCGGGAGCTCGCCCGATACGTCGTGGAGAAGGGATCCATCGCCGTCCAAGGAACGTCCCTGACGGTGTCCGCGGTGTCGGCGGATGAAGATAAACCTGGCGCGGATGGCTTTTTTGAGGTCTCTCTCATTCCCACCACATTGCGCGATACCGTGTTTGGTGCGATGGCGCCCGGCGACCGCGTAAACCTCGAGGTAGACGTGGTTGCAAAGTATGTTGAGAAAATGGTTCACCCTAACGCCCACGCCGCGGGCACAGAGGGATAGAGTTAGTCCTTATGAGCGCTGCAGATTCAGCTTTTAGTTTAGATAGCGTCGAGCAAGCCATCGCCGACATCGCGGCCGGCAAGGCCGTCGTCGTCGTGGACAATGAAGATCGGGAAAACGAAGGTGATCTCATCTTCGCCGCCGAGCTCGCCACCCCGGAACTCGTGGCTTTCATGGTGCGTTATAGCTCCGGATATATTTGTGCACCTTTGCTCCCAGAGGACTGCAAGCGCCTGAACTTGCCCCCGATGATGGCGGTTAACCAGGACGTGCGGCAGACCGCCTACACCGTCACCGTGGACCTGGCTAATGGCTCCACTGGCATCTCCGCTACCTCGCGCTGTGAGACCATCCGCAAGTTGGCTGATCCCTCCTCCGAGCCGTCGCAGTTTACGCGCCCGGGCCATGTCGTCCCGCTGGCTGCCCGCCCGAATGGTGTGCTCGAGCGTGATGGCCACACGGAAGCCGCGATCGATCTGGCACGGTTGGCGGGGCTCCGCCCGGCCGGCGTGCTCTGTGAGATCGTTTCCGAAGAAGACCCCACGGATATGGCTCGCTCGCCGGAGCTGCGCCGCTTTGCCGACGCCCATGGGCTCACGATGATCTCCATCGAGCAGCTCATCGAATGGCGCCGCCACAATGAGCAACAGGTTCACCGCGAGGTAGAAACCCGCCTGCCCACCGAGTACGGCGAGTTTCGCGCGGTGGGCTATGTGAATGGCGTCGACAAGCGCGAGCACATTGCCCTCTTCGTCGGTGACGTGGAGAGCTATTCCGGTGCGGAAGACGTACCTGTCCGCGTGCACTCTGAGTGCCTGACCGGTGATGTCTTTGCATCTGAGCGCTGTGACTGCGGCCCGCAGCTGCAGGAATCCCTCCGCGCGGTCCAAGCGGCCGGGCGTGGCATTGTCATCTACCTTCGCGGACAGGAAGGGCGTGGCATTGGCTTGGTGAACAAGCTCAAGGCCTATCGCTTGCAAGATGACGGGATGGACACCGTCGACGCCAACGTGGAACAGGGGCTGCCTGAAGACGCCCGCGAGTACTCCGTTGCCGGACAAATCCTGCGCGATGTGGGCGTGAAATCCGTCAACCTCTTGACCAACAACCCACACAAGGGTGAAGGGCTACAGGGCTTCGGCATTGACGCCACCGCCCGCACCGGGCTGGCTACACCCGCCACGGCCGAAAACATTAGCTATCTGCGCACGAAGCGCGACAGGATGGGCCACGACCTGCCACAGGTGGCCGAATGGGATCTCAAACACTCTTAGAGCATTAAGACCGAACACTAGAACAAAACAAAGGAGCACACCGTGAGCAAGGAAGGCCTGCCAACCCCGAACAATGTTTCGGGAGAGGGACTGCGCGTCGCCGTAGTCACCGCCACGTGGAACGCCGAGATCTGCGATCAGCTGCACCGCCGCGCGCTTGAGACCGCCGAAGCCGCTGGCGCTGAGGTCACTCCGTTGCGCGTCGTCGGCGCCCTTGAGCTGCCCGTCGTGGTCCAAGCTGCGGCGCGCACCCACGATGCTGTCGTGGCGCTGGGCTGTGTCGTCCGCGGCGGCACTCCGCACTTTGACTACGTGTGTGATTCGGTCACGCAGGGACTGACGCGCATTGCTCTCGACGAGTCGACGCCTGTGGGAAATGGTGTCCTGACGGTGAACGACTATGAGCAAGCCGTCGATCGCGCCGGATTTGAGAACTCTTCAGAAGATAAAGGCGCGGAGGCTATGCATGCAGCTTTAGAAACCGTGCATACGTTGCGTACACTGAACGAGTCGACCCTAAAGTAGGCTGCCAAGCGCAACCACGGCGATCTGCATACCGCGCAGGTCCGTGGCCTTTCTTAGCGGAGTGATGAGGAGATGGAAACTCGATGACGGATCCACAGGTGCCTTCGGCGCACGAAGAGCGCGCGCGATCAGCCCGCGCTGGCAAGGCCTCCCAATCCTCGCAGCCGGTGGCGGCCGCTGCGTCTGGGGGTTCCTCGAGCGTGAGCGATGAGCAGGTGCGGGCTTATACCAGCGCCGATCCCTTCGCCCAGACTTCATCCAAGCCCTGGGAGTATGAGGCCACCTCGCCCTATCTGCGCAAGGTGGCAATCATCTGGATCATCCTTGTGATGGCAGCGCACCTGTTTATGGGCTTCACGGTTGGCTTGTCCTTTACCGGCGCGACTGTGACGACGATTGATAAGTTTGCCTTCCCCGGCGTCGGCGTGATTATCTCCATCCTGTCTTGGTTGGCACTGACGCGTCCGCGGCTGCGCGCGAACTCCGATGGCGTAGAGATCCGCAACATTGTGGGAACCCGCTTCTACCCGTGGCAGGTCATCTATGGCCTGTCCTTTCCCGAAGGCTCGCGCATGGCACGCATCGAACTTCCTGACTTTGAATATGTTCCGGTGTGGGCCCTGCAATCGGGCGATAAGCAGGACATTATCACCAAGGTCCGCTCTTTCCGTGACTTGGAAGCCCGCTACATGCCGCAGGATGACTAGTGGCCGATCCCTCTGAGTACCGCCCTGCGCCCGGAAGCATCCCCACGGATCCGGGCGTTTATAAGTTCCGCGATGACAATCGCCGCGTCATCTATGTGGGCAAGGCAAAGAATTTGCGGGCGCGGCTATCGAACTACTTTCAAGACATCACGCAACTGCACCCGCGGACCCGCCAAATGGTCCTCACTGCGGCTTCGGTGGAATGGACCGTGGTGGCCAGCGAAGTGGAAGCGCTGCAGTTGGAGTACACGTGGATTAAGCGCTTCGATCCACGCTTCAACGTCATGTACCGCGATGACAAAACGTATCCGATGCTCGCGGTATCTGTGGGGGAAACCATCCCGCGAGCGTTTTTCTACCGCGGCCCACGCCGTAAAGGTGTGCGCTACTTTGGCCCCTATTCCCACGCCTGGGCAGTGCGTGAATCCCTCGACCTGCTGACGCGAATTTTCCCCATGCGCACGTGCGCCAAAGGGGTATTCAACCGCCATGAGCGCTTGGGCCGGCCTTGTTTGTTGGGTTATATCGGAAAATGCGATGCCCCTTGCATTGGCAGGGTGAGCGCCGAGGAACACCGTGAGACGGTGAACCAGCTGCTGAGCTTCATGAACGGCAATACCGGTGCTGTACGCAAGCGACTAACGCAGCGAATGGAGGAGGCCTCAGAGAACCTCGAGTTCGAGTTGGCTGCCCGCCTGCGCGACGATCTCGGCGCGATTGACAAGCTCATGGAGCAACAGGCTGTCGTGCTTTCCGACGGCACCGACGCCGACCTCATCGCGTTTAGCTCCGACGAGTTGGAGGCGGCAGTTCAGATCTTTCACGTGCGCGCGGGGCGCATCCGCGGCCAGCGAGGCTGGGTGGTGGAACGCTCCGGTGACCAAGCCATCACGGAGCCAATCGAGGAAGGACAGCCTGATCCGGGGCTTCCGGCGCTCATCCAGAATTTCTTAATCCAGTTCTATTCGGATGCCGTGGAGCGTCAGCGCCAGGAGGCCGCGGAAGACGCCAAGCTGGAGCGCAGGGGAGTAGACCAGGAATCCCATACCGCGGTTCATCGGGGAAACGCCATCCCCCGTGAGATCTTGGTCCAAACGCTGCCGGACGAAGCCGGTGAAGTGAAGATAGTTCTGGAGGACCTGCGGGGCGCGCAGATTGACTTGCGGGTTCCGCAACGCGGTGACAAGCGCGCCTTGATGGAGACCGTCGAGCGCAATGCGAAGGAGCAGCTGCGGCAGCACAAACTCAAGCGAGTCGGAGACCTTACTGCTCGATCCGCAGCCCTGCAGGAGCTGCAGGAAGCGTTGGACATGGATTCCGCGCCGCTGCGCATCGAGTGCACGGATATCTCGCACATTCAGGGCACCGATGTCGTGGCCTCCCTGGTGGTTTTCGAAGATGGGCTACCGCGCAAGTCCGATTACCGCCGCTACCGCATCAAGGAGGCGGCGGGCGATGGCCGCTCCAACGACGTGGGGTCTATCGCTGAGGTGACCCGGCGCCGCTTCAAGCACCACCACGAGGACAAACGAGCGGTTCCGGACGAGGAGCTGGAAAACACCACCTTCGCTGAAGAAATGGTCCGCGAGGAGGCCGCGAGCCAGACCAAACGCAGCTCCTACCCGCCGCAACTGTTCATCGTCGACGGTGGCGCACCGCAGGTGGCGGCGGCGCAGGCGGTGTTCGACGAGCTCGGCATCGTCGATGTGACACTCATCGGCCTGGCCAAGCGCCTGGAAGAAGTGTGGGTCCCGGGCGATGATGAGCCGGTGATTCTGCCGCGTAATTCGCAGGCGCTATTTCTTCTTCAGCACCTCCGCGATGAGGCGCACCGCGTAGCTATTACGTACCACCGACAGCAGCGGTCGAAGCGGATGCGCTCGTCCGTACTCGATGCGGTACCGGGATTGGGGCCGCAGCGGCGCACCGATCTGGTGAAGCACTTCGGCTCAGTGAAGAAGCTCAAAGAGGCCAGCGTGGAGGAGATTGCTGCGGTGAAGGGGTTTGGCCCGAAGCTGGCGCAGACGGTATTTGATCATCTCCAGGATTCCTAAGCAGGTTTCCCTCCTTGCCTCGTGATCAGATGGTAAGAATGGAAGTCATGACGCTGTTAGACTCCCCACCCATTTTGATCACGGGCATGTCAGGCGGTGGCCTGACGTCGGCGGCTAAAGTGCTGGAGGATAAGGGCTATTACGTAGCCCACAACATTCCGCCGAAGTCTATCGTCGACCTACTGAGGCTGTGCGCTCGGCCCGATTCCCCGGTGACAAAGATTGCCGCGGTGACCGATGTGCGTTCCCGAATGTTTCCGGGTTCTTTAGCGGAAACCTTGGAGGAACTCGAAAAGCTGGATATGAAGCCCACCCTGCTTTTCCTCGATGCGCGCGATGATGTGCTCATCCGTCGCTTCGATTCGGTGCGGCGTACCCACCCGATGCAGGAGGGCGAAACCCTCAAAGCAGGCATCCAACGAGAGCGCGCAGCGGTGCAATCAATTCGCGAGCGCGCGGACATCATCATCGATACGACCAACCTGTCCGTCCATGATCTGCGGCGCGCTATCGAAGCATCCTTCGGCGAAATGGGTCATGAGAAGCAACACGTCACGCTTGAGTCCTTCGGCTTCAAGCATGGCTCACCGCGTGATGCGGACCTTGTCGTTGATGTTCGCTTTCTTCCCAATCCCTATTGGGTACCTGAGCTGCGGGGGTACCGTGGCACCGACGAGCCAGTTGCAGATTATGTCTTGTCTCAAGAGGCGGCTGAGCCCTTTATCGAGCGGTTCATCACCATGTTTGACTCGATGCTCACCGGCTACCGCCATGAGGGGAAGAACTTCATCACCGTGGGCATCGGTTGTACCGGTGGGCACCATCGCTCGGTGGCCGTTACGGAAGAAATTGCCCGCCGCCTCAGGGACCGCGGTGACCTCGATGTGAGCACGTTGCACCGAGATATTTCTCGCGATTAGGTGCGATAAGATACATATTCATTCCCTACCTAAATAACTGAAAGCTATTATTCCCGTGACGACTCTCCCTATCCACATGGCTAGCCTGGGCGGCGGCCATGGGCTGTATCAAACTCTGCTGGCCGCACGCCGTACGGGCGCGGAGACAATCTCCGCCATCGTCACCGTGGCCGATGATGGCGGTTCCTCCGGCCGCTTACGCCGTGAGATGGACATCATCCCGCCTGGTGATTTGCGCATGGCCCTTGCCGCTCTGTCGAGCGATTCGGACGAAGGACAGCTGTGGGCTTCTACTTTGCAGCATCGATTCCAGAGCACAGGTGCCATGGCCGGGCACGCTGTGGGCAATCTCCTTATCGCCGGACTCAACGAGGTGTTGGGGGACTTCCAGGCGGCGCTCGATGCCGTTGCGCGTTTGACGGAGTCGGCCGGACGGGTGCTGCCGGCCGTCAATCTACCGCTCGAGATTGAGGCGGATGTTTCCGGGCTTGACGACGACCCCCGTATCATGCGCTCCGTGCGCGGCCAGGTCGCCGTTGCCTCAACTGTGGGGCAGGTGCGCCGCGTGCGCATCATCCCGGAGAAGCCGGAAGCTAACCCGGAAACGATCGCTGCGCTGCACGACGCGGATCTGATCACCTTGGGCCCCGGCTCGTGGTTTAGCTCCGTGCTCCCGCACGTTCTCGTTCCGGACATCGTCAACGCTATAACGTCGTCGGATGCCCTTCGCGTGGTGGTGCTCAATCTTTCCGCCGAACCAGGGGAGACCCAGGGGTTTTCTGCAGAGCGCCACCTGCACGTGCTAGCGCAGCATGCGCCAAACCTGCGGGTCGACAAAGTCATCGTCGACGGCACCGGTCTCCCCAATGAATCGGAGCGAGTCTTTGTGCAGCGCGCTGCTAGTGTGCTCGGCGCCAGCGCAGTATTTCGGGATGTCTGTCAGACGGACGCTGACGGGAACTCGCTGAACAAACACTGTCCAGACAAGCTAGCGCAGGTTCTTACCGAACTGTATGCCGAGTACGCTGCCGAACGTGGGGCGACGGCGGGTGCCCCGGGCACTCATCGGGGCTAGGCGCACGATAGACTATGGGGCATTCATTGTTCACTGCTACGTCATAGCGCACAAGTGCGGCGCGACGCGTTGCGTGCCTTCCAGAGTGAGGTCAGGCTGCGTCGTACTGCGCTACTGCCGACGTTCGCGGTGCACTGTGTCAAGAGTTGAAAGGGGAGGCACGAGGTGTCTGCGTCGTTGACCGATCAGGTCAAGGAAGAGCTTACGGCGGTGTCCGTACCGCGCCATTCCGCTCGTGCGGCGGAGGTTGCCGCAATTCTCAGGTTTGCCGGTGACCTCCACATCACCGGGGATCGAGTGATGTACGAGGTCGAATTGGAATCCCAGAGCGTGGCCAATCGTTTAGTCACCGCGCTCGATGAGCTGTACTCAATCGCGGCGAGCACCCATGTGGCGGGTCCCGCTGCATCCTCTAAGAAGAGTAGAGTGCAAGTGCGAATCACCTCCGGGGCCAAGGAGCTTACGAGGCGGCTGGGTTTGGTAACTCGTTCCGGACACCCCGTGGTGGGCCTGCCACCGCAGGTCATTTCAGGTTCTGTTGCTGATAATGAAGCGGCGTGGCGTGGAGCCTTCTTGGCTCAAGGATCATTGACAGAGCCGGGCCGCTCTTCAGCGCTCGAGGTGACGTGTCCGTGCCAGGAGGCGGCTCTCGCCCTCGTGGGCTGCGCGCGCCGTTTGGGCGTGGTGGCGAAGACCAAGGAAACACGCGGCGCCGACCGCGTCGTGGTGCGCGATGGCGACGCCATTGGCGCGTTGCTGACCCGTATGGGCGCTCAGGAGACTCGCCTGACGTGGGAAAAGAAGCGCATCCAGCGAGAGGCTCACGACACCTCTCGCCGCCTCGACAACTTTGACGATGCCAACTTGCGCCGTTCCGCTCGAGCGGCAGTAACCGCTGCGGCCCGCGTCGAGCGTGCCATGGTGATCTTGGGTGATGACGTGCCGGAGCACTTGGCTGATGCTGGCCGTCTACGTGTGCAGCACCGCGAAGCCTCCTTGGAAGAACTCGGGCGATTGGCAGATCCGCCGATGACCAAGGACGCGGTGGCTGGGCGTATTCGCCGCCTATTGTCCATGGCGGATAAACGCGCCAAGGAACTTGGTGTACCGGATACGACGAAAGCAGTGACTGAGGATCTCTTTGAGGAGTCCTAGAATCCAAACGTCTTAGTTTCCAATCCTTGCCCCAGACAGAGTCGTGGGTGCCCGTTCGGGCACTGAAAGGCTCGTCTGGGGCATTTTTCACGGTTTGAATGCCAGTACTGTTTTTGGGTTAACCCGCTTTTTTCCGGTTAAGTGAGATATCCCACCCTACAATTCCGGCACCCAACACAATCCCACATAATCGGGCATTACCGCAGGTGTCTGAACTTTGGTCCCCCACCATCCCGGTTTGAAGCCTCACTAGTGTACGCCTCTTTGTGCCGCCATGCGAGAGCTTGCAACAGGAGCTCACATGCTCACTGCGGGAAGCACAATGGGTCGGTATTATCGGCCGTGTTGGGAAAACCACCGAGCACGTCACGGAAGTGGCAGAGCAACGGTGCCGCGGAAGCGGTTTACCGCACTGCCGTTAAAGACAGAGTCTCGGAAGCCCCACAACAGAACTTCACTCGATTATTTGAGGAGACATTACAGTGACCATTCGCGTAGGTATCAACGGATTTGGCCGTATCGGCCGTAACTTCTTCCGTGCAGTTGCACAGGGCAACACCGACCTCGAGGTCGTAGCCGTCAATGACCTGACTGACAACGGCACCCTTGCCAACCTGCTTAAGTACGACTCCGTGCTGGGCCGCTTCGACGGCACCATCGAGCACGACGAGGAGTCCATCACCGTCAACGGTCACCGCATCGCTGTCTCCGCAGAGCGTGATCCGAAGAACCTGCAGTGGTCTGAGCACAACGTTGACATCGTCATCGAGTCCACCGGCTTCTTCACCGACGGTGAGGCTGCCAAGGCTCACATCGAGGCCGGTGCCAAGAAGGTCATCATCTCCGCACCGGGCAAGAACGTCGACGGCACCTTCGTCTACGGCGTCAACTCCGACAAGTACGATGCTGAGAAGCACAACGTCATCTCCGCTGCTTCCTGCACCACCAACTGCCTGGCTCCGATGGCAAAGGTCCTCAACGACAAGTTCGGCATTGAGAAGGGCCTCATGACCACCGTTCACTCCTACACCGGTGACCAGCGCCTGCAGGACGCTCCGCACCGCGACCTGCGCCGCGCCCGCGCCGCCGCCGTGAACATGGTTCCGACCTCCACCGGCGCTGCTAAGGCTGTCGCCCTGGTTCTGCCGGAGCTCGAGGGCAAGCTGGACGGCTACGCAATGCGCGTTCCGACCATCACCGGTTCCGCCACCGACCTGACCTTCGAGGCTTCCCGCGAGGTTACCGCCGAGGAGATCAACGCTGCCATCAAGGAAGCTGCTACCGGCGAATTCGGTGAGACCCTGGGCTACACCGAGGACCCGATTGTCTCCACTGACATCATCACCGACCCGCACGGCTGCATCTTCGATGCCGGCATGACCAAGGTCTCCAACGGTAACCTGGTCAAGGTACTCGGCTGGTACGACAATGAGTGGGGCTACACCAACCAGCTCGTCCGCACCACCTCCTTGGTTGCCTCCAAGCTCTAAGGATTAAATTCTTAGAATGAGCACAGTGAACCAAGCTGTGATTGCCTGCGGTAGCACCACAGGTTAGAAAACCGGCCCATGCGCCACGCCTCATGATTACGTGGCGTGCGCTGGGCCGTTATTCGTCTATCCAGAACGCACACGGCGCCCCGATCCCGCCGTGCTAGGCGTTCACCACACTTTCTAATTGAATAGCATTAACCTTTAGCTTGAATACCTACCTTTAAGGAGAACACTATGGCTTTCAAGACTGTGGACGATTTGCTTGCAGAAGGCGTTTCCGGCCGTCACATCCTTGTTCGTTCGGACTTCAACGTTCCGCTCGATGACGAGGGAAACATCACCGACTCTGGCCGTATCACCGCCTCGTTGCCGACTATCAAGGCATTGATCGAAGGCGGAGCCAAGGTCATCCTGTCCGCGCATCTGGGTCGCCCGAAGGGCGAGGCCAACCCGAAGTACTCCCTGGCACCGGTTGCTGAGGCACTGTCTGAGGCCCTGGGCCAGTACGTTGCCCTGGCCGGCGACGTCAGCGGTGAGGATGCCCATGAGCGCGCCAACGGCCTCAATGATGGCGATGTCCTGCTGCTCGAGAATGTTCGCTTCGATCCTCGCGAAACCTCCAAGGACGAGGCCGAGCGTGGGGCCTTTGCCGATGAGCTGGTTGCGCTCGCTGCGGATAACGGCGCCTTCGTTTCTGATGGCTTTGGCGTCGTCCACCGCGCACAGGCTTCGGTGTATGACGTCGCCAAGCGCCTGCCTGCCTACGCCGGCAAGCTGGTTCAGAAGGAAGTGGAGACCCTCGCAGCAGTGGCTGAGAAGCCTGAGCACCCGTACGTTGTCGTACTCGGCGGCGCTAAGGTTTCCGACAAGCTCGGTGTGATCGAAGCCCTTGCTGGCAAGGCCGACAAGGTCATCATCGGCGGCGGCATGTGCTACACGCTCCTGGCTGCAAAGGGCTACAACGTTCAGAATTCCCTGCTGCAAGAAGACCAGATCGACAACTGCAAGGAGCTGCTCGAGCGCTTCGGCGACAAGATCGTCCTGCCGGTCGACCTCGTTGCTGCAACCGAGTTCAACGCTGACGCAGAGAACAAGGTCGTTGCACTCGACGGAATTCCGGAGGGCTGGATGTCCCTCGATATTGGACCGGAGTCTGTAAAGAAGTTCGACGAGGTCATCGCTTCCTCCAAGACCGTCTTCTGGAACGGCCCGATGGGCGTGTTCGAGATGGAGGCCTTCTCCAAGGGCACCGCAGGTGTCGCTCAGTCCATCATCGACGCCACCGCGAAGAACGGCTCCTTCACCGTCGTTGGCGGTGGCGACTCCGCTGCCTCCGTCCGCCTCCTCGGCCTCGACGAAGAAGGCTTCTCCCACATTTCCACGGGCGGCGGCGCTTCCTTGGAGTTCCTGGAGGGCAAGGAGCTGCCGGGCGTTAAGGTCCTGGAATCCTAGTCATATACACCGTCAACACAGTCTGATCTAGAAAGGCTAATCATGGCACGTACCCCGCTTATTGCTGGTAACTGGAAGATGAACCTCGACCACAAGGAAGCCATCAGCTCCCTGCAGAAGTTCGCCTTCTCTCTGCCGAAGGACTACTACGAAAAGGTCGACGTGGCCTTCATGGTCCCGTTCACTGATATCCGCACTGTGCAAACGCTTGTCGACGGCGACGACCTCCAGTTCACCTATGGCGCACAGGATATTTCCAAGCACGAGTCTGGCGCCTACACCGGTGAAGTATCCGGCAAGATGCTGTCCGCCTTGGGCTGCTCGTGGGCAGTCGTAGGCCACTCCGAGCGCCGTCAGTACCATGGCGAGACCGACCAGCTCGTTGCGGAAAAGGCTGCAGCGGCGCTGGCCAACGGAATCAGCCCGATTGTGTGCGTCGGCGAACCTCTCAACGTGCGCGAGGTTGGCACTCACGTCGATTACGTGGTTACCCAGACGCGCAACTCCCTGCAGGGGCTTTCCGCAGAGGATCTTGCTAAAACCGTCATCGCATACGAGCCCGTGTGGGCAATCGGCACCGGTAAGGTTGCCTCCGCTGATGACGCACAGGAAGTGTGCGCCGCTATCCGTGAGCTCGTTCGCGAGCTGGGTGGCGATGAAGTGGCCGAAGGCATCCGCATTCTCTACGGCGGTTCCGTCAAGGTCGACTCCATCGCAGAGATCGTGGGCAAGCCTGATGTAGACGGCGGCCTCGTCGGCGGTGCATCCCTGAAGGGCGAGGAGTTTGCCAAGTTGGCGGCTAACGCTGCACAGGGCGCTTAGTTCTTCCAGCTGATCGCATCTGCACCACTCTGTCGTGGCGGGTCGGAATGGTTTCTGGCCCGCCACGTGGTGTATCATCAAGGTTTATTGCGCCCGTTCGCTGGCGCCCCTTTTCCAGCGTGAAAGTGATGCACACCTTCACGCGCCACACTAACCGTTTGAACGCGTACAACAAGGAACTATTTCATGATCTTGGCACTGGAAATCATCCTCGTGATTGCCGCAATCTTGATGTCTATCTTCGTGCTGCTGCACAAAGGTAAGGGCGGCGGCCTGTCCAGCCTCTTTGGCGGCGGCGTACAGTCCAACCTGTCTGGTTCCACCGTGGTGGAAAAGAACCTCGACCGCTATACCGTGGTCATGGTGGTCATCTGGCTCGCCTGCATCGTAGCCCTGAACCTGCTGCAGGCTTATAGCTAAAGGCCGCTGACGAGCCTCCGGCTCCGGACACGATTAACGCCGCGTGCCTCCTCACGTCGAGGGGACACGCGGCGTTATAGGTTTTCTCGGGTTGCGCGCACGCGTTGTTAGAGCTTCTGCGCGGCGTCTTCGCTCACGAAAAGCAGGGTCTCTTCTGTTCCCTGGGCGCCAGCGGCCGGCCAGTCTTCTGCGGTAGCGCCAGCAACGAGGTGTGATACCGCCTCGGCTTTTTCCTCGCCGGAGACAAGGAACCAAATGCGCTGAGAGCGGTTGATCGCGGGATAGGTTAGCGTGACACGCTCCGAAGGCGGCTTCGGGGAATCGTGGACTGCGAATGCATAGTCCGAGTCCTCGTAGACTGCCACCGAATGCGGGAAGAGGGAATTGATATGGCCTTCGTGTCCCATGCCGAGGAGATGCAGATCAAAACCCTCAGGTGCGAATTCACGAATCTCGCCTTCATAAGCCTGGGCGGCGTGTTCCATGGACACGGCGCCCAAGTCATAGCCGTGGATATGGCGCTCGGGAACGCCGACCTGGCTCAGGAGTGCTTCGCGGGCTTGGCCCTCGTTGGAATCAGGATCACTGACCGGCACGTTGCGCTCGTCGCCGAAGAAGACATGGACTCGCGTCCAGTCCACCGAGAGGGCAGGGAAGTCGGTTCCTTGCTGCTGGGCGGCGTGAGCAAGGCGAGCCAATTCGCGCAAGACACCAATGCCTGCACCGCCACCGGTGAGGACTACGCGGGCTACTCCGTCTTTGTGAAGGCCTCCGCCCGGGGCTTGAACCGCCGCAACCGTCTCAATGAAGGCGAGTGCGGCGGAGGATATGAGCTCATCGATGTCGCTAACGCGGCGAAGCGTGACCATAGTGCAGAAAGATCCTTGTGAATGCTGTGTCTAGGGGGTCTAGGGGTCTAGGTGAAAAAGAAAAGTCTACGACTACACACTGTAGTCCACTCGAGCTAAAGCGCGGAGAGAATGGGCGTATGTCTTATCTGCGTCGAGGTGGCGGAGTTCCTCTGAGAGTACTTCCGCTTCGGAACGTACGGTGAGGCTTACGAGGGACTCTGGGGAGCCGGGAACGCTGACCCTGACCGTCTCGGAATCGACAACGGTCACACTGACATCTGCAGTGGGGCGGCGGAAGACTACCGAGGAGATCGGGAAAGGACCCGCCGTGCAGTCCGAGACGGTGCGGGTGACGGGGACGGAGAGGGCGTCGAGAAGCCAGCCAGCTGCAAAGTCGACTGCAGCGTGGTGCTCAGCACCAGAAATTTCGACGGAAGTGACCGGCTCATGGGGGTGACGGTCAAGCGCCGAGGCTACGATGCCTCGCCACAGGGTAATAGCGCCCCACGACATGTCGGAATCACCAGGCGTGTAGCCCGAAGACAACACGTGCAGGTCATACTGGTCAACGCCGCTGCCGAAAGCCACGTTCGTAATGCGGCGTTGGGCGAGTGCGCCGATGGGCACCGCGGCTGGTGACGGCGGGCACGCGGTGGGCCACCATGCCACGATTGGGGTATCGGGAAGAAGAAGGGGAGTAACCACGGACTCCGCTTGGTCCGCTAGCGCGCCGTGCAGGTGCATCACGACGATTTCGGAAGCGCCCGCTTCGCCGCCCACGCGCAGCTCGGCGTCGAGCCGCGTCTCTTCCTCCAAGGAACCTGTGGCAATCACGATGACGCGAGAAGGGTGCTCGTGGGAGGCATCACGAACCGAGGCGAGAAGGTTGTCTAGGTCATCGCCCTCCTCAGTCATGACGATGAGGGTGAGGACGCGGCCTGTCGTGAGCGTGTAATGCTCCTGCATTTCCACGAGCTTCTTGGAGATCTTGCGCGTAGTCGTATCGGGCAAGGGGATAATCATTAAGCCATTCCTCCTAGGGACCTACGGACGACGCCAGGAATGTCCCCGGCGGCGCAGCATTTTATCGGCAGACTCCGGTCCCCACGTGCCGGCGCGGTATTGCTCCGGCTGACCAATGTTGGACCAGTATTCAATGATGGGATCGAGGATGGACCAAGACAACTCAACCTCTTCATTGGTGGGGAAGAGGGAAGACTCGTCAAGGAGGGCGTCGAGAATCAGGCGCTCATAGGCCTCGGGAGATTCCTCCGTAAAGGCCTCGGCATACGCGAAGTCCATGTTGACATCACGGACCTCCATCGTGGATCCGGGGACTTTGGAACCAAAGCGCATGGTGACGCCCTCATCTGGCTGAACGCGGATCACCACGGCATTCTGGCCTAGAGCCTCAGCTTGGCCTTGATCAAAAGGCTGGTGGGGTGCTGTCTTAAACACGAGCGCAATTTCAGTCACACGGCGGCCTAGGCGTTTGCCAGTGCGCAGGTAGAAAGGAACGCCCGCCCAGCGGCGGGAATTGACCTCAAGAGTGCAGGCTGCATAGGTTTCCGTCGTGGATTCCGGATCAAAACCCTCTTCCTCCCGGAGGCCTTTGACATATTGCGATCCCTGCCAGCCGGCGGAGTATTGGCCACGCGCAGTGGTCTTGTTCAGCGGATGCACGGCGTTGGTGGCTCGCAGCACCTTAATCTTTTCCGCCTGAAGAGCCTCGGGGTCGAAGGAGGAGGGCTCCTCCATTGCTACGAGAGCAAGCAATTGGAGGAGGTGGTTTTGGATGACGTCGCGCGCGGCGCCGATGCCGTCATAATAGCCGGCACGCCCGCCCAGCCCGATGTCCTCAGCCATCGTGATCTGCACGTGATCGATGTAATGCGCATTCCACATTGGCTCGAAAATCTGGTTGGCAAAGCGCAGGGCCATGATGTTTTGGACCGTTTCCTTGCCCAGGTAATGGTCGATGCGGAAAACCGAGGACTCAGGGAAGACGGCGTTGACAATCTCGTTGAGCTCGCGCGCGGAAGCCTGATCGTGTCCGAATGGCTTTTCAATGATGACGCGGCGCCAGGAATTATCCGTGCTATCGGCCATACCGACGCGCTCAAGCTGGTGGCAAATATCGGAGAAAAACTCCGGCGGTACCGAAAGATAGTAGGCCCAGTTTCCACCCGTGCCGCGGGAGTCATTGAGCTCCGCCAGCCGCGCAGAAAGCTTGTCAAAGCCGGCGTCATCGAAGTTGCCCTGCACAAACTCGATTCCCTTGGCAAGGTGCTCCCACACATGCTGGTTGAAGGTGGTTCGCGCACCTGCTTCGGCGGCCTCGCGGACATAGTCACAGAATGCCTGCTTGTCCCAGTCGCGACGGCCGTAGCCGACCAAAGTGAAGCCTGCCGGAAGCAATCCGCGGTTGGCCAAGTCGTAGATGGCGGGGAGGAGCTTCTTGCGCGCCAAGTCACCCGTGACGCCGAAAATCACCATGCCAGAGGGGCCGGCGATGCGTGGCAGGCGCTTATCCTTCGAGTTGCGCAACGGGTTGACCCACGCGCTGCTAGTGCTCACTAAGTGTCCTTTCGGTCTGTGTGAGGTAAGTCCAACAGCCCAGCATAGCGACACGCGCCCCGCCGACCATAGTTGCATGGCCATTTGCGGTGCGCGCGGCGATTGTAGGCGGTCAAGAATTCACGTTCGATTAGGAGAGGCGATCAGTCATGGAGGCAAGCAATTCCTCCCAGGCGTTGACGAACTTGTCGACGCCCTCCTTCTCCAGCACAGCAAAAACATCGTCGAAGTCGATGCCGACTGCCTTCAGTTGTGACCACACGTTCTCTGCCTGCTCAGCAGAGTCACTGAGAGCGTCGCCGTGCAGGTTGCCCTGTTCGAGAACGGCATCGATGGTTTTCTCCGGCATTGTGTTGACGGTATCTGGGCCAGCTAGCTCGGAGACGTACAGCGTGGCGGGGTAGTCGGGGTTCTTGACGCCCGTCGAGGCCCACAGGGGGCGCTGCGGGTGTGCACCAGACGGCAGGTGTGCGCCTGGCTCCTTGAATTCCTTGAGGAACAGGGCATAGGCACGCTGGGCGTTGGCAACCCCGGCCTTTCCACGCAGTGCGAGGGCCTCCTCAGTGCCGATCAGCTCGAGGCGCTTGTCCACTTCGGTATCCAGGCGGGAGACGAAGAAGGATGCCACGGAATGAATCGTGGAGACGTCCTTGCCAGCCTCGGCAGCGCGCTTGATTCCCTCCTTGTACGCAGCGATGACGTGGGCATAACGCTCTACGGAGAAGATTAGGGTGACGTTGACGGAGATACCTTCCGCAAGCGCCTCGGTGATGGCTGGTAGGGAGCCTTCCGTAGCCGGAATCTTGATCATGAGGTTGGGGCGGTCAACCTTGGCCCACAATTCGCGCGCCTGCTTCAAGGTTGCGTCTGCATCGGCGGAGATGCGTGGGTCAACCTCGATGGAGACGCGGCCGTCGCGCCCGCCCGACTTCTCGTAAATCTCAGTGAAGATATCGCATGCGTTGCGGACATCGTCGATTGCCAGCGAGTACACCGCCTCATCTGCGGCAGCGGACTTTTCCTTCAGCGCTGCGATGTCGGCGTCATAGGAGGTGCCGGAGGACATTGCCGCGGCAAAGATGGCTGGGTTCGTGGTGACGCCCACGATGGACTTGGTGTCCAAGAGCTCACGAAGATTGCCGGAGTCTAGGCGCTCGCGGGAAAGATCGTCGAGCCAGGTCGACGTCCCGAGGCGAGCCAATTCATCAATATGCGTCATGGTGTTGTGCAGATCCTTTCGTGGTGAGAACTCGGAACGGGAAACTAGCTTTCCTTGGCAGCGTTCAGTGATTCCCGGGCGGCGTCGGCAACAGCGTCGGCGGTGAAGCCGAACTTCTCAAAGAGCTCCGCCGCCGGTGCGGAGGCACCGAAGTGTTCCAGGGATACAGTGCGGCCGAAAGTACCGGTGTACTTGTGCCACGGCATCGAGATGCCAGCCTCCACGGAGACGCGAGCGCGGACCGAGGAGGGAAGGACCGATTCGCGGTAGGAGGCGTCCTGCTCGTCGAACCACTCCAGGCACGGAGCGGAGACAACGCGCGTTGCCGTGCCTTCAGCCTCGAGCTGCTTGGCGGCTTCTACCGCGAGCTGAACCTCGGAACCGGTGGCGAGGAGAATGACGTCCGGGGTTTCCTTCGATGCTTCAACGAGGACGTAGGCGCCGCGGCGAACACCTTCGGCGGCCTTCTCCTTGGTGCCCTCGAGCACGGGCAGGTTCTGTCGGGACAGCGCCAAACCCTTCGGCGCTGCCTTGTATTCGAGTGCCGCTGCCCATGCCTGGGCAGTCTCATTGGCATCGGCCGGGCGGATGACGGAGAGGTTGGGGATGGCACGGAGGGCAGAGAGCGTCTCCACCGGCTGGTGGGTGGGGCCGTCCTCACCCAGACCAATCGAGTCGTGGGTCCACACGTAGTAGGTATCAGTAGACATGAGCGCACCGAGGCGGACGGCAGGGTACTGGTACTCGGAGAAGATGAGGAAGGTACCGCCGTAAACGCGGGTATTACCATGCAGCGCGATGCCATTCATGATTGCGGACATGGCGTGCTCACGAATACCGAAGTGCAGGTTGCGGCCGTAAGGCGTGGCCGTCCAGGCGCCCGTGGTGATGGACTCCGGGCCGAAGGAATCCGCACCCTTGATGACTGTGTTGTTGGAACCCGCCAGGTCGGCGGAGCCGCCCCACATCTCCGGCAGGGAGGCTGCGAGCGCTTGGATAGCGGCCTCAGAGGCCTTGCGAGTGGCCAGAGATTCGCCTGCCTCCCAGGTAGGAAGGTCAGCGGCGAAGTCAGCCGGAAGTTCCCGGGCCTGGAGGCGGTCGAAGAGCTTCTTTTCCTCCGGGTGGGCCGCAGCCCATGCGTCGAACTTCTCCTGCCATTCGGCGTGCTTCTGTGCACCGCGGGCAGTCAGCTCACGGGTGTGAGCGAGGACTTCCTCGTCGATGTGGAAGGACTGTGTGGGATCGAACCCGAGGATTTCCTTGGTGGCGGCGACTTCATCCTCACCGAGGGCGGCGCCGTGGACGCCACCGGTGTTCATCTTGTTCGGTGCCGGGTAGCCGATGACCGTCTTCACACGGATGAAGGAAGGCCGAGAGGTCTCGGCGCGGGCAGCGGCGGCGGCTGCCTCGATGGCTTCAACGTCCTCGCCGGATTCGACGGTCTGCACATGCCAGCCGTAGGCCTCGTAGCGCTTGGCCACATCCTCATTGAAGGCAATGTTGGTGTCGTCCTCAATGGAGATGCGGTTGTCGTCCCAGAAGACGATGAGGTTCCCCAGCTTCTGCGTACCCGCCAGGGACGAAGCCTCAGCAGTCACGCCCTCCTGCAGGTCACCGTCCGAGGCGATGACGTAGATGAAGTGATCGAAGGGAGACTCGCCCGCTGGGGCGGAGGCGTCGAACAATCCGCGCTCCTTGCGCGCGGCCATTGCCATACCAACCGCGGAGGCCAGGCCCTGGCCCAGCGGGCCGGTAGTGATTTCTACGCCGTCGGTGTGGTGCACCTCCGGGTGGCCGGGCGTCTTGGAACCCCAGGTGCGCAAGGACTTGAGGTCCTCCATCTCGAGGCCGAAGCCACCGAGGAAGAGCTGAATGTATTGCGTCAGGGACGAGTGTCCGACGGAAAGGACGAAGCGGTCGCGCCCGGCCCAGTGGGCGTCTGCTGGATCGTGGTTTAGCACGCGTTGGTAGAGCGTGTAGGCCAACGGGGCCAGGGACATAGCGGTACCCGGGTGGCCGGAGCCGCAGTTTTGGACTGCGTCGGCAGCTAGCACGCGCACAGTATCCACGGCGCGGGTATCGAGGTCACTCCAGTCCGAAGGGTAGCGGCGCTGGACCATAGCCTGCAGTTCCGGGGACAACTTATCGTGCGACACGGCGAAAACCTCACTTCGCTTCTGGAAACAGATATACCGTTTATCAGTGTAAAGGTTTTTCGATCCTCGGCGGGGGATTATAGAAACCAGGTTTCGGACGGTAATCTGGCATGGTTGACGCCGTTGCTCCCTGCTATCGGCCAGTGGCCGGCGAGTTTTCTCCGGAGAATGATCTGGATTCTCGCCACGAGGTTTTCAGGATGTGTTCTAGACGTCCTTGGGAACTTTCTAGCACGAGCAGACGACCACTACTTCAGACCAATAAGCCATTCACCCACGTGCCGGATTTACGGAGGACTGTTCCTTGGAGACCATCAAGGCCTATTTTGCGCTAACGAAACCGAGGATCATTGAGCTCCTCCTCGTGGCAGCAATCCCGGCTATGCTCCAGGCCCAGCGTGGATTCGAGGCGGTGTCGTCGAATTTCTGGCTCATCTTATCCACCATCTTTGGTGGCTGGATGGGTGCCGCAGCAGCCCACACGTTCAACAACGTTGTGGACTATGAAATCGATCAGAAGATGCAACGTACGCGCGCTCGCCCGCTGGTGCGCAAGACCATTGCGCGCCGCAATGCCGCTGCCTTCGCCTGGGTCATGCTGGCGCTGTCCGTCTTTTGGCTGGGCGTGCTGGCGCATTCTTGGCTGGCCGCGTTCTTCGTGCTGTTGACCAACTTTTTCTACGTCATCGTCTACACGAAGTTCCTCAAGATGCGGAATTCCCAGAACATCGTGTGGGGCGGTCTCGCTGGCTGTATGCCCGCCATGGTGGGCTGGGCAGTGATTCGGGATAACGCGCCCGCGGGGGAGCCCGATAAGTGGTGGCAGGCCGTGGTGTTGTTCCTCATCATTTTCTTCTGGACCCCACCACACACGTGGGCACTCGCAATGAAGTACAAAGAGGACTACCGCAAGGCTGGGGTACCGATGTTGCCCGTTGTTGCCGGAGAAGTGGAAGTAACTCGCCAAATCGTTTGGTACACAATCGGAACGGTCATCGTAACCTTCCTCATCATCCCGGCCGCTTCGTGGATCTATCTGGTGGCCGCGGTGGCTTCCGGTGCGGTCTTCCTGTGGATGGCCATCCGCCTGCACCAAGGAGTAAAGAAGGGCGCAAAGGTCAAGCCCATGCGCCTGTTTATCTACTCCAACAACTATCTGTCAGTTCTTTTCATCGGCCTGTCCATCGACGCCATCGTGGGTTGGGAGCCCATCGGGCGCATGCTGGGTTGGTCAGCCACGCTCTTTTAATTAGCTAGTGTTTATCTAGCTATTCTTCCTCCCGCACGCGCAAAACAATTGAGCCGGTGGTCTTGCGCTCTTGGAGGTCGCGGTGGGCCTGAGCGGCTTCTGCAAGCGGATATTCTGCAGATACGCGGAAGTCAAGCTCGCCGTCGATAACCGCCTGCACCACGGCCTGAGCGCGCATCTGGAACTCGCCTTCTTGGGAGGTCCAGGCGCCGAGTTAGGGGCGGGTGAGGAAGATGGAGCCGTGCTTATTCAGCAGCTGCGGATCCATGGGCGGGACTGGTCCCGATGCGGCGCCGAAGAGCGCCACAGTACCGCGCGGGCGCACGACTTCGAGGGACTCGCCGAAGGTCGCCTTGCCGACGCCGTCGTAAACCACGTCAACCCCACGCCCACCGTTGTGGCGGCGTACCTGTTCGGCCAGGCCACTGCTGTAGCGGAAGACACAGTCAGCACCTGCGCTATAGGCCAGCTCTTCTTTCTCATCGGTGGAGACCACTGAGTAAACGGTGGCGCCGAGGGACTTGGCCATCTGCGTAAGGACTAGGCCGACGCCGCCCGCACCGGCGGTAATCAGGCACGATGCGCCTTCCCCAAGCTGATATACACCGTGAGTGAGGTAGTGTGCCGTCATGCCTTGGAGGAGCATAGACCCTGCGACAGCGGACGGGATCTCATCCGGGACGGCCACCACGCGGTCGCGCGGCACACAGACCTGCTCGGCATAGGAACCGAATGCGTGATCCCAGGCAACCATCGTGCCCGGGGCGATCTCCCCCTGGGGATCGTGCACAACCCGGCCGGTGCCTTCGAGGCCGAGGATGAAAGGCACAGAGGCGTTGTAGATGCCTTCGCGGTAGTAGGTGTCGATGTAGTTGACGCCGGCCACGGAGACGTCGACAAGCAACTGCTCCTGCGATGGCGTGGGGGAATCTACCTCGGCGTAGGTGAGGACCTCAGGCCCTCCGGTCGTGGTCACCTGAATAGCATGCATGGTGTCTAGGCTAAACGAGATCCCGGCCCCCGCGCAGCAAAAGCGCCGCCTTCCTCCTAGCGTGGTGGGGAAGACGGCGCTGTGAGCACCTACCGGGTTGCCCTAGCTTTGGGTTGCGGAGCTGCTTTCGACACCAATTTGAGTAGCGCTGGAGGAAGCAATTTCAGTGGTGCGGACGCGGCGCAGTCCATGCGCCCACAGTAGGGCGGTGAAGGCCGTAACCACCGAGGACATGCCCACGTGGAAGGGGACTGTCCAGCGTGGAATGTGCAGGTAGAACTGCGTTACGCCAAGAGCCCATTGGATGACGATGCAGGCAATGAGCACCCAGCCGTCCTTCCTGGCCGCCTTGGGCGCACCAGTGCGGTGAAGGAGGAAGACCACGATGAGGGTCAGCGCCAAGTAGACGTACATGCAGATAGCGTGGATGACGGCCATGCCATAGGTATCGACTCCGAGGCGTCCCTCCATGCCCACGCCAGCGTCGCCGGAGTGTGTTCCGGAGCCGGTGACAAAGGTACCGGTCAGCAGCACGATGGAGAGCGCTACCGCAGCAACGACCGCGAGGGTGCGCACGGCGGCAGGGAAGAGGCGAGTAGGGGTTCCGTCATCGGGTTCGTTGATGCGGGAGAACAGCATGGCCGCAATCCACACCAGGGCCATAGAGGGGAGGAAGTGAATTGCCACGCTCCACCAAGAAAGCTTCAGCACGACCGACAGGGCGCCAATGAGTGCCTGCACGAAGATACCTGCGAGCCCCGCCCAAGCATAGACCTTGAGCTCCTTGCGGCGCTGCGCCTTGTGAACGGCCACGATGCTGGCGATGGCCGCCGCCGCAACAACAAAGGTCAAAAGCCGGTTACCGAATTCAATGGCTTGGTGCAGCATGGGGGCCGCGCCTTGAATGGGGACGAGGGAACCGGGGTGGCAGTTGGGCCACGTCACGCAACCAAGGCCGGAACCGGTCACGCGGACGATGGAACCCGATACTGTAATGCCAGCCTGACAGATTAAGAGGACGAGTGCGATAATGCGCTGTGTCTTCAGCGAGGGGCCTGCAGGATTTGTAGCAGGCGCAGGGGTGCGTTGAGAAGAAATGTTGGCAGTACTCACGGGTACTCAGCCTACCGTTCGGCACCGCTCCGGAACCAAAATCAGTATGTGCGTCACGCCGTGCAAGGGAGAAGAATCACTTTTAGCCCTCGAAGCGGAACCAACGCACCGCTGCAAACGACGCTACCGCTGACCAACCGATGAGGAGGAGGATCTCAAAGACAGGGAACGCTCCTTTAAGAGCGATGTCGAGCCCACCGGCCATCGCCACAGTGGGTACGAGCGTGAGTACCCCATTATCGCCCAGACCCTGAGAATACATCACCCAGCCGACGGTGCCGAGCAGAATGAACCAAATGAGGTTGGACACCGCCAGGACAGCCTCAGAGCTGAGGGTCCCGCCGAGCAGCAAGCCGAGCGCTGTAAATGTGGCAACACCAAACGCCAACACCACCACACCGATGGCGGCACCGCCGGCAGTAATACGCAGCCCGAGGATGGCAGCTGCTGTGCCCAGTACAAGGACCTGAAGTACCACCATTGAAAGAACGCCAAGGATCTTTCCCACCACGATGGCCCAAGCCGGAACTCCTGATGCGCCCGTTCGTTTGAGCGCGCCATAGCGACGGTCGAAAGCCAGAGAAATAGCTTGGCCGGTAAACCCAGAGGATGTAGTGCCGACGGCTAGGACCATGGGGAAGATCTCCTCTACGCCGTGGCCCGTACTGTCCTGCATCTTGGCGGCGCCGATCAGGATAGCGAGCGGAATGATGATGCTCAGTAGCTGTTGCTCGCCGTGCCGCAGCATCAGCTTTGACTCGATTGCCCCTTGGGCACGGGCCATGGCGGCAACGCCAACGCGCTGCGGATTCGGGCTGAATGTGCCGGGTGCGAAGGTGCTCATGGAGCTTCTCCTTGATCAAACAAAGTGGTAGGTGTCAGATGCGGGCTAACTGCGCATCTCGCGGCCGGTGAGATCTAGGAAGACCTCTTCGAGGTTACGGTGCGAGGTTTGCAGGTTGCGGAGGACAACGTCGTGCGCGGCTAAGAACGTGGCGAGCTCTGCGATGACCTCCGGGCTGACCGAAGAGGCGAGTCGGTAGTGGAGAGGGCGGGTAGCGTCGGCGGAGATGCCTGCCTTACGCAGCGCCTCAAGGTCCACTGGAGTCGCGGTCTCAAAACTCACCTGTGGGATATCAGCGGAACTCGTCAGCGACGCTGCGGTGCCGCTGGCGACGAGCTGGCCGTGATCAATAATGACGACGCGGTCGCTGAGTGCTTCCGCTTCATCCATGAGGTGCGTGGTGAGGATGACTGTCACGCCATCTGCACGCAAGGCACGGATGAGATCCCACACGGCAAGGCGCGATTGCGCGTCCATACCTGCCGTGGGTTCATCGAGGAAGATCAATTCTGGACGTCCAATGATGGCCAAGGCGAGAGAAAGCCGCTGTTGCTGCCCGCCCGACAAACGGCGGTAACTATTCTTTTCCACCGCCCGCAGCCCTAGGGTATCCAGTAGCCATTCCGGGTCTAAGGGATTGTCGTTATAGGAGGCGCTAAGTTGCAGCATCTCCTTAACCTTGATTCCGGAATAAGAACCTCCGCCCTGCAGCATGATGCCAATGCGGGCGCGCACCGCGTCAGGGTTGCGTGCAGGGTCAAGCCCCAGAACCTCAATGTGGCCGGAGGTGGGTTTCTTAAATCCCTCACACATCTCGATGGTGGTTGTCTTGCCCGCACCATTGGGGCCAAGCAGACATAGAATCTCGCCGTAATTAGCGCGGAAGCTCAGCCCATTTACCGCGTTGACGTCGCCATAGGTCTTTATGACGTTTTCTAGAATGAGAGCCGATCTAGTCACGGGCAGTTAGTTTAAGACACGCACGCCCGCTCGACGCAACGCAACCCACCCCGCAGCGATCAGTGCTACGAACGTCACCACAGCGGCCAAGTAGATAACGAAGACCGTGCCTGGGGGCAGGCCTAGCCCGCGCGGTAGGACGATGAAGCTCATCAACCCGGAGTAAATCATTACCGCCATACGGAAGAAGCGCCGGTTTGCCCACGCCGCGAGCGGCAGCACCGCCCACAGGATGTACCAGGGCTGGACGACTGGGAAGAAAACCACGAGCGCGAAGGTGGACACACCGAGTCCGCCCACCGGGTGGATGGCTCCGCGGAAGGTCGCATACAGCATGCGGAGCATAAAACCGGCGGCAATGATGACGCCGACAGTGCGGGTGACGCTGAGAATGGCCTCGGTGTGATCACCCAAACCCAACAGCATCCCGAGGAAGCCGGCGCCGACGCCCACGGAGGTCGTCGCAGAGAGCCAGGAACGGATCGTAGCCGCGCCGCCTTGACCAAAGATCCATCCAATATCGATACCCGTGACTATCGTGACTGCCGCAATAGAGACGGCGAGCAGAAGCAGCTGGGCAAAACCGGCGCCAAGGACCGCCCGGACGGCGGGCACACCGTGCTTGTCGACGAGCCCGCGAGCAGCCGCCATCCCGACAAACCCAAGTCCAATAAAGCCAGTAACCTTCACCATGCCGGCGCACGAAATGAGGACGCCAGACGCGATGAACAGTGCCCATACCCGCCAACGGGCGGCGTGGGAATCGTTGACAGCCCGAAGGCCCAATTCCACTCCGACGAGAGCCAGCCCAAGCATGAAGGATTCATTGTGAATGCCTCCTACCAGGTGAAGGATGGTCAAGGGGTTGAGGATGCCGAGCCAGAGTGCTGCCTCTGGGGCCACGCGGCAGCGGGCGGCGAGACGTGAAATGGCCCAGCCAGCAGCGATGATGCCGACGAGGGAAAACACTCGGTGAAGGACTACGCCCCAGATGATGGAGTCGTGGGTGAGCCAGCTGACCAATGCGGCCAGTCCTAACGCCACAGGGCCATACGGGGAGGGGGAGTTTGCCCAGATGAAAGGGACCGAACGGGCAAGGTCATTATCTGCGCCCAAAAGTTCCACGGGGCCTGCGGAATAGGGATCGAGGCCTTGCAGCACGATGGATCCGTTGGCCAGGTAGGAGTAGATGTCTTGGGTGAAAAGGGGAGCGGTGACCAGTAGTGGAAGTACCCATCCCAGCCAGGTTCGCCACATCTGGCTTTGCGTCAGCACTCGGGGGGAGTGGCTAAACCTCGTATCTTCCCCGTCGCCCGTTAGCTTTGGATTATGTTCGGCCTTGCGCAGGCGCAGTGGTGCTCCCACGAGTGGGGCCATACAAATCCACGCGGTCACCATGAAACCGACACCGATAAACACGATGGCGGAGGAGGACTGCAGCATTCGTGACATGAGTGAACCGAAAGGTAAGGACTCATACGGGTTTCCCACCACTGGGAGCGCGCCGGCGCCCAGGCCGCCGAGTGCAATGAGCAATGCGCCGATCGTGCCGAGCCAGCGAAGCGTGAACAGTGTACGCAGCTGGGAGATGGTGCGGCGGTGGGCGTCGCCAAGCGCGGCGTGATCTGCGCCCTCGGCGGAGTCGGGGAAGTCTTGGTGAAGGAGCGCGGAACGGGAACCAGGAACACCCATGCGGGGAAGCTCATCGCGCACGCCCCAGATGACGCGGGGCAGTCGCCCCGATCGGGTGTAGTCGCGTTCCATATTCATGACTGTCTACCTTAGCGGCTCAGTGGTGAGCGGGAACTAGCTGCCCGCGACACGAATGAAAGAGTGGAAATTGGGAATGAATTAAGGAACACTAGTGTTGTCTAAACAGGGAATGATTCACTCAAGGAGGTGTGCACCGTGACGAAGGAGTTACCCAGGGAGACTCGCTCGACCGAGGGCGATACTCGCCGCCACGTCATGTTGTTGCTTCTCAAGGACGGCCCGGTGACGGCGTCGTACTTAGGTGAACGCCTAGGTCTCTCTGCAGCCGGCATACGCCGGCACTTAGACATTTTGGTGGAGGAAGGACTCACCGAGGTTGTACACCGCCGCCCAGCAGCCCGTCCCGGGCAGTCGGCAGGCCGTGGTCGCCCCGCCAAGCACTTCCGCCTCACGGATCAAGGCCGTGCCCAATTCGGGCACGCCTATGACCAACTGGCGGCGGAAGCACTCACCGCGTTGCGGGAAGCGGGTGGGCCCGAGGCGGTCCGGCGCTTTGCCAAGGCCCGCTTCGAGCGGCTCGTGGAAGACGTGACTCCTTTGGTAGAGGAGGAAGAATCCGTACCTGAGGTGGCACGCCAGCTGGCCGCTGTGCTTGATGCACACGGCTACGCGGCCACGGTGACATCGGTGGGAAATGGAGTGCAGATTTGCCAGCACCATTGCCCGGTGGCCCATGTGGCTGCTGAGCATCCGGAGTTGTGTGAAGCTGAACAAGAAGTTTTCTCCGCGCTATTAGGCAAACATGTGCAGCCCTTGGCCTCCATCGCGGATGGCCACGGAATCTGCACCACGAATATCCCCTTAAAACCTGTCCCGCCGTCTGCGGTGGAACGGGAAAAAGACTAATCAACATAGAAAGGAGCGGGCTTTGACACAGGCACAACCAGCACCAGGGCTTGAGACCAAGATGAGCGATGATGAGATCATCTCCTCCATCGGTGGATATGACTACGGCTGGCACGATTCGGACGCGGCCGGCCAGGCAGCACACCGAGGTTTGAGCGAAGACGTCGTCCGCGATATCTCGGAGAAGAAGAACGAGCCGGAATGGATGCTTGAGTCCCGACTCAAGGCACTGCGCGTTTTCAACAAGAAGCCGGTGCCTACGTGGGGCCCGGATCTCTCCGACATCGACTTTGACAACATTAAGTACTTTGTCCGCTCCACTGAGAAGCAGGCCCAAACCTGGGATGACCTGCCGTCAGATATTAAGGAGACCTACGACAAGCTGGGTATCCCGGATGCCGAGAAGAAGCGTCTAGTCTCCGGTGTTGCCGCCCAGTACGAGTCCGAGGTGGTCTACCACAAGATTCGTGAGGACCTCGAAGCCCAGGGCGTTATCTTCGTCGATACCGATACTGCTGTGCGCGAGTACCCGGAGATCCTCCAGGAGTACTTCGGCACGGTCATCCCGGCCGGTGACAATAAGTTCTCCGCACTGAACAATGCCTGCTGGTCTGGTGGCTCCTTCGTCTATGTGCCGAAGGGCGTCCACGTGGACATCCCGTTGCAGGCTTACTTCCGCATCAACACGGAGAACATGGGCCAGTTCGAGCGCACCCTCATCATCGTGGAAGAGGACGCCTACGTCCACTACATCGAGGGCTGCACCGCTCCGATCTACAACTCGGACTCACTGCACACCGGTGTCATCGAGATCGTCGTGAAGAAGGGCGGCCGCTGCCGTTATACCACCATTCAGAACTGGTCCACCAACGTCTATAACTTGGTGACCCAGCGCGCCAAGGTGGAAGAGGGCGGCACCATGGAATGGGTCGATGGCAACATCGGTTCCAAGGTCACCATGAAGTACCCCTCCTGCTGGCTGACCGGCGAGCACGCTAAGGGCGAGGTTCTGTCCCTGGCTTTCGCTGCGGACAACCAGGTGCAGGACACCGGCTCCAAGATGGTCCACATGGCGCCGAACACCTCCTCCAACATTGTGTCCAAATCGGTGGCCCGCAATGGTGGCCGCGCCGCTTACCGTGGTTTGGTGCAGGTCAACGCCAACGCTGCCAACTCCACGGCCAACGTCGAGTGTGACGCGCTGCTGGTGGACAATAACTCGCGTTCGGATACGTATCCGTACAACGATATCCGTAACGACCACGTCACCTTGGGCCACGAGGCGACCGTCTCGCAGGTCTCCGAGGAGCAGTTGTTCTACCTCATGTCCCGCGGTATCGCCGAGGAAGAGGCCATGGCGATGATCGTGCGCGGCTTCGTTGAGCCGATTGCAAAGGAGCTCCCCATGGAATACGCATTGGAGCTCAACCGTCTTATCGAGCTGCAGATGGAAGGATCGGTGGGCTAAATGGTAGCTTCCAACGAATTTAATCCTGCTGACGTCACCAAGGGTGACCAGTTCACGTCATTCAATGTGGAGGACTTCCCGGTCCCGCATGGCCGCGATGAGGTGTGGCGCTTTATCGCCCTGCGTAACCTGCGGGGCCTGCACAACGGTGAGTTTGCGCCGGCGACCGCACAGAAGATCGACGTCACCGCTCCGGAAGGCGTAACCTCCGAAACCGTCGCGCCTGACGACGCCCGCCTTGGCACCGCTGGCGCCCCTGCTGACCGTGTTGCCGCACAGGCCTGGACTTCCATGCCGGAAGCACAGGTTGTCACTGTGGACGCTGAGGCACAGTTGGACCAGCCGGTGGAGATCACCATTACCGGTGCTGGTGAGGGCGTGACCTCCTTTGGTGCGACCTCCATCCACGTGGGACACCACGCCGAAGCCACCATCGTGCTGAAGTACGTCGGCTCCGGCACCCACGCGGACAATGTTGAATTCGTGTTGGGCGACGGCGCCCACGTCACCGTCGTCGTTGACGCTGATTGGGAAGATGACGCCGTCCACCTGTCCCACCAGATCGCGAAGGTGGGCCGCGACGCCGTCCTGCGCCACAACACCGCCATCTTCGGCGGCGAGATTGTGCGCCTCGTTCCACGCGTGGTTTTCGACGCCCCGGGCGGCGATGCCGAACTGCTGGGCGTCTACTTCGCCGATGCCGGCCAGTACTTTGAGAACCGTCTGCTGGTGGACCACGATGTGCCGAACTGCCGCTCCCGCGTTTTCTACAAGGGCGCGCTGCAGGGCGCTACGTCCGCGCAGAAGGCCGAGGCTGGCTCCGCTTCCCGCACCCCGGAGGCCCGCACCTGCTGGGTCGGTGACGTGCTCATCCGCAAGAACGCGAACAACACGGACACCTATGAGACGAACAACAACCTGATTCTCACCGAGGGCGCACGTGCAGACGCCATCCCGAACCTGGAGATCCAGACCGGTGAGATCGTCGGCGCCGGCCATGCCGCAACTGTGGGCCGCTTCGATGACCTCGAGCTGTTCTACCTCATGTCCCGCGGCATTCCGGCCGCCGAGGCACGCCGCCTCATCATCCGCGGCTTCTTCTCCGAAGTCATCTCACGCATCCCGGTCGAGTCCCTGCGCGAGGAACTGGAATCCCGCGTCGTCGACGAGCTCGCCAAGATCAACGCTTAAAACTCCCCGAAAGCAGGTACCAACTCAATGTCTACTCTGGAAATTAAGAATCTCCACGCGCAGGTGCTCCCCAACGAGGAGGACGGCGAGCCGAAGGAGATCCTCAAGGGCGTCAACCTGACCATCAACTCCGGTGAGACCCATGCCGTCATGGGGCCCAATGGCTCCGGCAAGTCCACCCTGTCCTACGTCATTGCCGGCCACCCCAAGTACGAGGTTACTGAGGGCGAGGTGCTCCTCGACGGCGAAAACATCCTCGAGATGGAAGTTGATGAGCGCGCCCGCGCTGGCCTCTTCCTCGCCATGCAGTACCCGACCGAGGTGCCGGGCGTGAAGATGTCGCAGTTCATGCGCTCTGCCGTGACTGCTATTCGTGGCGAGGCCCCGAAGCTGCGCGAGTGGAACAAGGAGCTCACAGAAGCTCGTGAGAAGCTCTCCATCGACAAGTCCTTCGCCCACCGTTCCGTGAACGAAGGTTTTTCCGGCGGTGAGAAGAAGCGCCACGAGGTCATGCAGCTGGACATCCTGAAGCCGAAGTTCGCAGTCATGGATGAGACCGACTCCGGCCTGGACGTCGACGCCCTGCGCGTGGTTTCCGAGGGTATTAACCGCTACCAGGAAGAAACCAAGGGTGGCATCCTCCTCATCACGCACTACAAGCGCATCCTTAACTACGTCGTCCCGGACTTTGTCCACGTCTTCGCAGACGGACACGTCATCAAGACCGGTGGCGCCGAGCTGGCTGATCAGCTTGAGGCGGACGGCTACGAGCAGTTCCTCAAGTAGAACTCATCAGGCTGCACACACCACGTACGCAATCGATAAAGAACCGAGCACAAGGACCTATGTCTGAACTAGACGTTAATGCGATCAGGGAGCAATTCCCCATCCTCTCGCGCACCGTGCGCGACGGTAAGCCAATGGTGTACCTGGATTCGGGTGCGACCTCGCAACGTCCCCTCCCAGTGTGGAAGGCCGAGGAGGAGTTCGTACTCGGCACCAATGCGCCGGTGCACCGCGGCTCCTACCAGTTGGCGGAGGAAGCCGATGACGCGTATGAGTCCGCCCGCCAGGCCATTGCCGCTTTCGTTGGCGCGGACCGCGATGAGATTTCCTTCACCAAGAACGCCACTGAGGCGTTGAATGAAGTTGCCTACGTGCTTAGCGATGAGCGCGCGGGGCAGCTTTATGTCGGCGAGGGCGATACCGTCGTCGTCACCGAATTGGAGCACCATGCGAACTTGGTTCCGTGGCAGGAGCTGTGCCAGCGCACTGGTGCGACGCTGAAGTGGTACTCCATGACTGAGGACGGCCGCATTGATCTCGATTCGCTCGAGCTCGATGACTCCGTCAAGGTCGTGGCTTTTACCCACCAGTCCAACGTGACGGGAGCCGTGGCCCCCGTTGAGGAACTGGTGCGCCGTGCCCGCGCTGTAGGCGCCATGGTGGTTCTGGACGCGTGCCAGTCCGTTCCGCACATGCCGGTGGACTTCCACGCTCTCGACGTGGACTTCGCCGCGTTCTCTGGGCACAAGATGTGCGGCCCGACCGGCGTCGGTGTGCTCTACGGCAAGGCGGAGCTGCTGGCACAGCTGCCGCCCTTCCTTACTGGCGGTTCCATGATCGAGGTGGTCAAGATGGAGGGCTCGACCTTTGCCGAGCCGCCGACTCGCTTCGAGGCCGGAACTCAGATGACCAGCCAGGTCGTTGGTCTGGGGGCCGCGGTGAAGTTTTTGAGCGAAGTGGGCATGGAGGCCATCCACGCCCACGAGCAGAAGCTCACCGCATTGGCTTTGGACAAGCTTTCCGAGATTCCTGGTCTACGCATCATCGGCCCCAAAAACACCGAGGATCGCGGGGGAGCGGTCTCCTTCATCGTGGAGGGCATCCACCCGCATGATTTGGGCCAGGTGCTTGATGCTCATGGAGTGTCCATCCGAACTGGTCACCACTGCGCGTGGCCACTGCACCGCGCGTGCAAGGCTAATTCGACCGCACGCGCTAGCTTTTACCTGTACAACACTGAGGACGAGGTCGACGCCCTCGTAGAGGCGGTGCGGGCTGCCCGTGCTTTCTTTGGAGTGAGCGAATGAACCTAGATTCCATGTACCAGGATGTGATCCTGGACCACTATAAGAACCCGAAATTCTCCGGCCTGCGCGATGGCCAGGCTGAGGTTCACCACGTTAACCCCTCGTGCGGCGATGAGATCACGCTGCGCGTGAAGCTGTCGGCCGACGGCAAGACTGTGGAGGACGTGTCCTACGACGCTGAAGGCTGCTCTATCTCGCAGGCTTCGACCTCCGTCATGGCGGAAGAAATCGTAGGCATCCCGTTGGAGGAGGCCAACGCCAAGCTCGAGGAGTTTGACCGCATGGTGACTTCCCGCGGCGAAATTGAGGGAGACGACGAGATCATTGGGGATGGCGTCGCTTTTGCCGGCGTGGCCAAGTTCCCTGCCCGTGTTAAGTGCGCGCTGCTGGGGTGGAAGGCCTTCCATGCTGCCACCGCGCAGGCGCTGACTGAATTGGAGAAGTAGATGGCGGATACCACTAACGATAGCCAGCCGACCGACCCGTATCAGGACGAGAACGCCTCCTTCGCCGGCGGCGGAGTAAAGCCTGAACAGACCGAAGAGCAGATTGCCAAGGCATTCGACATCACCGAATACCTCCGGGACGTCATCGATCCGGAGCTGGGCATCAACGTTGTTGACTTGGGCCTGGTCTACGACCTCTGGCTCGAGGACATTGACGGTAAGAACACCTGCGTCATCAACATGACGCTGACGTCCCCTGCGTGCCCGCTGACTGACGTCATCGGTGAGCAGATCGACGACGTCGTCGTGGGCAACAAGCTTGCCGACGCCGTCCAGCTCAACTGGGTGTGGATGCCGCCGTGGGGCCCGAACATGATCACCGAAGAGGGCCGCGAGATGCTCCAGGCCCTCGGCTTCGCGGTCTAATCGTTTCGCTGCCCCACAGTGGGCAAGGACGCCGGATCCAGCGCCGAGGAGATGATATCGACGGCTTCTTCTTGGGTTGTAGCGGACTGAAGGCGAACGCGGAAGTCCTCCTTCATGATTGCCCGTGCCAGCTTGGAAAGCAGCTTGAGGTGTTGCTTGCCGGCGTCGTCTGGCACGGCAATGAGGAACACCATCGTTGTGGGCTCCTCACCCTGTGCCCACGTGATTGCTTCGGGAAGACGTGCAAAAGCCAAGGTAGGAACCTTCACGCCAGCTGAACGGGCATGCGGGATCGCCACGCCATGGCCCACGCCGGTAGAGTGCTTCGTCTCGCGCTCAAGAGCCGCTGTGAGCACCGCAGAAGGATCAGCAAAGCGAGGAGAAACTAGCCGCACTAGTGCTTCGATGGTTTCGTCGCGAGTACTGCCCAGACTGTGGTCGAGGCTCACCGTTTCGATAGACAGCAGTGGTTGTCCCAGATGCGAGCTTTCCGCCGCGTTTGCTGAAGCTTTGTCCGCAGCGCCCTGGTCGCTCTTGCTCTCATTCTTCTCTGTCGTTTTCTTATGCTGAGTAAGTGCGATTAAGAGGAGCATGACTGATGCACAGACGACAACGCCAATAAGCAATGCCACGAAGAAGCCCACGACGTTGTCGACAGCACCGAGCACTGCGACGATGGGGCCGCCGTGCATGACATGGTCTTTAACTCCGAATGCGCCTGCTAGGCCACCGGCAACCGCACCGCCGATGACGTTCGCCGGAATGACCTGCAGAGGGCGTGCAGCGGCAAGGGGAATTGCGCCTTCCGTAATGCCGAATAGCCCCATGAAAAGCGCGGCGATACCGGCGTCTTTTTCGGCCTTATTAAACCAGGCACGGCGGGCAAGGGTGGCAGCGCCCACCGCCAATGGTGGTACAGCGATAGCGGTAGCGGCCATGCCCATAGGGGCTGCATTACCAGCGGCAATCATGCCTCCGCCAAAGAGGAACGCTGTCTTGTTGAAGGGGCCGCCCATGTCAAAAGCGATCATCGCCCCGATAACGAGACCAAGCACAACGACAGATGAGCCTTGCATTCCTGCGAGGTACTCGGTCATGGCTTCAAATGCGCCAGCTATCGGTGCGCCGACCAGGTAAATGAAGATAAGACCCACAATGAGGGTGGTGAAAATCGGGATAACGATGATCGGCCAAATCGGGGCAATGTATTTATTCACCGGAATCTTCTTGATCCCGAGCGCCACATAGCCAGACAGGATGCCGGTGACGATACCCCCCAAGAACCCGGCACCGGCTTCAGATCCGTAGAGTGATCCAGTCGTAGCGATGAGGCCAGTAATCAGACCAGGCGCCAACCCAGGACGGTCCGCAATGCCCACTGCGATATAGCCGGAAAGAATCGGCACCATGAGTGAAAAGGCCAAACCACCCAGCTCGTTCAGCGTATTCCAGAAGGAATCCTCGGGAATTGCCAAGCCTTCGGGCGTCGGGGTTCCTCCAATTGACAGTGCTACTGCGATGAGGAGACCGCCGGTCACCACGAACGGGATCATGTGGGATACGCCGTTCATCAGCGCTTTATAGAGGGTCTGTCCCACGGCGCGCGCGCCATGGGCACTGCCGGAGCTGTCCTCGCGCTGAGATCCCTTCGGCTCTTCGGCAGAAAACTTTTCTTCCCATTTCGACGCGGACAGCGAACGGCGGAGGAGCTCCTTTGGGTGCTTAATAGCTTCATCGACGCCCGTTGCTGCCAAGCGCTTGCCGCGGAAACGATCCTTGGCAATCACAGTGTCGGCGCCAATTACGATGGCATCGGCTTCTTCGATGTCCTTAGCGCTAAAGGTGCCTTCGACACCGATTGAGCCGTGGGTCTCAACTTTGATCCGGTAACCAAGTTCCGCGGCAGCGGCCTCGAGGTTTTCAGCCGCCATGTAGGTATGCGCAATACCAGTTGGGCAGGCGGTAATCGCGAGGATTAATGGCGGTTTCGATGTGGCTGATGTACTCATGATGTCAATGTAGGCACATCTTTCATCTTGTATAGGTCAAGCGCGCCGAATCCGGGCCACGAATTTCCAGATGACTTATCCTCCGTACCGTTAGCTTTACGTCGATCAGCGCCCTGCCGCTGGTTCGGGTTTAACTGCCCTGGTTGCTAGACTGTTTCGACGTGATTGTGACCAATGATTTCGAGGTGCGCGTGGGCGCACGCACGCTTCTCGACGCCCCCGGCCAGCACCTCCGCGTACAGCCGGGTGACCGCATCGGGCTGGTCGGCCGCAACGGCGCAGGAAAGACCACGACGATGCGCATCTTGGCGGGGGAGACCGAGCCTTATGGCGGTTCGGTAACGCGCTCTGGCCCCATTGGTTACCTGCCGCAGGATTCCCGCGAGGGCAACATCGAACAGACCGCGCGCGAACGCGTGCTCTCGGCCCGTGGTCTCGATGAGATCAAGCGGCGCATGGCCAAGCAGCAGGAACTCATGGAGACGGCAACGGACGACAAGTTCCGCGATAAGGCCATCCGCAAGTTCTCGCGCTTGGAAGAGGAGTACCATTCCCTCGGCGGCTACGAGGCGGATTCCGAGTGCGCACAGATCTGTGACAACCTTGGCCTCCCGCAGCGCGTCTTGGATCAGCAGCTCAAGACGCTCTCCGGTGGCCAGCGCCGCCGCGTGGAGCTGGCGCAGATTCTTTTCGCGGCGTCGGCAGGCTCCGGCAAGTCCCAGACCACGCTGCTTCTCGACGAGCCCACGAACCACCTCGACGCAGATTCCATCACCTGGTTGCGCGGCTTCCTGTCGAAGCATGAGGGCGGGCTCATCATGATCTCGCACGACGTGGACCTGCTCGAGGCCGTCTGCAACAAGGTCTGGTTCCTCGACGCCGTGCGCGCCGAGGCGGATGTCTACAACATGGGCTTTAAAAAGTATCTCGATGCCCGTGCGACCGATGAGGCCCGCCGCCGCCGTGAGCGCGCCAACGCGGAGAAGAAGGCGGCCGCCCTGCACAAGCAGGCCGCAAAGCTCGGCGCTAAGGCGACGAAGGCCGCAGCAGCTAAGCAGATGCTGCACCGCGCTGAGCGCATGATGAACGAGCTCGATGACGTGCGTGTGGCCGACAAGGTTGCCCACATCAAGTTCCCGGAGCCGGCTCCCTGCGGTAAGACCCCGATGAACGCGAAGGGCCTGACCAAGATGTATGGCTCGCTTGAAGTCTTCGCGGGCGTGGACTTGGCCATTGATAAGGGCTCGCGCGTCGTCGTGCTGGGCTATAACGGTGCCGGAAAGACGACCCTGCTCAAGCTTCTAGCGGGCGTGGAGCGCACCGACGGTGAGGGCGGTATTGTCTCCGGCCATGGTTTGCGCATCGGCTACTTTGCCCAGGAACACGACAACATCGACCCAGACAAGACCGTGTGGGAAAACACCATCGAGGCTTGCCCCGATGCAGGCCAGCAGGATTTGCGCGGTCTGCTCGGTGCCTTTATGTTCTCCGGGGATAAGCTGGAGCAGCCCGCCGGCACGCTCTCCGGCGGTGAAAAGACGCGTCTTTCCTTGGCCACGCTCGTGTCCTCGCGCGCAAATGTGCTGCTTCTCGACGAGCCCACGAACAACCTCGACCCCCAGTCCCGCGAGCAGGTTCTCGATGCGCTCGGTACTTATACCGGTGCCGTAGTTCTGGTAACCCACGACCCAGGCGCGGTAAAGGCCCTCAACCCAGAGCGTGTCATCATCATGCCTGACGGCGACGAGGATCTGTGGAACGACGAATACATGGAGATCGTTGAATTGGCCTAGGGGCTAGTTCCTTACTCCGGTTGCAGCAACGGCAGCGCTCTTTGTTCTTCTGGTCACCGTGATACTTCGTGGCCTTCCATAAAACCTATAGTGCGCTAGAATCGGGGGCACACTCACGCACCGCTCAAGGCTCTTTTCTTGGGTCCTTCCGGCTTCCCACGCACAGGGTCTAGTAGCGCTACGACCCCAGCCATGCTGCAGCAGGAGAGGACTGAAGCCATGAGCCACACCGATACCCTCGATTCTGTCATTGAACCACTGCTTACCGGTTTAGTGAGCAAGCGGCCTGAAGTCCGTGTGGACTGGGCCTTTGCCGAGCTTAAGGAAGGTATTGAGTCAGGTCAGTGGGATGGCCACATCGACCAGGTTCGGGATCGCCTCACCGGTTACCTGCGCACGGACAAGGTGTGGACCAAGGTCATGGCCGCGCGTTTACTCACTGTCCTCGCTGAGTCTGGCCACTTTCATTACGAGGACTATCTCACCTTCCGCGCATGGTACGTCACTGAAGAAGACACGCGTGGCATAGTCAAGGACGTCGGACACGTCATGGCGGTCGGCTACGGCGCGGACTACGTGGAAACCTGCGTGCGCATGGGGATGATTCCTGCCGTGGAAGGCGCGGCAATTATTTCTTGCCGCCTGCGCGTCCCAGGGGGAGTGTGGCACGACGATGAGGCAGAACGCTTGGCGCGTGCTGCGTGCACGACGATTGCTAAGAGCACCTCGCCGCACATTCTAGAAATATGGACTGAGCGCCTGAGCAATACAGTCCTCAACGAGGGAGTACGCAATGGTAACCGCGCGGTAGTGGAAAACTTCGCCCGCTTTCTCACTGCCACAGCGCACATGGTGCGTAGTGAACCCGAGAAATGGGGAATCGACGTTGACCGCGCGCAACTAGCACTACCGTTAATAGCGGAACTCGAAGACAAACTCCGCAACGCCGGCGCATAGGTAGTCTCTTTCCACCAGTGAAAGCGCCATTTAATGTTCGCGCGCAGCACTGAAGAAGCGCACCCTATCAACCTCCATCGGCTGGGGCCGCTGCCAAGGATAGCGATCCGGGGTGGCCATAACAGGCGAGCTCAGCTGCAGGAGGGCGTCCGTGCCTGCGGGGCCGCCTACTGTCAGCTCGCCATCGCGTATTTCAACCGCTGAGGCAAAACTGCGGTCAACGCTCTTGTGCTGCACAATGGCAGTTGGTATCTCAGCGAAGACAGTTCTTCCGCGCCGCAGAACGGTAGCATCGTCGGAGATATAACTGGGGCGAATGCGCTCAGCGGCAATCAACCCCCACACGAAAATGATGGCCCACAGCGACAGTAGTAGCGCCACAACCCGAACCGCACCTGCGGGGAGAATCAGGTGGACGACTACCATTTCAACCACCAACACCGCGGTGACAAACCCAAGCATTTGCAGCCTGCCCGGAGGGTGGGGAAGTGCCTGAGCACCAGCGGGGAGCAAAGTCTCGCCGCGTATCCAAAGCCACAAATCGCGGTAGAGGCTAAGTTCATACCTTGCCAATCGGAATCCAGGATGTTTTCCGAGGAATCTCCTTATCCTATCCATGTGGCGCTCCCGCCAGTACCGCGAGCGCTCTGCCCTGTGCACCGGTAGTCGGTGCATCGGTGGCACTCAGCGGGACCTTACCTGGGCGCAACGTAGGATAGATTCCCCGCATGAGGCCACGTTCGCCTAAATGCTGCAGCTTGGCGACGATTACCGTGACCTCGCGATCATTCGGGGACAATGCACCCAGTTTTCGCCATAGCGATTCAACCTCGCGGAGAACTCTCAAACATTCGGCATCTTCAAGGTTCTCGCGCAATTGTTGCCAGGTTCCTTCCGTCGCGACACCACACAGCGCCATCAGATCCCAAGAATCAAGCTCGAGCTGCAGCATCGCGGGATCATGGATCGCCTCTTTGAGTGATTCGCGGATGTCTCGTGGAGTCCCGTTGGGTGCTTGGGCAAGGGCGCGTAAGCGTTCACGTTGGTTCTTGAGCCGAGCGATGCGCTCGTCGAGCACGCCAAATGAACGATCGATAGCATCCGGCAGATTTACGTCGGCGACGGGGACACCGGCGTCGATCAGCGCCCGCGCGCGCAGCACCGAAGCCAAGTCAGAAACAGAATAGTCGCGGTAGTTCCCGCTGGTGCGGGCGGGTTCAGGAACCGCGCCCGTCTCGTGTAAATGTCGTACAGAACGAACTGAGCATCCAGCGACCGCGGCGACGTCCGATATCTTCATAGGACAAAACTAAACCCTCACATGGTGTGAGGGTCAAGTGCTTGGTGAAAACTAATCCGAGTTGCTGAGGTCTTAGTTTCGGAAGCCGTGCACCGGCGCCGGGATGAAGCCACCGCGGTTGATGAAGGTGGAGTTGCCCACCTCATTGACCGGAATGACCGGAGCATAGCCGAGCAAGCCGCCGAAATTGACCTCATCGCCAGCTTTGGTTCCCGGGGCGGGGATAACGCGCACGGCGGTCGTCTTATGATTCATCACGCCGATGGCGGCTTCATCAGCGATCATGCCGGCAATAGTTTCCGCAGAAGTATCGCCCGGAATGGCGATCATGTCCAAGCCCACCGAGCAGATGGAGGTCATGGCCTCCAGCTTGTCGATGGAAATAGCGCCGGTGCGCACCGCATCGATCATGCCCTTGTCTTCCGAAACCGGGATGAAGGAACCAGACAGACCGCCCACGCGGGAGCAGGCCATCATGCCGCCCTTCTTGACGGCGTCGTTAAGCAGTGCGAGGGCTGCCGTCGTTCCGTGCGTGCCCACCTGATCCAGACCCATGTGCTCCAGGATGTGCGCGACGGAATCTCCCAGCTCGGCAGTGGGAGCTAGGGAGAGGTCAATGATGCCAAAGGGTACCCCGAGGCGCTCCGAGGCCATCGAACCAACGAGCTGTCCGGCACGCGTGACCTTGAAGGCGGCCTTCTTGACCTCCTCGGCGACTTCATTAAGGGTGGCGCCCTCCAGGGATCCGAGAGCACGGTCGACAACACCCGGCCCAGACACACCGACGGAGACAACGCAGTCCGGTTCCTCGATACCGTGGAAGGCACCGGCCATGAAGGGGTTATCGCCCACGGAGTTGGAGAAGATCACGAGCTTCGCACAGCCGATGGCGCTGCGGTCCTTGGTGAGTTCGGCAGCTTCCTTGATGATGCGTCCCATCTGCGCTGCGGCGTTCATGTTGATGCCGGCGCGCGAGGATGCGATATTCACCGAGGAACACACCAGGTTGGTCTCAGCCAGCGCTTCCGGGATAGAGCGGATGAGTGTCTTCTCCGCAGTGGTGGCACCCTTTTCAACCAATGCGGAGTAGCCGCCGACGAAGTTAACACCTGTCGTCTCAGCGGCGCGATCCAGTGCACGGGCGACGTCGACGGGGTTTCCTTCTACGCCAGCCACGATAAGTGAGATCGGAGTGACGGAAATACGTTTGTTGACGATCGGGATGCCGAGCTCGGCCTCGATCCCTTCGCAGACTTCCACGAGCTGAGCCGCCCGGGTGGTCACGCGATCATAAACGGCCTCTGCGGTAGCTTCCATGGTGGAGCGCGTGCAGCCGAGCAGCGAGATCCCCATGGTGACGGTGCGGATATCGAGGCGGTATTTCTCGATCATCTCGATGGTGTCGAGAATACTGACGGTGTTGAAGCGATTAAGCATGACTGATTCTCGCTCCTAAATTTCATTCATGGCGGTGAACAGTGCTTCCGACTGCACACGAATGGATTGCTTGATGGACTCACCGACGGTGTTCATCCGCTCCTGAATCTGCTGGATGCTGACTTCATTCTCATCGAATTCGACGCGCAGGATCATCGTGAAGTACCCAGACATGAGGGTCTGCGAGACGTCAACGATGTTGATCTTGAGCTCAGCGAGGGCGGTGGAAACGGCAGAGATAATTCCGGTGTTATCAACACCGGTAACAGTCATGATGGCGATCATAATTTGATTGTAGCCCGTGGGTTTTCATGCTGCCCTGGGGTCATGCAGGATAGCGAGCCGGCGCGTACGGTGGCGCACATGACTGATACGACAACAACTACGCGCAAGAAGGTTCTGTACATCGGCGGCCACGGCAAGGTTGGGCTTTTGGCGGCGCCCAAGCTTGTCGACGCCAACCTCACCGTCCATTCCCTCATCCGCAACCCGGACCAGGTCTCTGATATTGAGGCCCTCGGTGCCGCCGCGGTGGTTCGCGATCTCACCGAGCTTTCTGTTGAGGACTGGGCTGCACTTTTGAGCGAGTATGACGTCGTCGTGTGGGGCGCCGGAAATGGTGGCCGTGCTGGTGCGGAGGTGACGTGGGCGGTCGACCGTGATGCGGCGCTGGCATCTATTGCGGGTCTGGAAAAGCTTTCTGCCGAGGGCAAGAACACTCCCGCCTACATCACGATTTCCTACATGGGTGCCACGGAGAACACGACCGATCCTGCGGATGAGAAGTGGTACGCCTACGTGGAGTCGAAGAAGGAGGTGGACAACAAGCTCAATTCCACCGACCTCAATTACCTCATCCTTGGCCCGGCAGCCCTGACGGAGGAGCCTTCGCGCGGCATCACCGTGCTAGATAAGGACGCAGAGCGCACCGGTAAGCTGACAACCTCCCGAGAGCTTGTCGCTGAGGTGGTCACCGAGGTCGCCGGCCGCGAAAGCTTCCCAGCCTCGCCGCTAGAGTTCATCGATGGCGATGGCAGCGTGAAGGATATCTAAAATCGAGCGGATGCCGCCGCGTCAAGCGCTGCGATAACTTGCTCTCTGCTCAGTTGGTGATGGAGGCTCGCATAACGAAGTGGCTTTGTGGACAGGTGGGCCGCGATATACCACCCTGTGGGGTGCTTGAATATCGCTTGGCTTTGGAACCGTACCACGGCCACACCCTGCTCCCGGAAGGAGCGGGGAGAAGTGTGGGACTCAAACTCATCGCTGATGATTTCTTGAACTGTGCCATCTGGAAGGAAAATGCGTACTTTCGCCTTGTAGTAGTACTCGGTGGGATCAGCGTGCGGCACGTGTCGACCTGTTTGCCAGATCTCACTAAGCAGCGCGGGGTAGTACTCGATCCACCCATTTTCCGACGCCGTCCGTAGACGGCGAGCACCCCACGTAGAGCTCCGAATTACTCGAATGTTTCGACCGGCCGCCACGGCGAGGAAGAGGACAAAGACCGCAACGGCCAATCCCTGCCATCCGGAACTAATAGACATATCTTCGCCGATAAAGGCTGATAGTGCGATAGCAAGGCCCACTACCGCCGCGATGAGGTTGTTCCGTAGGCTTCGCCATTCAGGTGTGGCGCCGCCTGGGAGTGGCCCAGCCGCGGCGATCGCGCGAACAATACTAGATGTGCTTGATCTCAAGTTCGGGGCGGACACAGAACGCCGAGTGCGGGGAATGAGCCTCTCGGAGTAGTGGTGTTCCGGGAAGTCGAATGGTGCTAAAGCGTGGTCAGACATTCTTATCACTAACTTCTTACCCAGTTCCGCTCTGCAAAAGACAGTGCTGCTTCAATGTTCTTTTTGCGCAGACCATTCTGCAGTTCTGGCTGCGGTTTATCTGCATCTGCCCGGTAACCCACCACGCCCCATCCGTTGTTGTGGTTGAAGTCCACGGTGGCGACGAGGGGCCCGTCGGCAAGCAGCCGGCCACGCAGCTTCAGCCAGTTCGGGTTTGGAGCAATGAATTCTTCGGTCATGCTTTTCGTCAATGAGCCGTCCGGTTGCAAGATCAGTATCGGGGCGGTGTAGTAAAAGTCGGTACTGTCGTCGTAATCAACGCGGCGCCTATAGGTCAGCTCGCCGATCAGTGCGGGGCGGTACTCAATCCAGCCATTCGCCCACGCGGTGCGAAGCCTTGTTGTGGCTCCCAATCGCCCCCGCAAAATCAAGATTCCAACGAAGACGAACACGAGGGCTGCAGCTCCAGTGATAAGGCTGGCTATCGGAATATTCCCAATCGTACCGCCGGCTCCGGGAAACAGGACTGATATAAAGATCGTGTGAGCCACCGAGAAGAGTAGCGCTGAGCCGCCAATGAAGATGAAAAAGGAAGCAACGATGACCATGCCGAGATTGGATTGGCCGATCGGAGACCCGACGCTATTAATAGCCTCGCGGATGCCGCTGCGATCCGTGTTTGGGTTGGGTTGCTGATCGTGATCCTTCAAATCCTTAGGCGCGAGGGATCCTGCACTTGAGGAAGGAAGCTTCAGCGGAGTGCGGGGCAGCTGCAAAGGCGAGTGAGTCATGGATCACAGCTTAATGGTCGTGGTCTCCATTTTCTCGGTGACCATCGGCGGCTGGGGACTAGCCCCCCACGGAAGGAACTCAGTCTTAATTGGGAGAGCTAGCGCACCCACCGCTGTTCAGCGAATTGGAGCACGGCATCAAGTTGGCCGCTGGTGAGACCGCTGGATAGTTCCGCCTCCGAACTTGATCCATCAGCGCGGTAAGCCGCGACGGTCCATCCATTATTGTGCGCGGTATCCACGGTTGCTAGCCGGGAGCCCTCAGCGAGCGCGGCGCCCCGTGATCTCAGCCAGTTTGGATTCGCAGCGCGGAACTCACCGGACATGGCCTTCGCTAGTCTGCCATCTGGCTGAAGGAGCAAAAGGGGCGCCGAGTAATAGAAATAGGTCCGTTCACGGTCTTCGGGACCTTCGGTCTTGCTGCGTAGGTAAACCAACTCACCGATGAGAGCGGGACGGTATTCGACCCAGCCGTTGCGCCACGCAGTTCGCAGACGCCGCGCGTTACCGACTTCCTTGAGAATATTCCGTAGACCTATAACGAAAAACACCAGGCTGACGAAACAAATAATGACTGGGATCAGCGCAAATATACCTACGTCTGAGAAGCTGACTCGCGGAGGACCAAAGCCACCAGCGAAGAATGAAAACGACATGGTACACATAAGCAGCCCAACCATACCGATAAATGCCCAGACGGAGACTTCCCTGAACGTGAGGCGCCCTGGCTGAGGCCCTGCCTCCTCGATGACCTCGCGGAGCCCTGAACTATCTATTCTCGGGTTCGGCTGAGCATCGTGGGCGCGCTGTTCTTTCGGTGCAAGCCGCGGCGTAGCCTTTAAGCTGATTCTGCACTGCGTCCGCGGAAGCTGTAGGGGAGTATGGTCCATGCGCCACAGTGTAGCGTCAATCACACTCCACAACGAGCGTTGAGCAGTTAGTGCTCGGCGCGGGAGCCGCGAATCGATTGCTCAACCAAATCCAAAACCTGCTCTAGATTCTTCGTGTCCCCGAGCGCTAGGCGGTTGATAAAACCGTCCATAAAGGTTTCAAGATATGTCACGAGAGTGTCGATGGAGACGTCGTCTCGCATGCGCCCCTTTTCGGCGTTGGACTCCAAGCGGGCGCGGACTGCCTTATCCAGAACCTGCTGTTCTTCGTGCCAGCGCGCGGCGAAAGAGGGATCGGTGCGCAGCATCGAGGTGACGGCAAGGCGCGTGGCCAGCCAGTCATGGCGCTCCGGGTGGCGCAGCATTTCACTCATGACCTCAACCAGACCGTTGTTGGCAACGACCTCAGCTTCGCGGGCGGCGTCTTCGCGTGCCAAGGCAAGGAAGAGGGACTCCTTATCGCCGAAGTGGTGAAAGATTGCGCCCCGCGATTTACCGGTGGCTTCTTCAAGGCGGCGAACTGTAGCCCCGTCATAGCCGTGCTCAGCAAAACACTTTCGAGCACCAACCAAGATGTCATTGCGGCGGCGATGAAGTTCAGAGTCGCTCATAATTGGCATGGCTGGAATCTCGCTCCTTAAAGCACGGCGGTGGATAGACGGGGGATAGAAGTAGTTAATGGTTAGGAAACAGAAAGGCCAGCCAGCACTCCTTGTTGCTAGCTGGCCTCCTGCCTAGCTATGCGGGGGATGCCCATTGTTGGCTACCCCGCATGTCGGACAAGGCTGATTTAGGCCTTGACCATCTGGCGCAGAACGAACTGCAGAATGCCGCCGTGGCGGTAGTAGTCGGCCTCACCAGGTGTGTCGATGCGAACCTTGGCATCGAACTCAACGGTCTCGCCGGACTCCTTGGTGGCGGTCACGTGGACCGTCTTCGGAATGCCGCCCTCGTTGAGGGCTGCGATGCCGTCGATATCGAAGGTCTCGGTGCCATCCAAGCCCAGGGACTCGTGGGACTCGCCCTCCGGGAACTGCAGCGGGATGACGCCCATGCCAATGAGGTTCGAGCGGTGAATACGCTCGAAGGACTCAGTGATGACAGCCTTCACGCCAAGCAGGTTGGTGCCCTTAGCAGCCCAGTCACGGGAGGAACCGGTGCCGTACTCCTTACCAGCAAGGACAACCAGCGGAATGTCGGCTGCCTTGTAGTTCTCGCAGGCATCGAAGATGAAGGCTTGCGGTGCGCCCTCCTGGGTGAAGTCACGGGTGTAGCCACCGGCGACGTCGACCAGCTGGTTCTGGAGGCGGATGTTGGCGAAGGTACCGCGCATCATGACCTCGTGGTTACCGCGACGGGAACCGAGGGAGTTGTAGTCCTGGCGCTCCACACCGTTGGCATCCAAGTACTGAGCGGCCGGGGTACCCGGCTTAATGGAGGAAGCCGGGGAGATGTGGTCGGTGGTCACGGAGTCACCGAGCTTAGCAAGGACGCGAGCGCCCTTGATGTCCTGAACGGGCTCCGGCTCAGTCGGCATGCCGTCAAAGTACGGTGCCTTGCGGATGTAGGTGGAATCCTCGTTCCACTTGAAGGTCTCGCCCTCCGGAACGTCCAGGTTGCGCCATGCGTCGTCACCCTTGAACACGTCGGCGTAGTCAGCCTCGTAGAGCTCGCGGGAGATGGCTTGCTGGATGGTGTCCTCGATCTCCTTCGGGGAAGGCCAGATGTCCTTGAGGAAGACATCGTTGCCGTCCTGATCCTGACCCAGCGCCTGAGTCTCGAAATCGAAGTCCATGGTGCCAGCAATAGCGTATGCAATGACCATGATGGGGGAGGCCAAGTAGTTCATCTTGACGTCCGGGGAGATGCGGCCCTCAAAGTTACGGTTGCCGGACAGCACCGCGGTAGCAGCCAGATCATGCTCGTTGATGGCGTTGGAGATTTCCTCCGGCAGCGGGCCGGAGTTACCGATACAGGTGGTGCAGCCGAAGCCGGAGAGGTAGAAGCCAAGCGCCTCCAGATCCTTCCAGAGGTCTGCGCGCTGGAAGTAGCCGTCAACAACCTGGGAACCCGGGGCACAAATGGTCTTGACCCACGGCTTGGACTTCAGGCCCTTTTCAGCAGCCTTACGTGCGATGAGGCCAGCGCCAACCATGACGGACGGGTTAGAGGTGTTGGTGCAGGAGGTAATGGAAGCGATAGCAACCATGCCGTGGTCCAGGGTGTACTCGCCACCGTTCGGGGAGGTGACGGTAACCGGGTTGGACTGGCGGCCGGAGCCGCCCTTGGCGGCGGACTCGCCTTCGCCTGCACGGGACTTGTTCAGGCCACCGGTAACGTCGACGAGAGCATTCTCGTCGCCACCCTCGGAGGTCATGCGCTTTGCCTCGATGGTGGACTCGTCTGCAACAACCTCGCCGGAAGCGTAGGTCGGCAGATCCTTACGGAACTGCTCCTTTGCCTCAGAGAGGAGAATGCGGTCCTGCGGGCGCTTCGGGCCGGCGATGGACGGCTTAACAGTGGACAGATCCAGCTCGAGGTACTCGGAGTACTGTGCCTCCGGAGCGTCCTGCTCGAGCCACATGCCCTGAGCCTTGGCATAAGCCTCGACGCGGTCGATCTGCTCCTGCGGACGGCCGGTGAGCTCGAGGTACTTGATGGTCTCCTCGTCGATCGGGAAGATCGCAGCGGTGGAACCGAACTCGGGGGACATGTTACCGATGGTGGCGCGGTTAGCCAGCGGCACGGACTTCACACCGTTGCCGTAGAACTCAACAAACTTCTGAACCACACCGTGCTGGCGCAGCATCTCGGTGATGGTCAGCACCACGTCGGTAGCGGTCACGCCGGTCGGAATCTCGCCGGTGAGCTTGAAGCCCACGACGCGCGGGATCAGCATGGACACCGGCTGCCCCAGCATTGCAGCCTCGGCCTCGATGCCGCCAACGCCCCAGCCCAGGATGCCCAGGCCGTTTTCCATGGTGGTATGGGAGTCGGTACCAATACAGGTATCCGGGTAGGCAACACCATCGTTGTCGAAGACCACGCGGGAAAGGTACTCAATGTTGACCTGGTGGACAATACCGGTTCCCGGAGGAACAACGCGGAAGTTGGAGAAGTTCTCGGCACCCCAGCGCAGGAACTGGTAACGCTCCTGGTTGCGCTCGTACTCGATCTCAACATTCTTCTCCAGGGCCTCGGTGGAGCCGAAAGCCTCGACGATGACGGAGTGGTCAATAACCATCTCGGCCGGGTTGAGCGGGTTCACCTGGTCCGGCTTGCCGCCGAGGGCGGCGATAGCCTCACGCATGGTTGCCAAGTCGACCACGCAGGGGACGCCGGTGAAGTCCTGCATCAGAACGCGGGCCGGGGTGAACTGGATCTCGGTATCCGGCTCAGCGGACGGATCCCAGTTGGCCAAAGCGTTAATGTGATCCTTGGTTACGTTCTTCCCGTCCTCGTAGCGCAGCTGGTTCTCAGCCAGGACCTTGAGGGAGTAAGGAAGCTTCTCCAGGCCCTCGACTGCATTGATGTCAAAGTAGTCATAGGACTTACCGTTGACCTCAAGAGTCTTCTTGGCGCCGAAGGAGTTCAGGCTTTCAGTCATAAGGAGCTCCATTCCTTGCTTTTCGCTTGTGGGTTATCGAACACTGGTCGAAGGTTCATCGAATTTGCCGATATGCCCAAGCAACCACATGGAGCCAGGTGTATCGGCGATCTCAGAACGCGAATGTTCCGTATCTATTGTAGATGCAAGAACCCTCGGTCGACACCAGCATAACAGTACGGGCGTTCTGTTTCCTACATTTCGGGGGTAGCGGCGAGTCGCCGGCCTCGCCCACATTCCGAGGTTTAGGCTCGATCGGGAATCCGGGGGACAAACCTCCGAATCGTGTTTGGGCAGAAGACTGTGCCACCAAGCATTAACGGCCATAGAGATTAAGGAGTGGCGGATGATCCCGGCGGGCGTAGATGTAGACGACATTGCAGATCAGCTCTCGGTCGACGGTGTAGCGTTCTCCAACCCAGAGCTGGCGCTAGACGACGACCTCCAGGCCCGCATCGCAGACTCCCTCCAGCCCAACCATGGCATCGCAGTGGTAGATGTCTTCCCCGACAAGATTCCAGATCTACGCGACCTGGCGACAACCCTTCAAGAACAAACGGGACTCGATACCGTGATTCTCCAGGCGCCAATGCGGGTGTCCGCAGTCAGTAATTCTTATGATCGGGCATCCATTGAGGCAGCCGAGGATTCGCTGCCAACTGGACTCGATCAGGTAACTTTGCTGAATGATTTCTATGCAACTGCAGATCATTTTTCAGCGCCATGGCTGACAATCTTGACACTGTTTTTCTGCGTAGCGGCAGTTGCGGGCTGGGCGGGATTTCGAGCCGCCACACGGAAGGCTGACACGGTCAGAAACTAAGCAATCGAGGCCGCCGCGAGCATTCCACTAAACATGCGCCGTACCTACCGCAGGGGTAGGGAAGTGGCTAGTATCAACCACTAAGCCTTGACTTTTGCAACGGGGGAGTGGTTGAGAGGTACGCAAGGGGCCTAGGAATACGGCTCGCACAGCGACCACATCGGATGCCGCACAGGCACCTTAAGTCGACGAATACTTCGGTTCTCTCCAGTCCCGAAATGGAGCGTTTCCTGCACCCCAGAAGACAGGTTCCGCTGGGAGCAATCGGAGCTTCTGCGGCAGCCCCAGGGCCGCAATCCACAGCGATAGTCAAGGGGAAGAGGTTTGCACTCCGGGGGAGAGTGAGCAACGTCACAGTCACACATTGATAACAAAGTCATTGCAGGTTAGGTGCGCCTGTAACGCCTTGTGGTTTTCCGTGGCTGATGTGAAAGATGGGAAAAGTGTGCGAGATGGCGTGTCGGTGACGTATGGTTCACGTATCGACTCACGGGTTGACTATTGCTCCATACGTTCATGGACCAAGCCTTGACTCTCAACTGATTTGTCGCACGGGTATGTGGGGAAGCACGCCCCGAGCGAAGAGGACCGTTGGGGTTCACCGCCTGGTGGATGACCGTCGCACCGCGCCAGCGATGCGCGTAGCAATGCAGTTTTCTCGACGCAGTCGGTACCAGTGTTCAACCTTTTAGATATCGAAACACCTACCTCCCGAGTGGAAGAGGCTTCATACACTTCATTCGCACGCCCTCATCGAGGGCTGTGATGGCCATGAGTTCCATCGGTTTCCGGTTGGGTGCCAGCTGTGAGTGCTTACGCGTGCGCCACTAAGGACCGCGGAAGTGCCCTCCACGAGCGCGGCGCCGAGCGAGGAGGAACCGACGCAGGACCTCGAGCCTGAATATGGGTGTGTGTCCCTTCGTCGTCGGATCGTGCAGCCACACTCGGCGCCGCTCTCCGTGAGCCCAGCGAGCACCATGAGAGTGCAATGTGGCTAGCTATGACGCACGGTTCGACGTGATGTTGGTGCACACGCCAGACGCCCCGCAGGTTTCCTGCCGCCTCCATAAGAGAAAATGCCGCCCCGTCAATTCGGCATTTAGTGGCGTAGAGAGCAAAGAGCTCTTCAGAGGCAAGCCGCGTTCGCGTATCCCGGTCAATTCCGGGCGCAAGCCTTATTAAGTCCACTATTCCCATTAGGAAATCGATTGCCGCCTCATCCTGCTTGAAGGCGAGACTAGCTACGTACACACCGCTGTTTCTTTTGCTCGTCCAACTCGTCGCCTCCAGGTCTCGATGTCCGGCAAGCGCGTCTACGCAACATGCGTGACATCTCCGGGTAGGTGTCTAGGAGATAACCCTCGTGGCCACCACATCATCTTTCGGCTTTCGGCGCTTTAAGGCAGCGTGCGCTGCCATAGCGACCACCGCCGCCTTGTCTACTGTCTCCGCGCTCACTCCTGCAGTGGCTGCGGAACCTGAGCAGATCAACATCAAATCCCTGCTATCCTCCGACAACCCATCCATCGCAGATCTCGCGGGCGCAATCGCCCAGATTGAGGAGCGCATCGCACAAGCGGAAGCCTCCATAGGTGCGCAGCGCGAAACCGTCAACCGTGCGCTGGTCGATCTCAACGACGCCCGCACTAAGGCAAACCAAGCGCGCCAAGGAACAACGACGGCGCGCGAGCAGCTTGACGACGCACAAGCGGATGTCGCCGATGCCCAGGCCAAGCTGGATGAGGTCTCCCGTTCCGCCTACCGCCGAGCCAATACTTCCGATGCCGTCTCCCATGCGGCAGGAAAAGACGCGCGTTCGGACATGCTGGAGCGCCAGTCCTACCTTCGCTCGCAGTCCGAGAAGCAGCAGGCCGTCGTTAGCGACTTGGAGAAGCAGCGCACGGAAAAGGCGAACAAGGAATCCCAGCTGCGGAAGACCCAACAACTGGCCGAGGAACGTGCGGACCGGGCGGCCGATGCCGAGGCTGCCGCGCGCGAGCAACTCTCCGCGTCCGAGGCTTCGATTGAGGAATCTACGTCCGAACGCGAGGACCTACTCTCTCAACTCTCATCTCTTCACAAGGCACTAAATCAAGCCAAGGGCCTGGACCGAGAAAATGTGTCAAGCCCAACAGCTGGATCTAAGGTCAAGGATCGGGCCGGGACTAATGATGTACAGGGTCCTTCCGAGTCTAGTGCCACGACTCCTGCCCACGACCCATCGACGGTATCCTCGCCGTCCGCTGCGGGGCATTCGACACCGGCCAGCTCGGAGCCGACCTCCGAGCCCACAGCGTCCACCGTGGCCGGCCCCTCCACCTCTGAGGCACAGAACCCCACGCTTCAATCGCAGCCGTCGACGGCTTCTGCCGATGCTGATGATTTGGAAGAGCTCTCTAGCGCCGCAAGCACTGTGGCTTCCGATCCGAACGTGCAAGAGTTGTCGTCGACAAGCACGGCCAGCTCCTCTGAAGAGAACGCCGAGAACTCCCAGGGCGGGAGCTCCAGCTCTTTCGATCCGAACGGGATCGATGCTGAAACCGTTGCGCTTGGCATTGAAGCGGTGGGAACGGTGGCCTCGATGGTGGCCGCATCTCAGCCGGACCACAATAACAGCTTGAGCCAAGAGGAAATCGATGCTCTGGCGGAAGGCTCTTCCAAGCTCTTTGCCCTCCAGGGTGGGCAAGACAGCACTGGGGAAGCGTCGGATTCCACGGCTGCGTCCGATAGCGAGTCAGCGAACGCAACTGATGACGAGGATTCCCTTGAGTCCGATGTCTCCGGTGTCCTGGAGGAACTTGACACCACCGATAGCGTGACGAAGAAGGCATCCGCTTCACTGGGCGATGCCTCCCGCGAAGCAAAGATCGAGACCGTCATCGAGCGCGCAACGTCTCAGGTGGGAGTTCCCTATGCCTGGGGTGGTGGCGATGCCAACGGTCCTACGCAGGGCATTCGTGACGGCGGCGTCGCTGACTCTTATGGCGACTACAACAAGGTCGGCTTTGATTGTTCTGGGCTGGTGCTCTATGCCTTTGCTGGCGTCGGCATTTCCCTGCCGCATTACACCGGCTACCAGTATCAGAAGGGAACCAAGATTTCCCCGAGCGAGATGCAGCGAGGCGACCTAGTCTTCTACGGGCCGAGCGGAAATCAGCACGTGGCAATCTATCTTGGTGACGGCACCATGGTCGAAGCTCCGCAGTCCGGTCAAAACGTCAGCATCTCCCCAGTACGACAAGCCGGCATGGCACCCTATGCCGTGCGACTGATCTAGTTCAGCCCGTTGCTAAACTGGGCTGCATGACTGACACATTGCGTACTGCCCAGGGCAACACCCGCGGCACCGATTCGGTGCCCTCCTCATTTGACGCCCTCCTCGTTCTTTCCTTCGGTGGCCCGGAAAGAAACGAGGAGGTCGTCCCGTTTTTGGAGAACGTTACCCGTGGGCGCGGCATCCCGCGCGAGCGGCTCGAAGTCGTCGGGGAACACTATTTCCGCCTAGGCGGCATTAGTCCGCTTAATGCGCTAAATCGAGAGATTATTTCTAATGTTTCCGCAGAGCTGAAGGAACGCGGACATAATCTTCCGGTTTATTTCGGTAACCGTAACTGGTACCCGTTTGGGACAGAAGCCGTCGAGCAGATGGCCGCCGATGGTGTGCGCAACGTCGCCGTATTCGCCACCTCCGCCTGGGGTGGCTACAGTGCTTGCCGCCAGTACAACGAGGACATCGTTGCATTGCGCAAGCACCTCGAGGACAAGCAACTGCCCAACATGAACTTCACCAAACTGCGCCAATTCTTCGATCACCCCAAGTTCATCGAGGAGATGGCTGCAGCCGTCCGTGAGGCTTATGCGGAGGTTCCGGAAGACAAGCTGGCTAGCACCCGCATGCTTTTTACTGCGCATTCAGTGCCATCGGCACACGATGCTGTTGGGGGAGCAGAAGGCGATAAACATATCTATTCCCGCCAGGTAGCGGAGGCTGCACGGCTCGTAGCCAGGGCTGCCGGGGTCCAGAATTATGACCTAGTGTGGCAATCCCGTTCAGGTAACCCAGCCACCCCGTGGTTGGAACCGGACATTGTCGACCACACCACGCGAATCCACGAGGAAGATGGTGTCGACAGCGTCGTCGTGTGCCCAATTGGATTTATCTCCGATCACATGGAGGTCATCTGGGATCTCGATACTGAACTGAAGCAAGCCGCTGAGGAAATGGGCGTCAGCGTCTATCGCACCCGCACCGCTGGTCCATCTGCAAGGTTTGCCTCGCTCGTCGTGGACCTCATCGAGGAGCTAGAGCATGACGCTGAACCTGCTTCACTCGGTGAGGTTACCGTTCAGGGCTGTACGGTCAATGGCGCACCCTGCGCTGAAGGTTGCTGTGACATCTGGTCTCTGCGCAAGCCGCATTAACGCGCGAAATCGGTGAGCGCATAAGCCACGCCGGCCATGCGTGCTTGGCGGATATGGCGCCACAGGCGCAGAAGCTGCGGATCGAGACTGTGATCTTGAATGCGGTCAGTCACCGTCTCGATGATGGCCGCCACGCGGTCGGCGCGGGCGAAAAGCTTCGCTGCTCGCCCCGGCACTGCAGCGGGTAATCCGGGGGTGTCGTAGAAATCGCTTAGTGTGCCTACTGTTAGCCGGGGATTGGGGAGGGCATCGCTGCGATAGCCCAATGCCTCGATGAGGTTTGCTGACTCATTCGTCGCAGTACTCAAGAGCTCATCGGCCTCGCCCGGGCTAAGCCAAGCGGGCGAGGGTAACGGGGCAGTCTCTTCAATCACCGTCCACCGTGTCGCGCCCACGGCATAGGTGGGCACCAGCACCAGGTTTCTTTCCCGATTATTGGTACGCACCACGATTGCGCCTGCCGGATTTTCTGCCGCCGCTTGCGCCGATTCCGTGCCGGCTGGAAGTGCTGGCGCGTCGCCAGGGCCGGAGAGAACTAGCCGAAGCAGCGGTTCGCGCTCTCCACGCTCGATGACGGAGGCCGTTTCACGCCGGAGGAGTGACATAACATCAACAAACGGCTCTCCGTCGACCCCTTGTTGCTCACCGCCCAGCTCGCTGAGGGCATCGAGAAAGCCATCGGTGGATTCGTGACCCCATAGCCATGCACCAAGCCAAACAGAAACGTTTTGTACAGGGGACCAGACTTCGGCGCGCATATCCATGGCTGGACAGTGTAGACGATAGGGTAGACCCCTATGAGCTTGAATTCCCGAGATCCCTATGGCAGCGATATTTTTGCAGGACATGCGCGGAACAAGAAGCCGGAGTACCCCGAGGTACCCGCTGAACCAGGCATGGTCGTCGAGGTTCGAGGTGATGACTTTGTAGGGGCAGTGTTGGGCGTCGACAAAACCGTATGGGGCCCAGTCGTGCGCCTCGAGGACCGACATGGAAATGAGCGAGTATTCAAACTCGTGAAAGGGGGGTTCTTGTTGGAGGGGCAGCCAGTGACGTTAACGCGATACGTCGAAAAGCAGGCGCCGCGGAAGTCAAACTCAGGGTCGCGCCGTGTGGAGAATCTTGAGGCGAAAGTTGCCGCACCTTCGCGCATTTGGGTTGAAGGCATTCACGACGCGGCCATCGTTGAAAAGGTCTGGGGTCACGATTTGCGGGTGGAAGGTGTGGTCGTCGAATACCTCGAAGGACTCGATAACCTTGAGGAACGCCTGGCTGAATTTCAGCCCGGTCCGGGGCGCCGTGTGGGCGTCCTCGCGGATCACCTAGTCGAAGGCTCAAAGGAAACGCGGTTGACGCAAACGGTGGGCGAGCACGTGCTTGTCACGGGTCACCCCTTCATCGATATCTGGGCGGCCGTAAAGCCTGAGCGCCTAGGGCTGCGCGCCTGGCCCGAGGTTCCCTATGGGGAAGACTGGAAGACGGGCATCTGCAAGCGCGTGGGGTGGTCTGATCCAAAGGAAGGGTGGAGCCGCGTGTACAACGCCGTGAATTCTTTCCGGGATCTCGATTCCACGCTCATCGGCGCCGTCGAGCGGCTCGTCGACTTTGTCACAACACCGGAATTGAGCAAAGAAGATTTGCTCTAATTCGAATTCGCTCGGTCAATGAGGTTGATGGCGAGCTGGCAACCGGCCGTCTCTGCTGCCCACCCCGCCGCTTGGAGGCGCTGGGACATCGCTTGTTTGGAAATGCCCAGCTCTTCCGCAGCTTCGTTCTGATTCAACCCGCCGCGCACTAGAGATGTCGCCTCACGGCCTTCCATTGTGCGCTTGTGCAGCACAAAGCCGAGTAGGGCGAATGCCGCTGCAATATCCTGCGCCTCCGCCGCGCGCCCGCGCCGATCAATTTTGGCGTAGACGTGTCCGGCCCGCGCCGAGCCCTTTACCGCGGCGGTTGCCACTGCGCGTGTTTCAGCATCACCCGCACCGTCGCCAGGGATAATGCCAATGCCAATGGCCCAGTCACCGTCCGCAAGAAGCGCCATAACGACATCACAGACCGCCGGAGAAGAATAGGCCACAGCGCAAATATCCTCAACACCAAGGACCTCAAATTCGCCGATTCCCTCCAGGGTGGAAAGCGCGGCGGCGGATCGTTGGACCAAATCGGCGCGGCGTACCGAGCGTCCGCGGTAGCGGGCATGGACAGCTAGCACAGTGAGAGACTCCTTCCAGCAAGAAACAACGCTCAGTCTATTCTTTGCGCTTGACTGGGCCACGCATTCCGGGGCCGAGCGGCAACCGCGTGTCTAGGATGAGACCAGCGATTCCCACTGCCGCAGCGATAAGGAAGCCGGCGATCGTGTAGGGGCTCATCGCTCCGGTGAGCGCATCCCCGAAGAAGACCCCGATGGCGGTGGTGGGAATCGAACCGATGAGTGTAGCGATGGCGAAGTGAGTCACCGAAATCGGAGTGAGCGCTGCAACATAGTTTAGTAAGGAAAACGGAACTCCGGCGACCATTCTCAATGACGCCACCGCTAGCCAACCCCGGCGCTCAAGCCGGGCATTGATTGCATATACCGCTTTGTGCGTGAGATGCGGGCGAATCCACTCACCAAGTAAGCCGCGGACGATAAGGAGAGAAATGGTGGCGGAGATAGTCAGCGCGACAAGGGAAACAGAAAGTCCAAGCCACGGGCCGAAAAGAAGGCCTGCCGCCAAAGTCCACACGGTCCGGGGAATAGGGAACTGGGTGAAGAAGATGTAGGCGCTCGTAAAAGCAACAACAAACCACGGCCCGAGTTGGTCTGACCACGTGCGGAGGGCGGCGAGTGAGGGGACGTCGACAAGCACGGCGAGTAGCATCAATGCCGCACCGGCAGCGATTACTGCCGTCCAACGTTTCCACGTCCAACGCTTGCAGCTTTGCCACGCAGCGCGGCCCAGAGACGCACAAAAGTCCCCGACGCTGTGCACCCAACCTGTGTTCATAGAGATAGAAGTCTAGTGCCGAAGACGTCAAACCCCGCATTGAGCCCAAAGCATGGGAGAACGGCTAAAGACGGAGGCAGGAGACGGCTTGGCTGGCTGGGGAGCAGCTGAGAGCTGCACCTCAACTTACTGTTAAGCCGCGATTCGATGCATGAGTATTGCCGTGCGCGGGGGATACTGAACAGCAGTGCGCATCCGCATGTATCTCTAGGGCCACTTTTACTGTGTCAGTCTTAGCTAGTTTCACCTTTTATTGTCTCTACGCCCTAGCTGCGGAGCGAATTCTTGATTCACCACCTACTTTTGGCGCCCGCCCTGGCGCCTGCGTTTTTCTTTGGAGAGCATTATGGACTTTATCCACAACCTCACGTCTTATATGGACGCAGCCACCTTGCTCGAAGCCTTTGGCCCCTGGGTCATCGGTGGTATAGCACTTGTCGTCTTCATCGAGTCCGGTGTGCTCTTCCCATTTCTTCCGGGAGATTCACTACTCGTGACTGCCGCGATTCTGCGTCATGAGCTCCAGGTCTCCCTGTGGATACTCATTGCTGTAGGCATGATCGCCGCGATAGCTGGTGACCAGGTGGGGTACTGGATTGGGCACCGTTTTGGCCGTGGCCTGTTTAAGAAGGACGCTCGGCTTCTCAAACTGGAGTATCTCAACACCGCCGAGGACTTCTTCCACAAGCACGGCCCGCTTGCACTAGTGCTCGGAAGATTCGTCCCAATCGTGCGCACCTTCATTCCGGTAGCCGCCGGCACGGCGGGAATGCGGTACAAGAAGTTCATTGGATGGAATGTCAGCGGCGCAGTCGCTTGGGTGCTCTCCATGAATCTCGTTGGTGTCTTTCTCGGAAACATTCCGGGTATTGCTGACTCGATTGAGAAGATTATGCTGCTTATCATCGCGTTGTCGGTGACGCCTATCGTCATCAAGGGCCTGCATAGCTACATCACGTCGAAGAAGAAGGCTACGGTAGTAGAGGAGACGGCACCTACTGCGGAATCGCACGCATAGACCTTCGACGCATGAAGAAGGCCCCGCGCCTCACATCATCATCGCTGACGGTGTGAAGCACGGGGCTTCGGTCTGTGCCCGAGGGGGGACTTGAACCCCCACGTCCGTTAATAGGACACTAGCACCTCAAGCTAGCGCGTCTGCCATTCCGCCACCCGGGCTAGGGTGTTTGTTCAGCCTCTCGGCTGGGCACTCGCATACTGTATCCCGAACCGGCATAACTTCACAAATCGCCACTTCAGAACGGGTTTTCACTGGGTTCTTAAACGAGGAAAACACAACGATGAAAGTTGCGTATCCACTGCCACCTCCTGAGACAGCCGGGTAGTAAGCGACAACGCGGCAGATAGCTTTCCGGTAGAAATGGATTTATGACTAGTAACACTTCACATTCCACTGCGAACTACGCCACCGACTCCCGTTTCCCCGGTCCAGACCCCTATGCACCGTTGGGGGATGTCCCAGCTTTTACCGTGGCCTCGTCCGATATCGAGGAGGGAGCGGAGATCGCAGAGCGTTTCCGCGCACCTGAAAATGTCTCGCCCCAGCTGTCGTGGTCGGATGTGCCCGAAGGGACCAAGTCCTTTGCCGTCACGTGCTTTGACCCTGACGCGCCGACGGGGTCCGGCTTCTGGCACTGGGCGGCCTTCAACATCCCGGCCGACGTACGCGAGCTCCCCACAGGTGCAGGGTCCGCTGAGGATCTCGGACTCGAAGGCGTTATCAGCCTGCGCGGTGACTCTGGCCAGCGCGTCTATTATGGCCCCCAGCCGCCTGCAGGTCACGCCCCGCACCGCTACCTCTTCGCCGTTCACGCTGTCGACGTCGAACGCCTCGAGATCGACCCGGAGGCAACACCTACGGTCCTCGGCTTCAACCTTTATTTCCACACCCTCGGGCGCGCGATTACCTGGGGCTGGTACGAGGCCCACTAAGCGGCCCAATTACACTCATCACAATGAGTAAGAACCCGGACATCCCTCCCACATCCGACGGAGTAGAAATCCCCGCCGCCCTGCGCGTGGGCGGCGCTTTCATGTTGTTGGCTGCCGTGTTAGCACTATTCGGGCTCGTGTCCATTTTCACCGACGGATGGGGCGCCACCTTCGAATGGACGTGGCGCCGCCTCGCCATCGTTGGTGCGGCCCTCCTCGTCGGCGCATTCAGTACCCAACGCCGCGATCAGCGTGGTAGCCGCGAACAAATCATTGCGCTGATTCTCGCGCTAGTGCTTATCATCGCCAGCCGCGCGCTGCCTAGTACGGTCCTCACGACGATGGGCCAATACGTCGTCTTCCTCTACGCAGTGGCGGCAGGGCTGTGCGCGGTTATCATCCGCCGCACACTGCGCTAAACGCTGAAGCGCTCCGTGCGGCTGGCCTGAAAGCTCTTCGCCGGGCTAGTCAATCCATTCAAGACCAGAACCAATGGCCTCCGAGATATTGCTGAGGCGGTGAGCGTGGATCTGCTGGGCAATGCCGCGGTGGATGTCACGGATCCAATCCGGGCCGCCGTAAATCAAGCCGGTGTAGCCCTGCAACAGCGAAGCGCCTGCCGTGATGCGCTCCCATGCTTGCTCCGGGGTGGAGATTCCGCCTGCGGAAATGAGTACCAGGTCGTTGCCTACGCGGGCATGGAGGCGCTTGAGCACCTCTAAGGAACGCGCAGCCACCGGGGGACCCGACACGCCGCCTGCGCCCATGGCGGCAACCTCAGCGGATGGGGTCTTCAAACCCTCGCGAGAAATGGTGGTGTTGGTAGCCACGATTCCCGCCAGCCCCACGTCAACGGCCATATCCGCCACAGCATCAATGTCCTCATCGCTGAGGTCTGGGGCAATCTTGACCAAGACCGGCGAGGACGTCGATTCCACCACGGCTTCCATGATGGGGCGCAGCGATTCCACTGCCTGCAAATCACGCAGCCCCGGGGTATTAGGGGAGGACACGTTGACCACAACGTAGTCGGCCAGCTCCCCGAGAACTGATGCGCACTGACGGTAGTCATCCACTGCGTGCTCAGCCTCGGTGACCTTGTTCTTTCCGATATTGATGCCGATGACATCGTTGTAGCGGCGCTTCCGGAGGTTTCGTGCGGCCGACAGCGCCCCTTCGTTATTGAAGCCCATGCGGTTGAGGATGGCCTTGTCTGCTTTGAGCCGGAACAACCGGGGAGCCGGGTTTCCCGGCTGCGCCTTCGGGGTGATGGTGCCCAGCTCCGCGTACCCAAAGCCGATGGGGGACCAGACGTCGGCTGCCGCCGCGTTCTTGTCAAAGCCTGCTGCTAGACCCAGCGGGCGCGGAAAGTGCACCCCAAACACGTCTTGTTCAAGGACGGGATCGGTAACCGGCAAAGCTTTGCCCAGAGCTCGGTTGAAGGGGCCGGCCGATTGGAACACAGCCAACCCACCGTTGATGATCCCGTGAATTCTTTCCGGGCTGAGCTTAAACATCCCCTTCAAGGCGGCTTGGTAAGCCACGTGGCGGGCGCGGTCAAGAGCGGAGTACTGCATGCATTGTCCTTTGGAAAGTTGAGGCTAAAGGGGGGACTGAAATACTAACGCGGGGATTTCTCGAGCTGTGGATCAGAAATGAATTGGAGCCCGTCGCCAGAAGCGGAGGCGGTGACGAGGGTGCCGTCGCCAAGCACGGCAATATTGCGCGCATCCGCCACCGTATCCATGGTGCCGACGTTCTCCGGGACACCCGCAGCGATGGTGTAGGCGTGGAGGAGGTTGTTGTCTGTAGTTGTCGCCCACGCTAGCTTGCGCCCGGCGTCCCAAGCCACACCCCACGGGGTGCCATCGGTATTGCCGTACTGGTGCAAGCGGATGACGTCGCTGGCGGTGTAAATGGCGATGCGCTTTCCGACGGTATCCGAAGCCACAACCACGGCGCCCTCGCCGCCTGCGATCTGACCTACACCCTGGCCCACGCGAAGGCGTCCTCCTGCACGCTCCTTCTCCCAGTCCAACGATTGAATCGTGGAGTCTTCCCTCAAGACACGGACGATGCCGTCGGCGCCATCCGGATTAGGCACGGAGATGAGCTGATCCGAGCCTGCTTCCACAGTGATGCCGGTAGTGCGTTCGCCGTCTAGGTACACGCCGATGGTGGTGGAGTCCTTCGAGCCAACGAAGACTTCGCCACTGGAGGCTTCCGCAGCCACCGTCACCGGTTGCTCCTCTTCCACAGCCAATTCCTGCGGGGAATCCGGCTTGAGCGGATCAATGAGCATAACGCTATCCCCGCACGCTAGAAGGAAGTGCTTCTCAGAAGCGGTGAGGTCACCACATTTCTCGCCCACGGTAACCTGCGCGGACTTTTTGCCTTCAAAGTCCGCAGCTGAACCTACCGCGAGCGAGTCCTCGGTGCGCACGGCGAGGATGTCGCCGACGGCTGCGAGGTCTGTCGCTGCATCGAATGGCACGACGTTACCCACCGGCTTCTCGGATGCCGGGGAGGACGCGGGCTCGGCCTTGCCATAGACCGCCGAGTCGGGGTCCCCGCCAACCCCGACCGTAGGATTACAGGCGGCAAGCGCGCATGCGCTGGAAAGGAGGGCAAAAGAAAGCAGGACTCGACGCGTTTTCACGATCCCTCATCCTAGCAGCCAGCGTGGTGGAAACAGGAAGCGATGGGACTCCCGAGTAGGCTATCGCGGGTGACTACAACAGCTACAACTGAAGCCATGACATGGCTGCAGGTCATCGTCCTGTCTCTTGTCCAAGGCCTCACCGAATTCCTGCCCGTGAGCTCGTCCGGGCACTTGCGCATCGTCTCCACTCTTTTCTGGGGACAGGATGCCGGTGCTTCCTTCACCGCTGTCATCCAGCTGGGCACCGAGCTAGCGGTGATTGTCTACTTCGCCGGGATGATTTGGCAGATCCTGAAAGGCTGGTGCGTGGGCCTCGTACACAAGGACCAGCGCGGTCAGGAATATCGAATGGGTTGGATGGTCATCGTTGGCTCAATTCCGATTGGCATCCTGGGAGTGCTGGGGAAAGACCTGATAAGGGATAATCTGCGCAACCTATGGATTACTGCTTCCATGCTCGTCCTGTTTTCCTTTGTGTTCATCCTGGCAGAGCGCGTGGGTAAGAAAACCCGCGGCTTCGACGAGCTCACGATGCGCGATGCCATCGTTATGGGACTATGCCAATGCCTAGCACTCATCCCTGGCGTCTCACGCTCCGGCGGCACCATCTCCGGTGGCCTCTTCCTCGGCCTCGACCGTGAGGTGGCCACGCGCTTTAGCTTTCTTTTGGCTATTCCGGCGGTGATGGCCTCGGGGCTGTTTTCGCTTGGCGACGCCTTCGGTCCCACCGTGGGACAATCCGCCACCGGCGCCCAATTACTCGTTGGCACGCTCATCGCCTTCGTTGTGGGCTATGCATCTATCGCCTGGCTGCTGAAGTTCGTGGGCAGCCACTCCTTCGAGTGGTTCGCCGCTTACCGCATCCCCGTCGGCCTGATCGTCATGCTCTTGCTGGGCCTTGGCGTGCTCGCCGCGTAGGTGGTGAGGAGGCGCAGCCCCGCAGCACCCTGCGATACATAGCCATGTGCCCGGCCATGCGCCCGCGTCGGAGGCAGCACACGTTAGGATTGTGGGCATGCAATCTTGGCCTGTCCCGCACATCGATTCCGTCCCTGGCGCTCCGTCGCCGCTTCACCTCTATGACTCCGCTGATGAAGCGGTAAAGAAGCTCGACATCAGTGGGGAGACTGCCACCATGTACGTCTGTGGCATCACCCCATATGATTCGACCCACCTGGGCCACGCCGCGACCTATCTGACCTTTGATCTGATTTACCGCCAGCTGCTGGATAACGGCTACAAGGTGAATTACGCCCAGAACATCACCGATGTGGATGATCCGCTCTTCGAGCGCGCGGAGCGCGATGGCGTGGATTGGCGCGAGTTGGGGACCTCCCAAATCAACCTTTTCCGCTCAGACATGGAGCTGCTCTCCGTGTTTCCTCCGCAGCACTTCGTTGGGGCGATGGAAGCCATCGACGAGATTACGGAGATGGTGCAGGCGCTTCTCGACGCAGGTGCGGCCTACGTCGTCGATGACCCCGACTATCCGGACGTCTACGCATCCATCGAGGCCACGAAGAACTTCGGCTACGAGTCGAATTACTCCCGCGAGCAAATGGAGACCTTCTTTGCCGAGCGCGGTGGCGACCCTGATCGCCCCGGCAAGCGCGATCCTCTTGACGCTCTGATTTGGCGCGCGCACCGTGAAGGCGAACCGGCCTGGGATTCGCCTTTTGGGCCGGGCCGCCCTGGATGGCACATTGAGTGCTCCGCCATCGCAACCAACCGGCTTGGCTCCAGCTTCGATATTCAAGGCGGCGGTTCGGACCTGAAGTTCCCGCACCACGAATTCTCCGCAGCGCACGCAGAAGCAGCGCTCGGCGTGGAGCGCATGGCGCAGTCCTATGTACACACCGGCATGATCGGCTTGGACGGAACCAAGATGTCCAAGTCTTTGGGCAACCTCGTGTTCGTCCACAAGCTCGTGGAGGCGGGCGTCGATCCCTCAGCGATACGCCTGGGTGTCTTCGCCGGCCACTACCGTGCCGACCGCGACTGGTCAGATGACGTTTTGCGCACTGCGCAGGAGCGACTCCAGCGATGGCGCGAAGCTTTAAGCCATCCGGGCACTGTGGAGGAGGTCAAGGAGGTCATTCAGCACCTGCGGTTGGCGTTGGCTGATGATCTCGATACTCCGCGCGCCATTGCGGTTCTCGATGAATGGGCGAAGAAGGCTCCAGAATCCGGGGAAGCAACAGAAGAGGCATCCGATTTGCTGCGCACCGCAGTTAATTCCTTGCTGGGCGTGCGCCTCTAGGTAACTTCAGGCATGATTTAGCTCATGACGATTCGTGCAGAATTCCAGCCCACCGTTGATGAGTTCATGTCCAACCTACAGTCCTTCGCTACCGGGGATTACCTCAAGGAAGAAGAAAAGGAGTTCTGGGAGGCCCCGTTTGATGCCGCGGTACTCCCACGCCTTCGCACTATCTTGGAGTCCTTCCTTGACGATATGGATAAGCTGCCGGATGACCCTGAAGGGTCACTCCTGAGCGCCGCGGTACGCCCCACCGTGGACAAGCTCGCGGCCTTCAACCAAGAAAACGCAGATGCAGTGCTGGAACCGGAGGAGAAGGAAGAGCTCACGGAGCTTATTCACTCCGCCTCTGCGGCAACCGGTGCGGACGATGAGGCACTCGCGCAGCTTCCGGAGCTGGACTTCTAAGTGACTGACCACGCAACTTCCGCTTTCACTACCCGTCCAGCAGCAATCTTTTGGGATATGGACGGCACACTGACCAACTCCGAGCCCCTGTGGGAAGAGGCCACTTTTTATCTCTCTGAAACACTGGGGCGCCGCTTAACACCCACGGAGCGCTTGGCCACGGTTGGCGCTACCTTCGAAGACACACTCAGCATCTGTGCGCACAAAGCAGGCGTTACGCTTCAGCCAGGAGATAACGAACGCTATCGTGCGCTCATGTTCGATTACGTCAGGTCCCTTTTTGCCCAACACCTGGAGATTTTCCCGGGGATTCCCGAGCTGCTCGACGAACTCAAGGGCCTGGGAATGCCGATGATCGTGACCACAAACACGGAACGATATGTGGCTGATTCCGCGATTGCGGCCTTAGGCCGCGAGTACTTCGTCGACACGATTTGCGGTGACGAAGTACCTCAAGGCAAACCTGCCCCCGATATGTATATCGAGGCGGCGCGTCGAGTGGGTGCCGATCCACGGGACTGCCTTGTATTTGAAGACTCTGCGGCAGGTATGCGCGCGGCTGTCGACGCCGGGTGCACCGTCATCGGACTGCCGGAGGGAGACCACGTCGCGGTGCCCGAGCAAGCCACCGAAATTACTGACCTCCGGGGCTCTGCTCACCGTCATCTGAAGGGGGCGACGGCGGCCAATGTTCACGAGTGGTTTAGCCGGTTGCGCGCCGACTAGACGTACCGATTTCAGTTGCGCATCATGTCAGCCGGCTTTGCGTAACTGAGAATTTCGGCCGACTAGCAGAATTTTATGCAGCGGTGTGGAAGAATAAACCACCGTGAAGAATTTTGAGAGCCTATTTGAGGAACTGTCCCAGAAGATCGCCGAACGCCCTGAGGGCTCCGGCACCGTGGAGTCTTTTGACAAAGGCATCCACCATCTGGGCAAGAAGATCATCGAAGAGGCTGGCGAAGTGTGGATCGCCGCGGAATACCAGTCTGATGAAGAGCTCGCTGAGGAGATGTCACAGCTGCTGTATTGGCTCCAGGTTATGGCCCATAAGCGTGGCCTGAAGCTCGAAGACATTTACACCTACCTTTAATCGGCCATAAAGCCGTCCCACCATTCACCGTATTCAGCGTAGAAAGCACCACACACTGATGATCAAAATCGCCGTCCCCAACAAGGGATCGCTGTCCGAGGCAGCCCTTGAAATCCTCAAGGAAGCCGGCTACAAGGGCCGCGGACACAGTAAATCGCTCAACGTCGTGGACGAGGAGAACGGAGTCGAGTTCTTCTTTCTGCGCCCAAAGGATATCGCTATCTACGTGGCACAAGGCGTCTTGGATCTGGGAATTACTGGTCGAGACTTAGCGCTCGATTCCCGCGCGAAATTCAATGAAGTTCTAGCACTCAATTTTGGCGGCTCGACCTTCCGTTACGCCGCACCAGCAGGGGAGCAGTGGGACGTCGCCAAGCTGCAAGGCAAGCGCATCGCCACGTCCTATCCCAACGTGGTGCGCGATCACCTCGCTGCCAATGGAATCGATGCAGAGGTTATCCGCCTTGACGGTGCAGTAGAGATTTCGATTCACCTTGGAGTCGCGGACGTCATTGCCGACGTTGTCTCCACAGGAGCCACCCTCCGCCAGCAGGGGCTTGAACCCTTCGGCGACCCCATCGTCTCCTCGGAGGCCGTGGTGATAAAGCGTGAGGGAGAAGACGTCACCGCTGATGAAAACGTTGTGCTTAGCCGCATTCGAGGAATCCTCAATGCGCGCCACTACGTCATGCTCGACTACAACGTGGCAGAAGAAAAGCTGCCAGACGTCGAGGCAGTGACCCCTGGGCTTACAGGACCGACCATCTCTCCCTTGGCCCGTGAAGGGTGGGTTGCCGTGCGCGTCATGGTTCCCCGCAAACTGGCCAACCAAGTTATGGACAGCCTCGAAGAGCTCGGGGCAGAGGCAATTCTTGCCTCGGATCTTCGGATTGCCCGCTTTTAGGGGGAGATTCCAAACATTTTATTCGGGCTCCTAGCTACGATGGGGACTGACCATCATCGTTCTTCGATTTTTATGCAAGGAGTCAGCCCCGATGGCAAAGACAACTAAGAAGGATGCACAAGCAGAGGCCAAAGAGACCAAGGATGTAAAGTCCCAGGTCGAAGAAAAGGCCACCAACAAGTCTTCGAAGTCCGCCTCTAGCAAGAAGACGCGTACTGAGACTGACCTTCTCGGCTCCCTGGAAGTTCCGAACGATGCGTACTACGGCGTTCACACGCTCCGCGCTATCGAAAACTTCCAGATTTCCTACGTGACCATCAACACCATCCCGGACTTCATCCGCGGCATGGTCCAGGTCAAGAAGGCCACCGCTATGGCCAACCGCCGCCTGCACGTTCTTCCGAAGAAGAAGGCAGAAGCAATTATCTGGGCTTGTGACCAGATTCTGGAAGAAGGCCGCTGCATGGACCAGTTCCCGCTGGATGTCTTCCAGGGTGGCGCTGGCACCTCGCTCAACATGAACACCAACGAGGTTGTGGCCAACCTGGCGCTCGAGCACCTCGGTGAGGAAAAGGGTGCCTACGACATCATCAACCCGAACGATGATGTCAACATGTCCCAGTCCACCAACGACGCGTACCCGACCGGCTTCCGTCTCGGCATCTACTACGCGATGGAGGACCTCATTGAGCGTATCGACGCGCTGCAGGCTGCATTCCACGCCAAGGGCAATGAGTTCGTTGACATCCTGAAGATGGGCCGCACCCAGCTGCAGGACGCAGTGCCGATGACCCTGGGTGATGAATTCAAGGCCTTCGCTCACAACTTGGCCGAAGAGCAGGCCATCCTGCGTGACGCCCAGAAGCGCCTGCTGGAGATCAACCTCGGCGCAACCGCCATCGGTACCGGCGTGAACACCCCGGCTGGCTACCGCCACCAGGTCACCGCAGCACTGTCTGAGGTGACGGGCCTTGAGATCAAGACCGCCCGCGACCTCATTGAAGCAACCTCCGACTGTGGCGCCTACGTGCTTCTGCACTCCACCATTAAGCGCGCAGCGATGAAGCTGGCCAAGATCTGTAACGACCTGCGCCTGCTGGCCTCTGGCCCGCGCGCCGGCCTGGCAGAGATCAACCTGCCACCGCGTCAGGCCGGTTCCTCCATCATGCCGGGTAAGGTCAACCCGGTTATCCCGGAGGTTGTCAACCAGGTCTGCTTCAAGATCTTCGGTAATGACCACGTAGTCACCATGGCTGCCGAGGCTGGTCAGCTGCAGCTCAACGTCATGGAACCGGTTATCGGTGAGGCACTGTTCCAGTCCATCCGCATCATGGGCAACGCCGTCGACACCCTGCGTGAGAAGTGCGTCGTGGACATCACGGCTAACGCTGATGTTTGCCGCGCGTACGTTGAGAACTCCATCGGTATCGTCACCTACCTGAACCCGTTCATTGGTCACCACAACGGTGACATGATTGCTAAGGAGTCCCTCAAGACCGGCAAGGGCGTCAAGGAGCTCGTTCTGGAGAAGGGCCTGCTCGATGAGGAGACCCTCAACAAGGTTCTGTCCGTTGAGAACCTCATGCACCCGGAGTTCCGCGGTCAGCTCTACATCGATGAATAAACCTTCGTCAGCACCAGTGTTGTAAATACGCTCTGCTGTTTCGTCCACGCCCGTACTGCCTCGCTGAAGGTGGTACGGGCGTTTGGCTGTTTTCAATCCGACTGATGCTGCCGACACCCTGGATACCCCGATGGGGGTGCAGTGGTTGGCATCGGTGTGTAAACGGACACAATCGGGCCTGGATTCTCGCCAAAGCCACATAAATAGGGCAGAATTAGAACTGTCAGTTGTCGCGCCCAGGTCGTGTACTGACCACAGCGCGAATTACCACCCATACTGCAGTTCACCTGCACATATTGGAGTTACATAATGGTTGTTGTGCACATCATTATCGTCCTTGCGGCGATTTATCTCGGTGCCCGAATTGGTTCGATCGGTATTGGTATGGCCGGCGGCTTGGGCGTTCTACTACTCGGCCTCACCGGTGTCCCCGTAACGCGTGAAGACATCCCCTTTGATGTCATTGGCATCATCATGACCGTGATCGCCGCCATTGCTGCCATGCAGCGTGCTGGCGGTATGGACTATCTGGTCTACCTTGCCGAAAAGTTTCTTCGCAAGAACCCAAAGAGGATCACGTTCTACGCACCTATCGTTACGTGGTTGATGACCGTTCTGGCAGGCACCGGCCACACGGCGTTCTCCACGCTCCCGGTTATCGTTGAGGTAGCGAAGGAAGGCAAGGTCCGTCCTTCCCGCCCGCTTTCGATTTCCGTCGTAGCCTCGCAGATGGCAATCTGTGCCTCACCTATTTCCGCAGCCGTTGTTCTGTTGGCTTCGCTGCTGGAGCCGATGGGCGTGGGCTATTTGCAGATCCTCGCGGTCCTTATTCCGGCTACGTTCCTCTCCATTTTCCCTGCCGCTTGGGTAGCAAACCGCTCGGGCGCAGAACTCGAAGATGACCCCGTTTACCAAGAGCGCAAGGCCCAGGGCTTGGTGAAGCTGCCGCAGGGTTCCCAGAACTACGCTCCGGCACAAGGTGCAAAGACCTCGGTCATCATCTTCCTAGTCGCCATCGTCATCGTGATGCTGTGGGCCACCCTTACCTCATCCCAGGTGGGTCTTATCGAGGAACCGACGCTGCCGCGTAACGAGGCCATCATGACAGTGATGCTCACCGCCGCAACACTCATCGTCATGGTCACCAAGGTCCCCGCCGGCGACGTTCTCAACACGCCTGTCTTCAAGTCGGGTATGTCCGCCTGTATCTGCGTGCTCGGTGTCGCATGGTTGGGTACCACGCTGATCAACCACTACATGGAGGACATCCAGGCCATCTCCGGGTCCATCATTGAGTCCGCCCCGTGGCTGCTGGCCATCGTGCTCTTCTTCGCTGCGGCGCTCCTGTACTCGCAGGCCGCAACCACTAAGGCTCTCATGCCGGCAGCCCTGGCCCTCGGCGTCAACCCGCTTACCGCAGTGGCTGCCTTCCCAGCAGTGTCCGCGCTGTTCATCCTGCCGACGTACCCGACCTTGTTGGCGGCCGTCGAAATGGATGACACTGGCTCGACTCGCATTGGCAAGGCTGTCTTCAACCACCCGTTCATCATTCCAGGCACTGTGAGCATCGTCTTGTCGGTCCTCCTGTGCTACGCCTTTGGCGCAGTCCTTATCTAGCATCACCTAGCATCATTTAGAAATAATTTGATGTTGCTTAGCGCGCTTCTTTAGCGCGCTAAGCTGGAGAGCATGACTACGCAACCTTCTGATGTTGATATTGCTCAAGCTCACCAGCTCGAACCGATTACGGATATTGCTGCACGCGCAGGCATTCCGGAGACGGCTCTTATTCCTTATGGGCAAAGCAAAGCCAAAGTGGATATCACTCGAGTTGGGGATACTCCCGCAGATGGCAAGTTGGTCCTCGTCACCGGCGTCTCACCGACGCCAGCTGGCGAGGGTAAATCTACTGTTCTTATCGGCTTGACCGACGCCCTCACGCAGCTGGGCAAGAAGGCTATCGTCGCCCTTCGCGAGCCTTCCCAGGGCCCTGTCATGGGCATCAAGGGAGGCGCCGCGGGTGGCGGCTACTCTCAGGTTGTCCCAATGGAGGACATCAATCTCCACTTCACCGGTGACTTCCACGCTATCGCCGCGGCCACCAACACCTTGGCCGCCATCATCGATAACCACATCCACCAGGGCAATGCGCTCAACATCGATCCGCGCCGCATTACCTGGCAGCGCTGCGTTGACGTCAATGACCGTGCCCTGCGCCACGTTGTTACCGGGCTCGGTGGCCCCGCCCACGGCGTGCCGGGGGAGACTGGGTTCACCATTACGGCGGCGTCGGAAATCATGGCCATCCTCGGCCTCGCAACCGACTTGGCAGACCTAAAGAAGCGTCTCGGTGACATCACTGTGGGCTACACCTACGACCAAAAGCCAGTAACCGCCCGCGAATTGGGCGCAGAAGGCGCACTAACAGCGCTCATGCGTGATGCCCTGAACCCTAACCTGGTCCAGACCCTGGGCGGCACCCCTGCCTTCGTCCATGGCGGCCCCTTCGCCAATATCGCTCACGGCTGCAACACGCTGCTGGCAACCCAGACTGCGATGCGCTTCGGTGACATTGTCCTCACGGAGGCAGGCTTCGGCGCGGATCTCGGCGGCGAGAAATTCATGGACGTCAAGTCCCGCTTCGGTGATCTTGACGTCGCCGGTGCCGTCGTTGTTGCGACTATCCGCTCCCAGAAGTACAACGGCGGACAGCCCCGCGAGGAACTCACTACCGAAAACCTGGAGGCGCTAAAGAAGGGCGTGGTGAACCTCGAGCGCCACGTTGAGAACGTGCGCAAATTTGGCCTCAAGCCAGTGGTCGCTCTCAACCTCTTCTGGAGCGATACCGAGGCCGAGCGCGAGTTCATGCGCCAGTGGGCCGCCGATTTCGACGTCGCGCTCGAAGAAGCAGAAGTGTGGGCCAAGGGCGGAGCGGGAGCAACAGCGCTGGCTGAGCGCCTTCTGGAGAGTCTTTCCGAGGGTAACTCCCACCAGCTCTATGATCCCGCTGAGGGCATCGAGGCCTCCATCGACACCATTGCTAGGGAAATCTACCGCGCCGAGCGGGTGGAGTACTCGTCTAAGGCGCTGAAGGATTTGAAGTACATCAAGGACAACGGTTGGGAGGAGTTCCCAGTCGTGATCTCGAAGACTCAATATTCCTTCTCGGATGATCCGAGCCAGCTCGGCGCCCCGGAAGGCCACGTCCTTCATGTCCGCGAGCTGCAGCCCCGCACAGGCGCTGGCTTCATCGTGGCGCTGACCGGCGACGTCATGACCATGCCGGGTCTACCGAAGAAGCCCGCGGCCAACAACATCGATGTTGCTGCGGATGGTTCCATCTCTGGCCTGTTCTAAGCCGCGGCGCGCTCTTCGGGGCGCCGTCTACGAGGCCCGGTCCGGCCACCCGGGGTACTCGGGTGGCGTGCCGCCGAAGGCGGGGCATAGGTGTTGGAAAGAACACCAGCCACAGAGCTTCGAGGTCTTGGGCCTGAAGTCACCGGACTTGCCATCGCCTTCGATCTTGGCCCAGAGCTCACCCAGGTCGCGCTCGAAGTACTCGAGCTCCTCCGGCCCCGGCGTGAGGAACATCGAATCCAGGACCTTGAGGTACATCAGCCGCAACTGCGTGGGGATGGTGCCGAGCAGCCGCCAGTACACCAGCGCGTAGAAGTTCATCTGGAACTGCGCGTCCTGGGAATAGCGGGGGAGCGGCTTCTTTCCCGTCTTATAGTCCACCACGCGTACCTCGCCGGTGGGGGCAACGTCGACGCGGTCGATGAACCCACGGACAGGAACACCGTTCGGCAAGACGGTATCGACGTACATCTCGCACTTGTGGGCGTCGAAGCCTTGGGGGTTTTCCATCTGGAAGTAGCCCTTGACCAGTTCGCGCGCCTCGACGAAGAAGTCCAGCTCTTCGGGCTCCGGCACCAATTCACGCAGCTCGGGGTCTTTGTCCAGCATCACCGCCCATTCGGGCTTAATCATCTTCACCGCGGCTGGGTACTCACGTTGCTCGCGGGGCAGCTGGTGCATCTTTTCTAGGACTGCGTGGACCAGCGTTCCCTTCACCTGGGCCTTCGTCTTGGGCTCGGGCAACTTGTCAATAGCCCGGAAGCGATAGAGCAGCGGGCATTGTTTGTAGTCGGAGGCACGGGAAGGAGAGAGGGCTAGTCGTTTCGGCATAGTGTTTCTCAGCCTAGCGCATAGCCCACCGCGAACCTTCCCGCATCTCCCGACCGTCCGCGGCAAGCTAGATGGCATGAGCACTACGCAAGAGTTTCTTGATTTCATCGCCGCGAGCCCCTCGTCCTATCACGCGGCTGAAGAGGTGGCGCGCACGCTCGTCGCCGCCGGCTTTAGCCGCCAAGATGAGTCTGCCGAATGGTCAGCTGCACCAGGCGGCCACGTCATGGTCCGGGGTGGTGCGGTCATGGCATGGTATGTCCCCGAAGGCGCCGGCCCGGATTCCGGCTTCCGCATTATCGGCTCCCACACCGATTCGCCCGGCCTGGCGCTCAAGCCCACCCCGGACTTCGATTCCGCAGGGTGGCAGCAGGTAGCCGTCGAGGTCTATGGCGGGGTGCTTCTCCACAGCTGGTTCGACCGCGAGCTCACCGTCGGCGGCCAGGTCATCACGAAGGATGGCAGCCGCCACTTGATCAATACCGGCCCCTTGCTGCGCTTGCCTTCCTTGGCGATCCACCTCTACCGCAAAGATGAGTTCAAGCCGGATCGCCAGCGCCACATGCAGCCGGTGCTCTCCGTGGGTACTCCGGAGACGTCGGTGATGGGGGTCGTCGGCAAGCAGCTTGGCGTAGACCCAGAGGATATCGCTTCCTTCAACCTGATTACCGCGGATGCCCAGCGCGGTGAGGTCTTTGGCGCCGGCGAAAAGCTCATCGCTGCCGGGCGCATGGACAACCTTTCTTCCGTTCATGCTTCGCTGCGTGCCCTGCTCGCTGCTGCAAAGAACGCCGACTCCATCGAGCACAAGGACGTCCTCGTCATGGCGGCCTTTGATCACGAAGAGGTGGGCTCCTCTTCGCGCTACGGCGCAGGTGGCCCGATCCTGGGGGATATCCTGACCCGCACCGCCCGTGCCCTCGGCGCGAACGAGGAGCAGCGTTTCCAGATGTTTGCGCGCTCCAGCTGTGTCTCGGCCGACGCCGCGCACTCCGTGCACCCCAACTACGCCGAAAAGCACGATCCCACGCATCACCCGATCATCGGCCAAGGCCCGGTGACCAAGATTAACGGCAACCAGCGCTATGCTTCCGACGCTAATACCGTGGCCCTGTGGGAATCTGCCTGCCGCCGTGCGGGTGTTCCGGTCCAGCGCTTCGTGGGAAATAACGATGTCCCGTGTGGCTCCACCATCGGGCCGATTTCTGCCACCCGTCTGGGCATCCCCACCGTTGATGTGGGAGTGCCGATGCTCTCGATGCACTCGATCCGTGAGCTGGTAGGCGAGCGCGACCAACTATGGCTTGGTGACGCCCTTGAGGCATACTTGGTTGGTTAATCCTTCTTGCCCCTAACTTTGTGAAAGGTTTTTCACGCTATGGCTTATTCTGGCCCCTTCCGCTACGGCGACCGCGTGCAGCTCACGGATGCCAAGCGGCGTCATTACACCATCGTCCTCGAGGAGGGAGGCCAGTTCCATTCGCACAAGGGCATCATCAACCACGATGACATCGTCGGCATGGATGAGGGCTCCGTCATCGATTCGACGCTGGGCAGCTCCTTCCTCTTGTTCCGCCACCTCATGGTGGATCACGTCTTGTCGATGCCGCGCGGTGCTGCGGTGATTTACCCCAAGGACTCCGCGCAGATCCTGGTCGAGGGCGATATCTTCATGGGTGCGCGCGTGCTGGAAGCCGGCGCCGGTTCCGGAGCACTCTCAATGACCCTCTTGCGCGCCGTGGGGCCAGAAGGCCACGTTTTCTCCTATGAGGTGCGCGATGATCACTTGGAATACGCCGTGAACAACGTCGCCGAATACTTCGGTGAGCAGCCCGAGTGGTGGAGCCCGCGGCTTGGCGATTTGGCCGATGTGACCGTCGAGGAGCTCGGCGGCCCCGTGGATCGCGTCATCTTGGACATGCTCGAACCCTGGGAGCACCTCGAGAAGGTGCGCGATATCCTCATCCCGGGCGGCGTCTTCATGACTTATGTGGCCACCGTGCCGCAGCTGATGAAGGTGATGGAGGGAATCCGCGAGCTGAAGTGCTTTACGGAGCCGCGCGCCTGGGAGTCCCTCGTGCGTGAATGGAAGGTGGAGGGCTTGGCCACCCGCCCGGAGCACCGCATGAACGCGCACACCGCGTTCCTGATCTGGACGCGTCGGCTTGCCGACGGCGTCACCCCGCCCCGCCCGCAGCGCCGCGCCCGAAAATAAGCCCCGAGGCTTAACGTGGCGCACCGCGCGCTAGGGTGGATTCTATGAACGATGCCACTCATTCCCAGGAACTTGGCCAGCACCGCCGCCAGATAGAGCAACTGGCTGAGCGCAATGCCAAGCTTGCTGCCCTGTTGAAGGATGCGCGCACGAAGCTTCAGCAGATGCTCGCGGAGGTGGACGCTCTTGCAGAGCCTGCCTCCACGTACGGCGTCTTTCTTGGCTATTCCGGGCGCGCACACGATTCGCGCCGCGATGCTGAGGTATACACCAATGGCCGCGCCATGCGGGTGAAGATTTCTCCGAACCTGGAGCCAGGCTCGTTAGAAGTCGGGCAGCAGGTCCGCTTGGGCGAAGGATTCGTGGTGGTGGAGGGCTGTGCCCCGGTGAATACCGGCGCGCTGGCGACGCTCCAGGAGCGCCTAGGCACCGACCGCGCGGTGGTTATCAATTCCGCGGGCGAAGAGCAGGTGGTGCTGCTCGGCACGATGCTGCGCGATACCGTCCGTGCCGGCGATACCCTCCTGGTCGAGCCGAAATCAGGCGTGGCCACCGAGCGCGTGCACAAGACTGAAGTAGCGCAGCTCACGCTGGAGGAAGTCCCGGACGTATCCTACGAGGACATCGGTGGTTTGGACGAGCAGATTTCGCTCATCCGCGATTCGGTCGAGTTGCCTTTCCTCCACCCAGAGCTCTACCGCCAATACGATCTCCAGCCGCCGAAGGGCGTGCTGCTCTATGGCCCACCTGGCTGTGGCAAGACGCTCATCGCCAAGGCGGTCGCGCATTCTCTGTCGGCGTCCCTGGGCGCTACTGCCCCCAGCTACTTCCTCAACGTGAAGGGCCCAGAACTGCTCAACAAGTTCGTGGGTGAGACTGAGCGCCGTATCCGCCTCATCTTTGAACGCGCCCGCGAGCTTGCCTCCGAGCCCACTGCTGATGGTAGCCAGCGGCCGGTCATCATCTTCTTCGATGAGATGGAATCCATCTTCCGCACGCGCGGCTCCGGTGTGTCCTCCGATATGGAAACCACCGTCGTCCCGCAGCTGCTGACGGAATTGGATGGCGTCGAGAAGCTCAGCAATGTCATCGTCATCGGTGCCACCAACCGCGAGGAGCTCATCGACCCCGCCATCATGCGCCCGGGGCGCCTCGACATCAAGATCCGCGTCAACCGGCCCACCAAGCAGGGCGCGCGGGAAATCTTTGCGCGCCACTTCCCGGAATCAGTCCCGCACGAGGGCGAGCTTTCCCAGCTCATCGATACCGCAGTGGAGGATCTCTACGCGGAGCGCCCCTTCGTCACGCTGCACTTCTCCAACGCGGATCCTCGCGTGCTGCACTACCGGGACTTCGTCTCCGGCGCGATGATCGCCAACATCGTCTCCCGCGCAAAGAAGTTGGCTATCAAGGAGGCTTTGGACGAAACCAACGCTGCGGAGGGTAAACAACCCGCAGGCATCACCGCCGCGCACCTGCACCAGGCCATTGCTGCCGAGCAGGCTGAATCGGAATACGTACCGACATCCGCCAACCCGGAGGAGTGGGCCAAGATCGTCGCCGGGACCTCCGCCGGCGCGCATGTCACCGGGGTCGAATTGATGGGAGTAAAACCTTGAGCCGTGTCCTAGGAACCGAAACCGAGTACGGAATCTCCACGCCGTCGAACCCGGCGTTGTCACCAATCGTGACGTCCACGCACGCGGTAGTGGCCTATGCCGCCCTGCATACCGGTGCGCGCTCCCGCTGGGACTTTCGGGAGGAGCACCCGCTGCGCGATAGCCGCGGCTTCGATCTCAAGCGCTACCACACCGTGCCCGTGGTGGACCCAAACGCGCTGGGCGTGGCCAACGTGGTCACGGCCAACGGAGCCCGCTTCTACGTCGATCACGCCCACCCTGAGTATTCCTCTCCGGAGTGCACCAATGCCTGGGATGCGATGCTTTATGACGCCGCCGGCGACCTCATCCTGCGCCGCGCTGCAGATGCCGTAGCATCTCTGACTGCCCATGGCACGTCAGTACTGGCCACGCACGATCCCTGCCCGCCGCTGAAGTTTTACAAGAACAACGTGGACGGCAAGGGAGCTTCCTATGGCAGCCACGAAAACTACCAGTACTCCCGGGAGACTGATTTCGACGACATCGCCCAAGGTCTGATCCCGTTCTTCGTCACCCGTCAAGTGGTCACCGGTGCTGGCCGCATGGGCCTGGGCGCTGATGGTGAGGAACCAGGCTTCCAGATCTCGCAGCGCGCGGACTATATCGAGCAGGAGATTTCCCTGGAGACCACGCTCAACCGCGGCATCATTAACACCCGTGATGAACCGCATGCGGTGGCAGAGGACTTTGGCCGCCTGCACGTCATCATCGGTGATGCCACGATGGCCCATACCTCGACGCTGCTCAAGCTGGGTATGACGTCACTGGTGTTGGACGCCATTGAGGAGGGCGTTGACTTTAGTGACCTGCGCCTGAAGGACCCCGTGGCAGAGGTCCAGCGAGTTAGCCGCGACCTCACCCTGACTCATCAGCTGGAGCTTCACGACGGCCGCCGCCTCACCGCCCTCGAGATCCTCGCCGTCTACCGGGAGCGGGTCACTGCGACCTCAGAGTCAGATGAGAAGGTTCTTGCCGCCTGGGACGAGGTCGTGTCGCTCTTGGCGGACAACCCGTTGAAGGCGGCCCATCTGCTGGATTGGGTAGCCAAGTACCGCTTGATTAAGGGATACCTCGACCGTGGCGTGGCTGCAGATGACCCGAAGCTGGCGCTCATCGATCTGCAGTACACCGATATTGACCCGGCCAAGTCCCTCTACCACGCGCTCGTGCGCAAGGGCCAGATGCGCACCTTGGTCAGTGAGGAGGAGATTGCTGCGGCCGGCGACACCCCGCCCACGGATACCCGCGCTTATCTGCGCGGACACGCCACCCGCATGTTCGGCGAAGACGTCCTGGCCGCATCGTGGCAGTCACTAACCTTCCGAATTGGTGAAGCCGAGGGCGCCAACTCGGGAGCCGCCTGCGTGGCGCTCGATGACACCACGCGGCTCGGACAGGACGAAGTGGGAACCTTGCTGGAATCTGCAGACAGCGCCGCCGATTTCGTCGACGGTTTGCGCCAGCTCGGGGTGCGAATCGAGTACCCTACACTGTATTAGCGCAGCAAACCTCCACTCGCGAAAGGAGCTCTGACAATGAGCGGACAGCAGTCTCAGATCAATGCCGGCGGCGGCAACGGTGAGGGAGGAGACTCACAAGAGTTCGACGCTGGACAAGTCAGCATCAACAGCGCCGGAACCGATGATCTCCTCGATGAGATCGATGGGCTCCTGGAATCCAATGCCGAGGAGTTCGTGCGCTCCTACGTCCAAAAGGGCGGCGAATAAAGGTGGAACAGCGCTCCGGTAGCGCCCCTGTCTACGCACGGCGGATCATGGGCATCGAAACCGAGTACGGAATCACGGCGAGTGCTTCCCATGGCCAGCGAGTCATGTCCCCGGATGAGATAGCTCGCGTGCTTTTCCGGCCCATCGTGTCGAAGTACTCCTCCTCGAACATCTTTAGCCCCAACGCCTCGCGCCTCTACCTCGATGTCGGCTCCCACCCGGAGGTCGCCACCGCTGAATGCGATAGCCTGAGCCAGCTCATCGCGTACGAGCGCGCTGGCGATGCCATGGTCAACCGCATGGCCGTACAGGCGGAGGAAGCCTTGGCTGCGGAGGGGGAGAAGCGCGCCGTCTACTTGTTCAAGAATAACGTCGATTCTGCGGGCAATTCCTACGGCTGCCACGAGAACTACCTCATTGGCCGCCACGTGGTGCTCAAAGACCTCGGCAAGGCCCTCCTGCCGTTCATGATCACCCGCCAGCTCATTTGCGGCGCCGGGATGATTAAACCTGCCAAGGGCGACGAGCCTGCGCGTTTCGTGCTTTCACAGCGCGCCGACCAAGTGTGGGAGGGCGTGTCCTCTGCGACGACTCGCTCACGCCCCATCATCAACACCCGCGATGAACCGCATGGTGATTCGAAGCGTTTCCGCCGCATGCACGTTATCGTCGGCGACTCCAACATGGCGGAGCCCACGATGGCGCTCAAAGTAGGCTCCACGCTGCTCATGCTGGAGATGCTAGAGGCTGGCTTTGAGGTACCGGAGCTTTCGGTGCTTGATCCAATTCAGCACATCCGCACCATCGCGCTCGATTCCACCGGCCGCACCGAGCTTCCGCTCGAGGGAGGCGGCAACACCACCGCGCTCGCAATCCAGCAAGAACTGTGTGCCGCCGCAGAGCGTTGGCTGGAGCACCGCGAGGACACCGGGACACCAACGGCTGAGCTCGCACGCGTCGTCGATCTCTGGAAGCGCACCCTCCAGGCCATTGACACACAAGACTTTTCCGCGGTCGACCGCGAGATCGATTGGGTGATTAAGCGCGGCCTGCTGAACCGCTACCGCGAGCGCCTGGGCGGAGATTGGGCGCACCCCAAGCTGGCCCAGATTGACCTGACCTACCACGACATTCGCCCTGGGCGCGGTCTCTACAGCGTGCTGGAGCAGCGCGGCATGGTGGAACAGTGGATCGATGATGCAGCAATCAATGCCGCCGTCGATACCGCACCGCAGACCACCCGTGCCAAGCTGCGCGGCGAGTTCCTCGCCGTTGCCCGCGAGCTCAATGCCGCTGTGACGGTGGATTGGACGCGGATGAAAGTCAACCGCCCAGAACCCATGACCGAAGAGTTCTCCGACCCCTTCGTATCCGAGGACCCGCGCTTAGACGGGTTGTTAGACTACATGCGTTCGCACCAAGGTGCTTAAGGCCCCGAACCTCAACAAGGAACCTGCCATCATGCCGTCAGCAGATCGCACTGCGGCTCGGACACCAGTCCGAGATCGAGCCATCGAAAGGCTCACCAACCTCGCCTTTGCCCTCCACGGCGCAGCGCACCAAGGCGGCGTTCCCGACCGCAGCGCTGCCTGGATTCGCACCAACGTCGAGGGTTATCAATCCCGCAGCGACGAGGCCTTTCAGAAGCAGCTTTCCCGCGACATTGTGACGCTGCAACGCGCCGGAGTGCCGGTGGTGCACAGCAGTGGTGTGGAAGGCTCGCTGTATCGCCTTGATCCTGAGAGCTACCAGCTGCCTCCCGTGGACTTCACACCCGAGGAAGCCATGGTGTTGGGCGTTGCCGGAGGGATTGGCACCCCGGGGGGCTTGAGTGATTTCAGCTTGTCCGCGTGGACCAAACTCGCAGCCTCGGGAGCCTCCCGCGACTTGCGCGGTGCGCCCGTCTACACCGCCGTCAACGACATGACCAGGCTGAGCCCAGAGCTCGTCACCGGGGTGATTACCGCCGTGCGCGCGGGGCTGCGCATTTCCTTTGATTACTACGCCACGCCCTCAGCCAAGCCGGTTCGCCGCCACATGGATCCCTGGGGCCTAGTCAACCACCGTGATCGCGTTTACCTCGTCGGGTGGGATGTGGACCGCGAGGCACCTCGTACTTTCCGCGCTACCCGCGTGGACAACGTCAGGCGCTCGCGCGCTGCGGCCACCCACCTCGAGCCCACCGCGCCGCTGCAAGATCTCGTCGTGGAAGCGCTTGACCGGGGAGACACCGTCGATGCCCTCCTTGAGGTACCAGATGGCCAGGCCGCGGAGCTTGTCGATGCCGGACGCAGACGCGCGGATGGCCTCCTTGCGCTGACGGGCGTGCGCCGCGATTGGCTAGTGCGCACCGCCGCGGGATATGCACCAGATGTCGTGGTGATTGAACCGACAGAAGTTCGTTCAGACATCGTCGCGCTCTTGAGTGGGGAGGAATCACACCATGGCTGATCAGCCACGCAAACTGCAGTCTCTTGTTCGCTCCCTCAACCTCATCCCATACCTGCGCAACCACCCAGGGTTGACCCCGATGGAGGCGGCCGAGGATTTGGGAATGACCCCCGCTGAGCTTAAGGATGCCGTCGATAGGCTCTTCTGCTCCGGGGTGGGCCGCAATACTGAGGACCTCATCGACTTAAGCTTCAGCTACCGCGATGGCATCGAGATCTACAACGACCAGGGCCTGACCCAGGCCCTGCGCTTGACCCCAACGGAGGCCGGCGCGTTGTTGCTGACGCTCGAGTCCCTTGAGGCAATGCCGGGGCTTGTCGACGTCTCCGCAGTCCATTCCGCCGCCGCGAAGCTGCGCGAGATCATGGATGAAAAGACCGCCGCCATCTACGATTCCCTGGCCACAACGGATCCGGAGGAATCTCAGGTGCAAGCGGCGCTGGCGGGGGCCGTCGACAAGCGCCGGCAGGTCCGTTTCACCTATTGGAGCATGTCCTCCAACCGCACCAGCGAGCGCACCGTGCACCCAGCACGAATCTTCATCGTGGATGGCGAACCCTATTTGGTGGCCTGGGATGAATCGGTGGGGGAGCACCGTACGTTCCGCCTCGACCGCATGAGTGATGTTGAGGTACTCGACGCCAGCGCGACCCCGCACGTGCGCAAGCTGGATTTCAACCCCGATTCCCCCTTTGGTCTAGATCACACTTTCGTTGCGCAGCTGGAGATTCACCAAGATTTCACCTGGCTCGCAGAGCACTACGACATCACGCTCGGCGACACACTGGAAAATGGGCTGATAGCTGCAACAATGCCCGTCGGCTCTGAAGCATGGTTTAGCCGTTTCGCCCTCGGCCAAGCCGACCGAATGCGGGTCGTGGGGCCGCAAAAGCTTGTCGACGCCATTTCGGAGCATAGAAATCGGGCGCTGGAGCGTTATACTCAACTGCCAGACTAAGAGCTCTCCTGTGTGCGCCCCGTGCAGCGCTGCGCTGCATGGAAGCGTACGCTTCATCAACCTAGAAAGAAGGGGCACCCTCAATGACCGTGGGACCTTTGGAAATCGGCCTTGTCGTTCTCGTTATCGTGCTGTTGTTCGGCGCCAAGAAGCTGCCGGAGCTAGCTCGTTCGATGGGCCGCTCCATGCGCATTTTTAAGTCCGAAGTCAAGGAGATGAAGGAGGAGAACAACACTCCCGAGCAGCAGGCCCAAATTGCTGCATCGAAGAAGAACGATGAGGACTTCTGGAACAGCCCGGAAATGCAGCCGCGCGCATCCAAGCCGGTTGATGGAAATCAGAACTAATCATCTTTCTCGGTAGGCACACCACGCTCAAGGGACTTGGAACTCCAAGGGAGTGTGTGCCGCTGTGGGCTTTCTAGGGAGGCATTGCATTGAGTACCGCGAGTACACCGCCGAATCCCGCGTCTAGCGCACGCAAGCAAAAGTGGACCTCAAAGCTGCGCCGCAAGCCCAAGAATCCTACGGGGGAGATGACCCTAGTCCAACATCTCCAAGAACTGCGTCGGCGCATCGTGATTTCCTTGCTTGCTCTCGTGGTAGGCACCATCATCGGATTCATTTGGTATCAAAACGCTCCGTTTAATATGGCGCCGCTGGGCGAGATCTTGCGTGGGCCCTATTGCTCGCTGCCTGAGGAAAAGCGCATCTCTTTCACCGCGGATGGCGAATGCCGCTTGCTTGCCACCAGCCCCTTCGAAATGCTGCTGCTGCGCCTCAAAGTGGGCGCGTTGGCTGGCGCAGTAATGTCCTCACCGGTGTGGCTCTATCAAATATGGGCTTTCATTGTGCCCGGTCTGCATAAGAACGAGCGCCGTTTCACCTTCTTTTTTGTCTCCACGGCGGTAGTTCTCTTCGTGCTTGGCGCGCTTCTTGCCTACTTCATCCTTTCCGTGGGTTTGGAGTTCCTCATGGGCATGGGCTCGGAGTACCAGACCGCGGCACTAACCGGTGAGCGCTATTTCTACTTCCTGCTGACGTTGCTCCTCATCTTCGGCGTGAGCTTTGAGATCCCACTACTCGTGGTATGCCTCAATGTGATAGGTGTCCTGGAATACGATGACGTCAAGGACAAGCGCCGCATCATCATTGTCGCCATCATGATCTTCGCTGCGGTGGTGACACCCGGCCAAGAACCTTTTTCGATGTTGGTCTTGGCCGGTGCCCTCGTACTCCTCGTGGAATTGGCCTTCCAGTTCTGCCGCATCAACGACAAACGCCAGAAGCGCCAGCGCCCAGACTGGATGGATCTGGATGATGAAACAGCCTCGTCCTTGGACGAAGGTCCGGGTGCCATAGGTGCACCAACTCCGGTGTCTGCATCAACGAGCGTTTCTGCGTCTTCGCGGCCGGTATCTTCCAGGCCTGTTCCCCCGGCCTCAACGGGTGAAGCTCCGGCACCGCAGCCTCAACAGAGGAATACTCAGCCCCCGCAGAGCGGCTTTTTCGACGACGTTCTGTAAGCTGGTCAGCCTTTTTAGGGAACTTGTTCAAACGTTTCCTTGGCGCTGGGGACCGGGGCGCTAGTACGCCGTCCCTGACAGGTACCCTGGGGTCTTATGACACTGACGCATCTGGACGAGTTCACTCAAGCACTACCGTACTCACTGGATGACTTCCAGATTGAAGGATGCCAAGCAGTTGAAGCGGGCCACGGTGTTTTGGTCTGTGCGCCCACAGGCGCAGGTAAAACCGTGGTGGGTGAGTTCGCAGTGTCCTTGGCGCTGCGCCAAGGGACCCGCTGTTTCTACACCACACCTATCAAGGCGCTGAGTAACCAGAAGTACCACGACCTGGTTGAGGCACACGGCGAGGATGCCGTGGGGCTGCTGACGGGTGATGTCTCCATCAATTCTTCCGCGGACATCCTCGTGATGACCACCGAGGTCCTGCGCAACATGATTTATGCAGGATCCGGCGCACTCGACCGTCTGACCCACGTGGTGATGGATGAGATCCACTTCCTGGCGGATGCCTCGCGCGGCGCGGTATGGGAAGAGGTCATCCTCAACCTGGAGGAACACGTCTCCATCATTGGGTTGTCCGCGACGGTGTCCAATTCCGAAGAGTTCGGCCGGTGGCTAACCACCGTGCGCGGAGATACCGAGGTCATTGTCACCGACAAGCGCCCCGTCCCGCTGGACCAGTGGATGATGGTGGGGCGCAAGATCTACCCTCTTTTCGAGCCTGATTCAGGCGGCCAGGTCAATGCTGAGTTGGCGCGCCGTATCCAGCGCCTAGAAGCAGGGGATAGCGACACTGGCCGCGCGGACTACGCGCAAGACCGCGCGAGCTTTCGTGCGCGAGCCCGACACAAAGGTGGAGGACGTAATGACCGAAACAAGGATCGGCGCAGCGGCGCGCCCCGCGCGCAGGACCGCTACCGACCGCTGGGCCGTCCAGAGGTGCTCAAAGAGCTGCAGGCAATGGAGATGCTGCCGGCGATTACCTTCATCTTCTCCCGTGCGGGCTGCGATGGTGCGTTATATCAGTGTCTGCGCTCCCGCATGGTGCTGACCTCCCAAGAGGAGGCAGCTGAGATTAAGGCCATCGTCGATAAGGGCGTGGAAGGCATTCCGGAAGAAGACCTCAAGGTTCTTGATTTCAAGCGATGGCGCGAGGCGCTTTCGCGTGGCTTCGCCGCCCACCATGCGGGTATGCTGCCAGCTTTTAGGCACATCGTGGAGGAGCTCTTCGTCAAAGGCCTGGTTCGTGCGGTCTTTGCCACCGAAACCCTTGCCCTGGGCATCAATATGCCCGCGCGCACGGTGGTCCTTGAGAAGCTCGTGAAGTTTAACGGCGAGGCACACGTGGACCTGACACCGGGTCAGTACACGCAGCTCACCGGCCGCGCGGGCAGGCGTGGCATCGATACCTTGGGCAATGCCGTCGTGCAGTGGGCACCCGCCATGGATCCCACCGCGGTGGCGGGCCTCGCATCGACCCGCACCTATCCGCTCATCTCTACCTTCGAACCCGGCTACAACATGGCCATCAACCTGCTGGGCATGCTCGGCTTCGATGACTCTTTGCGCCTGCTGGAGAAGTCCTTTGCGCAGTTCCAGGCGGATGGCTCTGTCGTGGAAGAAACGCGCGAAATTGAGCGCGCTGAGCATCGGGTCCGCGAGCTTCGGGCACAGTTAGATCAGGCCGTAGATAACTTGGCTCCACCGACAATTGATGGTGAAGACCCAGCGGAGATACTCATGGACTATATGAGGCTGCGCCGCGAACTGACTGAGGAAGAAAAGTCAGCGCGTGCCTCCAAGAAAGAAGAGAGGAGCAAGGAGGTCGCGGCGGTCCTTGCCCGCTTGCAGGTGGGTGAGGTCGTCGCTATCGCAACAAAGAAGCGACCAACCCTGGCAGTTGTCATCACCCCGGCAAACCAGACCGCCGATCCACGCCCCTGGGTCACCACGGAGACCGGATGGTCAGGCCGCATCGATGCAGCCGGTATTGATAATCCGCCGATAGTGGTCGGCCACATGAAGCTGCCGCGTGCGGCGCAGAAGCATCCGCGTCGGCATACCAAGTACGTTCAGGATGCCTTCAAACGCGACTACTACAAGCGGCCTAAGAAGATGCGCACTGAGCCGCGTAATCGTCCCAACAAGAAGATCGCGCAGCTGCGCGATGCCCTCCGCGAGCACCCGGTGCACAATTGGCCGGCGACCGACCGCGAGCAGCTGGCCGGTGTGGCCCAAAAGCTCGCCCGACGCGAGCGCGAGCTCCACAAGTTGGAAGCCAAGGTGGAGCGCGCCACGGATACCCTCGGCCGCACTTTCGAGCGCATCGTGGACCTGCTGGCAGAGATGGATTACGTGGAGTTTGAAGGCTATGGCGAGGACCGCGAGCCGGTCATCACGGACGAAGGCGAGCGCTTGGCCAAGATCCATTCCGAATCCGACCTACTGGTGGCACAATGCCTCAAGCGGGGTATCTGGAATGACCTTGACCCGGCAGAGCTGGCCGGCGTTGCCTCCCTGTGCGTCTTCGAAAACCGCAAGGCCACCCGCGGCGAACCAGGTGCGGCTAGCGACGAAATGGCGGACGCCATGAACGCAACGTGGCGCATCTACGCGGAGCTTGTCAGCGATGAGAAGCGCCATAATCTGCCACAGACCCGTGAACCGGAGCCTGCCTTCGCGCTGGCCATCCACCAGTGGACGGCGGGCGCACCCTTGGCCTATTGCATGGCCGCGGCTAACGAGTCCGGCGCAGAGCTGACTCCGGGTGACTTCGTCCGTTGGTGCCGCCAGGTCATCGACCTGCTCCAGCAGGTAGCCAAGACAGGCTACGAAGAAGAGATTCGCCGCAATGCCTGGCGCGCCATTGACGCGATTCAACGAGGCGTTGTCGCCATCGGCGCTTAATTTCCTTCGACCAAGTCCAGTATCACGGTGGCTGCCGCCGCGATGGCCTTGCGGTGGGGCGCGACCAGCGCCACCGTGGCTAGCTTCAGGTTTCTCCCCAATGGGTTGAGGATGAGGGCTTGGGTTCCGATGACGGAGTCGTCGACAAGCGCTGGCCCTCCCGAGTCACCCTTGACTGCCGGAATCGTGTTGAAGACAAATCCGGCGGGGGAGACAGTGGTGCGGAAGTCGATGGACCACGTGCGAAAGAAGGGCAGTAGAAACAACCCCGTTCGCTTCTGTGCGCGACGGGACTTTCCGCCATATCCCCAGGTGTTGACTGGCGCGCGAAAATGCGGTGTGCTTTTAGCGAGCCCCGGAAGGTCCCGGGGCGGTGCTGGTATATCAAGCAGGCACACAGCTATATCGGTCCCGTCAATCGTGCGCACGGCGGTGATCCGCCGGTTGAACCCGCCACTGACTTTGTAGTGTTCACCACCGCCCACGCCATCGCGAAAGAAGTGCGCACAGGTCAGAACTAGCCGGGTTCGCTGCTGGGAGCGGGGGTTTAAGGATGCATCGATGAGCACACCCGAGCAATAGCTACCGCGGGTACGGATCTTGACGGCTGCGGGATAGGAATTCACGGCGCCCAGCTTAACTGGACGAAGGCGAGCGGTAGGCTAACTGCCATGACTGATTATGCTTCCCGCTTGGACCGCGCCCGCGCGATTGCCGCTGCCAAGGGTATCGATGTATTGCTCGTGGGTACCGGCGCAGAGTTCGCTTATCTTACGGGTTCCTGGGTCTCTTCCCATGAGCGGTTGACGTGCCTGGTCATCCGTCCCGAGGCCAAACCGATCATCGTCGCACCCAGCACCGACATTGAATCGCTTCAAGGCGTTGCTGCCCAGCTAGTGGGATGGAGTGACGGGCAGGACCCTTATGCACTGGCCTTAGACGGTACGCATCCCACCACCGTGGCTGTGGGCTCTTCGCTAACTGCGGACCACGTATTGCGTTTCCAGTCCACGATTCGACGCCAAGTCGAGCCGTCTTCGCTCACTTCGACGGATGCTCCACATGTGGAGTATGTGCTTGCTACCGAGGCGCTGGCTGGGCTCTTTAGCCGCAAGGACCCAGATGAAGTCGCGGAGCTACGCGCTGCGGCAGTGGCTATCGATGCCGTCCATGCAGAGGTGCCACGTCTCCTGCAGCCTGGCCGCACTGAGGCCGACGTAGCGGCAGATTTGCGCGAGCTTATCTTGCGCGAGCACAAAGAGGTGGACTTCATAATCGTTGGTTCCGGCCCGAATGGTGCGAACCCGCACTATGACTACGGGGAGCGCGAACTCAGCGCTGGTGATCCCGTGGTGGTGGATATCGGGGGGACGTTGCCCTCCGGCTATCACTCTGATTGCACACGCACCTACGTGGTAGGCGCAGATCCTTCTGCGGCGCCTGCTGATTTCCAGGAAGCCTATGCGGTGTTGGAAGAGGCCCAAGCTGCCGGGCGAGCTGCTGCACGGCCCGGGGCGACTGCCCAGGAGATCGACCGTGCGACACGCAGTGTGATCGAAAGCGCCGGCTGGGGTGAGTACTTCACGCACCGCACCGGACATGGCATCGGCTTGTCGACGCACGAGGAGCCCTTCATCATGGAAGGAAACGAGCTGGAGCTTGCAGAGTCCATGGCCTTCTCGATCGAACCTGGTATCTATGTACCCGGAAAATGGGGCATGCGTCTCGAGGACATCGTGGTGACCACCGAGTCCGGCTACGAGTCTTTGAACCAAGCTCCGAGGGGGTTGCGTTAATGGGCGCGCTATTGATTCTTGGTGGGCGCAGCGATATTGGCGGCGAGCTTGCACGCCGGTTGTGCGCAGGCCGCCCGGTAGTACTTGCCGCGCGGGGTGAGCACGGCATGGATGAGCTCACCTCAGAGCTTCTGCGCAACGGAGCAACGTCCGTTCACACGCTTTCCTTCGATGCCGCGGATGTGTCCTCCCACCGCGCAGTTATCGAGCAAGCTGCAGCGCTCGCGGGTGAGGACATCACGACGGCGGTTGTCGCCTTCGGAATCTTGGGTGACCAGGAGCAAGCTGAGCACGACGAAGCCCATGCCTTCGACATCGCTCTGGTTGATTATGCCGCGCAGGTATCTATGCTCACCGTGCTGGCCGACGTCATGAAAAGAGGCCATATCGTGGCCTTTTCCTCCATTGCGGGCTGGCGTGCACGGCGGGCCAACTATGTCTATGGCTCAACCAAGGCTGGCCTCGATGCCTTCTGCCAAGGTCTGGCGGATCGCCTGCAGGGCAGCGACCTAGCGCTGATCACCGCGCGCCCCGGTTTCGTTATCGGGTCCATGACACAAGGGATGAAACCCGCGCCCCTGTCGGTGACACCTGACGTAGTCGCACAAGCTGTGGTCAAGGCCGTCGAATCCTCGTCGGGTTCGCGGCCGGTGTCCCGCACGCTGTGGATCCCACGGACGCTTCAGCTGTTGGCCTGGGTCATGAAGCTTGTCCCGCGCCCCATCTGGCGGCACATGCCGCGCTAGCGATGTCCGAGCGCGGGGGAATTGGCATCGAAGATGAAGCCGCGCGGAGCAAGGACGCGGAGCACGACGTCCGCATCGCCCTCCGCCAAATCGTGGATGACCAAGCCCTGCCACGGAGTAACGGTGATCGCTGCTCCCAGCTGAGCAATGAGCCCTGCGTACTCTGCGGGCAACACGCCATCTTGGAGGCCCGCGCCGAGATCGACGCGGCCGGGCGCAGTGTGTTCGGTTAACCAACCAATGGGCACATCCGATTGCGCGAGTCCGGCAGGTGTAGCCGAGGACAACCGGTCAATGGCCTCTGGATTCTCAGCGGAGACCTCGTCCACGTAGTCCACGAGCTGCGAAATCGCGTCGCATAATCCCAGCGCCGGTCCAGTTGCTGCCCCCTCACGGATGAGGCGTGCGGAGTCGGCTTCCTCGACCTGCCCTGCACTGCCGCCGGATAGTTGGAGTCCCGCCGCCACGCCGTGTGCGAGGAGATCGCCAGCTCCACCATCGACGCCGAAGACCGCAGCGCGGGTGATAGCCGGGGAGGTTCCTTCCTCTTCAGATAAGGCATCAGCAACGCGCTGCGCTACCCGGCGCGCCTGAAGAGAGAGGGGAGAGGCCAAGACGTGGGCAGCGGCGGTGGGGAGGGGGACGTCGCCAAGCGCCTGCTCGTTACTCACGCCGCGCACACTGATAACACTGTGCTGCTCTAGGTACACATAGCCATCGCCATGTTCACGGGCGGCCTGGCCCAGTGCTAACCACTGCTCGGGCGTGACGACGCCGCCGGCGGGGTGGAAGCGCATGGTCTCGGATTCAGGATGCTTCGACTCAGTGAGGGACATGGTGCGCAAGTTTAATCGTTACGGGAGGGTCGCCAGCGAACCGGCAGGTCCAGCAAGTATGGTGGGCTGCATGCCGTTTCTTCTGTTCATCGCGTACATCCTCCTCGAAACCCTGGCGTTTTGGGCAGTCGCCGAGTGGATCGGTGTGCTGTGGGCGCTGCTTGCTTTGGCGTTAACCATGCTGTTCGGGATGACGATTGCCAGCTGGGAAGTGCGCCGCATGATGGCCAGCCGCATCCGGCAGACCGAAGACGGCGTCTATGTGATGGAGGATCCCACCCCAGGCAAAACGGCCGGCAATGTTGGTCTGACCATGGTGGGCGGCATCCTGCTTTCGCTGCCTGGGTTCGTCTCCACTGTTTTTGGCGCTCTGCTCATCTTTGCGCCCACGCGCTCCATAATCCGCACGCTCCTTGCCGCATCGATGTTCAAAAAGATTGAGGACATGGGCGTGCGCGTGTACGAGGCCTCGCCCATGTCGCAGCACCGCGATTCCTATGGTTCCTTCGGCACTGTTGGTGGCAATACAGCCGGCAGCGGGATGGATCAGTCAGGCCAATCGCACGAAGTCTTGGATGAAGAAGAAATCCGCTCGTGGACTCAACACGTTAAGCCCGAGGACTTCGAGGACGGAAGCAAGTAGTGCTCCCCATATTCGCGCGGCTTGTTCTTGCCGCTCTGTCGGGCGCGGTCACGTATCTTTCGGTGGAACCACGCGGCTGGTGGGCCGCGGGGATCATTGGGATGGCCATGCTGGTGGCAGCGCTGGCGCCGTGGAGAAAGCCCCTGCATCTAGGATGGGCAGTACTCATCGCCATAGTCCATAGCGCTGTCTTGTACCTCTTCACGCTGCCGTGGATTGGTGAGCTCGTGGGCAACATGCCTTATATTGCGCTCGCTATCTTCCTCTCGCTGTACAGCATCCTCCTCGGCGTCGGTGGGGCAGCACTGCTGCGCTTGCGCTATGGGTTCGCGCTCTTTCCCTTTTTCTACGTGGCGGTGGAAATGCTGCGCTCCTCCGTACCTTTTGGAGGCTTTGCCTGGGTGCGCCTGGCATGGGGTCAGATCGAAGGACCGTTGGCCAACCTCGCCCCGTGGGGTGGTCCCGCGCTCATTACTTGTGCGGTCGTCTGCATGGGCGCGGGTCTGGTGGGGCTTGCGCGCGCGCCACGGTTGGCCTGTGCCCTCTTAGCGGTGCCGTTGCTTGCCGGACTTGTAGCTGCGCAGGGCGTGAATCGCCCTAGCCATACCACGGGTACTGTGACGGTAGCCGCTGTCCAGGGAAACGTTCCGCGGCTTGGCCTCGACTTCGCCGCGCAGCGCCGCGCGGTGCTGGATAACCACGTCCGCGTCACCGAACAGGCAGCCAAGGATGGTGCACGGCCTGACATCGTCATCTGGCCGGAGAACTCCTCCGATATCAATCCTTTTGCCAACGACGACGCACGGGCGCTTATCGACGCCGCCGCCCACGACATCGACGCCCCCATCCTCGTCGGCACGTTAACGCGCGATGAGGTCGGTGCGCGCAACACCATGCAGGTATTCAACCCGGATGGATCGGTGGGGGAGCATCACTACAAGAAGTACCTGCAGCCTTTTGGCGAAACGATGCCGATGCGTGACTTCTTTGCGCGGATTACCGATTTGGTGGATCTCGCAGGCGACATGAAACCCGGTGACGGGCCAGGAATGGTGACCATGGCCGGAACTGCGGTCGGCGTTGCCACCTGCTACGAGGTGAGCTTTGACCAGGCCTTTCGAACCGCGATTAACAACGGGGCGCAGATTCTCACGACGCCAACAAATAACGCCACGTTCAGTGATTCCGATATGACCTACCAGCAGTTGGCCATGAGCCGTCTGCGCGCCATGGAAGCAGATCGCGCCGTCGTTGTGGCGGCCACGTCAGGGGTCTCGGCCATCGTGCACCCAGATGGTTCCGTGAGCCAGGACAGCGGCATCTTTGAACCGGCTTATCTCGAAGAAGAGCTTCCGCTCCGAGAGGGGCGTACATTTGCGGTGCGTTATGGTTCGCTCCTGCAGTGGCTCATGACTATTATTGGAACGGTCTGCGCGCTGTACGCGATCTATTCCACCCGCTTGTCCGGACGGCGCAGCGCGCCTTAAAGCAGAAACCAAAAGGAGCAAGGAACTAGTGAGCTCGACCCGCGAATCTACTCTGGTCATCATCCCCACCTACAACGAGATTGAGAACCTGCCGCTGATTACCGGCCGCGTGCGCAAGGCCACCCCGGAGGTTCACATCCTGATCGTGGACGATAACTCCCCGGACGGCACCGGAGAGGCCGCGGACAAGCTGGCCGCCGAGGATTCTCACCTGCACGTCCTTCACCGCGAGGGCAAGGGCGGCCTCCTCGGCGCCTACATCGCCGGCTTCGAGTGGGGCCTGGAGAAGGACTACCAGGTGCTCTGCGAGATGGACGCGGACGGCTCCCACGCCCCGGAGCAGCTGCATCTCTTGCTCGAGGAGATCGACAAGGGTGCTGACTTGGTGATCGGTTCTCGCTATGTGCCGGGTGGAGAGACTGTGAACTGGCCGGCCAACCGCGAGCTACTGTCCCGATTGGGCAACAAGTACATTTCGGTGGCGCTGGGCGCTGGCATCAACGACATGACCGCTGGATACCGCGCCTTCCGTCGCGAACTGCTAGAGCACCTCGACTTTGAGGAACTATCCAACGCCGGCTACATCTTCCAGGTAGATGTTGCCTTCCGCGCCATCAAGGATGGCTTCGATGTCCGCGAGGTTCCGATTACCTTCACCGAGCGCGAGCTGGGCGAATCCAAGCTGGACGGCTCCTTCGTCAAGGATTCCCTGCTCGAGGTGACCAAGTGGGGAGTCGCTCACCGCTCCGAGCAGGTCAGCGACTTCACCTCGGAAGTATCCAAGATCACTTCCCGCACAGTGAAGGATATGGAGCTTGGTTCCAAGGCCGCCACGGCTAAGAATGCCGTGTCTGACTTTGTGTCCGAGGTATCCAGCCTGGTTAAAGGAATGCTCAGCCGTTAAAATCCAGTCTCTCCAAGGAAAGGCACGCTGACCTTTCGAGCCTCGCATAAGGCAAACAAGCCCGAAAACCTGTCATGGTTTTCGGGCTTTTGCGGTAATAACCACCACCAGTGCTAATGTCGTAGGTGGCACTTTATCTGGTGCACAGTGACTTGCTTCACTTCATTCTCACACTACGGATCGTTCGGCACGTACCTGCCGATGGAGGAGAGTATGCTATGGCAACCGTAACGTTCAAAGATGCGTCCCTGACCTACCCAGGCGCTAAGGAACCCACCGTCAAGAAGTTCAACCTGGAAATCGCCGATGGCGAATTCCTCGTCCTCGTCGGCCCCTCCGGCTGCGGTAAGTCCACGACGCTGCGCATGCTGGCCGGCTTGGAAAACGTCACCGACGGTGCCATCTACATCGGCGACAAAGACGTCACCCACGTTGCCCCGCGTGACCGAGATATCGCCATGGTCTTCCAGAACTATGCTCTCTACCCGCACATGACCGTGCGCGAGAACATGGGCTTCGCCCTGAAAATCGCCGGCAAGTCCCAGGACGAAATTAACAAGCGTGTCGACGAAGCCGCCGCCACCCTGGGTCTTACCGAATTCCTTGAGCGCAAGCCGAAGGCCCTGTCCGGCGGTCAGCGTCAGCGTGTTGCCATGGGCCGCGCAATCGTGCGTAACCCGCAGGTCTTCCTCATGGATGAGCCGCTGTCCAACCTCGATGCCAAGCTGCGCGTGCAGACCCGTACCCAGATCGCAGCCCTGCAGCGCAAGCTTGGGGTTACCACCGTCTACGTCACCCACGACCAGACTGAGGCCTTGACCATGGGTGACCGCATCGCTGTACTGAAGGACGGTTACCTTCAGCAGGTTGGCGCACCCCGCGAGCTCTACGACCGCCCCGCCAACGTCTTCGTCGCCGGCTTTATCGGCTCCCCGGCAATGAACCTGGGCACCTTCTCTGTCAAGGACGGTAACGCAACCTCCGGCCATGCTCGTATCAAGCTTTCCCCGGAAACTGTCGCTGCGATGACGCCGGAGGATAACGGTCGCATCACCATCGGCTTCCGCCCAGAGGCCCTCGAAATCATCCCCGAGGGCGAGTCCACCGATCTCTCCATCCCGATCAAGCTTGACTTCGTGGAAGAGCTTGGTTCCGACTCCTTCCTCTACGGAAAATTGGTGGGCGAAGGTGATCTCGGCTCCTCGAGCGAAGACGTTCCCGAGTCGGGCCAGATCGTCGTTCGTGCAGCTCCGAACACTGCGCCTGCCCCGGGCAGCATTTTCCACGCACGCATCGTGGAAGGCGGCCAGCACAACTTCTCGGCGTCGACTGGCAAGCGCCTCCCTTAAGCCCATATGCCGGCTGACCCGCGGAACATGTCGCGAACGTCAGCACGGCTGTGGCAAAGCTCTAGGCCAAAATCAGCAAAGAAGGTGGAGTGACTCGACATGAAAGAGTCCATGAGCATCACCTCTTCGACGTACGCGTCGGCATTGCTGGCGTTGCCTTGGGATACGCCCCTGGAACAGTGGCCCGATGATCTCATCGCCGCACTGCCCAGGGGCATTTCCCGGCATATCGTGCGTTTCGTGGGGATCAATCGCGGCATCGTCGCAGTCAAGGAGATTGGTGCGCGTACCGCTCACCACGAGTACAAGATGCTGCGTGAGCTGCAGCGCCTCGGCGCTCCCAGCGTGCGTCCCGTTGCAGTCATCACGGGACGCCAGCCGGCTGTAGAAAGCTACGGAGAGCTCACCGCAGCTCTGGTGACTGAACACCTAGAGTTTTCTCTTCCGTACCGCGAGATCTTCTCGCGGCACCTGACAGTCGTCGAAGCGGAGAAGCTCATCCGTGCCTTGTCGGTGCTTTTGGTGCGGATGCACTTGCTGAATTTCTACTGGGGTGATGTATCGCTGTCGAATACCCTTTTCCGGCGTGATGCCGAGACTTATTCGGCCTATCTTGTCGACGCCGAAACAGGGGAGTTCCAGCCCAATCTCTCCGAGTCACGCAGGCTTTACGACGTCGACATCGCCCGCGTCAACATCATCGGTGAGCTCATGGACTTGCAGGCAGGTGAATGCCTAGATCAAGATATCGATGTTATCGCCCTCGGAAGCTTGGTCGAGAGTTCCTACCTTGAATTGTGGACAGAGCTGACCGCCGAAGAATCCGTAGATGCCAGCGAGTACTGGCGCGTTTCCGAGAGGATCGACCGCCTTAACCAGCTGGGTTTCGACGTGGGGGAGCTCAAGGTCACCAAGGACGAGTCGAAACAGGTCGTGCGCATTCGCCCTGTGGTAGTCGATCCCGGCCACTATCGTTCGGAGTTGTTGAGCTTGACAGGGCTGAGCGTCGAGGAGCACCAAGCGCAACGCCTATTGGGCTCTATCCAGGCCTATCAGGCCATCGAGTGCGGCCCTCATGTTGGGCTGACCCAGGCGGCGCACTTGTGGATGACACACGAGTATGAACCGACCATTGCTGCGGTTCCCGTCGAGATGCTCCACAAGCTGGAACCGGCACAGATCTTCCACGAGATCGTTGACCACCGCTGGTTCCTCGCCCAAGAGAGGGGAGAAGCCGTAACCCTCCCGGAAGCCACGGCGTCCTATCTCTCTTCCGTATTGCCCGCCCGCCGCGACGAGGCTCGGCTGCTTCAGACGCCGGCACCGAATGACGACTTGTCATAACCGCCCGTGTGCCCCAACACCGCTCAATAGCTCAAGTCTATCGAGCCGCTCTCAGCCGTTTCTTATATCGTTTTGTATGTTTTAGGCCCGATTGCCCCTTAAATGGGGAGCGATCTCATGCCCGAATATGGATATAGTCACAATCGGGCGTTTTAGGCCCGATTTCTTTTGATCGTGTGGAATACCTCACTAAGGTAGGAGACAGGCTAACCAGTTCATAGTCGGATAGTGACCAGCTATGGACCAACTGGTAGCACTGGGCAAGAGCCTTTGTCATGGAGGATCGCCCAGACATAACCGCATACGAGCCGGTTGTCTATCTACGGCTCAACATCCCGCTTTTCATCAAGAAAGATGAGGACCACATGAAGCGTCTTACTCGCATCGCATCCATCAGCATGGCTTCCATGCTGGCCGCCGCAAGTCTCGTCGCCTGCTCAGGCTCTACTGACGACGAAGGCGATGTCTACTTCCTGAACTTCAAGCCAGAACAGGATGCCGCTTACCAGGAGATCGCAAAGGCTTACACCGAAGAGACCGGCGTCAAGGTCAAGGTCGTCACCGCAGCCTCCGGCTCCTATGAGCAGACCCTCAAGGCTGAGATCGGCAAAGATGAAGCACCGACCCTCTTCCAGGTCAACGGCCCGGCTGGTTTCATCACCTGGCAAGACTACATGGCAGACATGTCGGATACCGAGGTAGCTAAGCAGCTCACCGATGACATCCCGCCACTGACCACTGAAGATGGAGAGGTACGCGGCGTCCCGTTCGCTGTCGAGGGCTTCGGCATCATCTACAACGACGAGATCTTCGACAAGTACATCGCCACCTCCGGGGCAAAGATCAAGTCCACCGATGAGATCAAGAGCTACCAGAAGCTCAAGGAAGTCGCCGAGGACATGCAGGCGAAGAAGGACGAGCTCGGCATTGAGGGCGCCTTTGCCTCCACCTCACTGACCTCCGGCGAGGACTGGCGCTGGCAGACACACCTGGCCAACGCTCCGATTTGGCAGGAGTACCAAGACAAGGGCGTCGAGGACACCAACGAAATCGACTTCTCCTATAACAAGGAGTACAAGAACCTCTTCGATCTCTACCTGGACAACTCCACCGTCGAGAAGTCTCTTGCCCCGTCTAAGACGGTCTCTGACTCCATGGCTGAGTTCGCTCAGGGCAAGGCCGCCATGGTCCAAAACGGTAACTGGGCATGGTCCCAGATTTCCGAGACCTCCGGCAACGTAGTCAAGGAAGACAAGATCAAGTTCCTGCCGATGTACATGGGCCTGCCGGATGAGGAGAAGCACGGCATCAACGTCGGTACCGAAAACTACTTGGGTGTGAACTCGGAGGCTTCCGAGGCAGACCAGAAGGCTACCAAGGACTTCGTGGACTGGCTCTTCACCTCCGATGCCGGCAAGGAGCACGTGGTTAAGGACCTTGGCTTCATTGCCCCGTTCAAGAACTACTCCGCAGAAGACACTCCGAATGACCCGCTGGCAAAGCAGGTCGCGGAAGCTATCGACAACGAAGACCTCACCACCTACCCGTGGAACTTCCAGTACTTCCCGTCACAGCAGTTCAAGGATGACTTCGGCCAAGCCCTGTCTCAGTATGCCTCCGGCACCCTGAAGTGGGATGACGTCGTCAAGCAGTTCAAGGACAACTGGGCTGCTGAAAAGGAATCCAACTGGGGCTAAACCTTTAGTCCCATCCCCTCGCCATCCGCCTTCCCAAACGGAGGGCGGGGAGGGGAGTAGGTGAGAGGCATGGCACGTACTCGTCAGTTTGTTCCACGCCCTCAGCCCCCCTCTCCTCGCCGCCATCCTTTGGGAAACGCGTGGCACCACCTGAATTTAAGGTTTCACCACCATGCAAGCAACGCTGAAGAAATACTTCCCAGTCTTTGTCTTGCCCACCCTTCTGGCATTCATGATTGCCTTCTTGGTGCCGTTTATCGTGGGTTTCTTCCTCTCCTTTACGAAATTCACCACCATCACTAACGCCAAGTGGGTTGGCATCGACAACTACGTCAAAGCTTTCTCCCAACGCGAAGGATTCATCTCAGCCTTCGGTTTCACCGTCCTCGTGGTCATCGTCTCCGTGATCACCGTCAACGTCTTCGCCTTCCTCTTGGCGTGGATGCTGACCCGCAAGCTTCGCGGAACAAATTTCTTCCGCACGGTCTTTTTCATGCCGAACCTCATCGGCGGCATCGTCCTGGGCTATACCTGGCAGACCATGATCAACGCCGTGCTTTCGCACTATTCCACGACTATTAGCGCGGACTGGAAATTCGGTTACGCCGGCCTCATCATGCTGCTGAACTGGCAGCTGATCGGCTACATGATGATTATCTACATCGCCGGTCTACAAAACGTCCCGCCGGAGCTTCTCGAGGCCGCTGAGCTCGATGGTGTCAACAAGTGGGAAATGCTGCGCCACGTCACCATTCCGATGGTCATGCCGTCAATCACCATTTGTCTCTTCCTGACCTTGTCGAATTCCTTCAAACTCTTCGACCAAAACCTTGCACTGACCAACGGTGCACCTGGCGGACAAACTGAGATGGTCGCCCTTAACATCGTCAATACGCTGTTCAACCGTATGAACGTCGAGGGCGTGGGGCAGGCCAAGGCCGTCATCTTCGTCGTCGTCGTGGTCGTCATCGCGTACTTCCAGTTGCGCGCGACCCGCTCCAAGGAAATCGAGGCTTAAGTCATGACTACCAGTACTTCAGCGCAGGCCGCACCGGCCCCGAAGAAGAAGGAACACCAGCTTCCCACGGACAACCAGACCAGGATGTCCGGCGGCGCCAAGTTCATTGTCTACGCCATCCTGGTGTTCTTTACCATCGTGTTCCTTGGCCCGATTCTCTTCATCTTCATCAACTCCTTTAAGTCCAAGTTCGCTATCTCATCCGATCCTTTCTCCCTACCCATCGGTGAAACCTGGGTCGGTTTCGAGAACTTCATGGTGGGCTTGACCAAGCAGGGCTTCCTTGAAGCGACCTTGTGGTCCTTCGTCATTACGATTCTCTCCGTGATTGTCATCGTGTTTTTCTCCGCGATGACCGCCTACTACATCACGCGCGTTAAGACCTGGTGGACGAACCTTCTGTACTACCTCTTCGTGGTGTCCATGATTATCCCCTTCCAGATGGTCATGTTCCCGACGGTCAAGATTGCAGACATGCTTCACCTCAACAACCCGATCGGCATCGTGGTGCTCTACCTCGGTTTCGGTTCCGGTCTATCGGTGTTCATGTTTGCCGGATTCGTGAAGTCCATCCCCTTGGACGTCGAGGAAGCCGCGATGATCGACGGCTGCGGCCCGCTCCAGAACTACTTCCGCGTGGTGTGGCCTATGCTTAAGCCGACTGCCATTACCGTGGCCATTCTCAATGCCATGTGGGTATGGAACGACTACCTGCTGCCGTACCTGGTCATCGGCCTTTCCACCCGCTACAAGACCATCCCGGTAGTCATCCAGTCCTTCGTTGGCTCCAACGGTAACCGCGATATGGGCGCCATGATGGCGATGCTGGTTCTGGCCATTATTCCTATCGTCATCTTCTACTTCTCCACGCAGAAGCACATCATCGAAGGTGTTGCTGCCGGCGCTGTCAAGGGCTAATCCGCAGTGCGGTAGGTTAGAAAACCATGAACCGCATGCTGGGCCCCGAATCGAAGTTCTATGCTGCTCTGAGCCTCTTCGCTGACCTCGTCATCGTTAACGTTCTCCTGCTTATCACGTGCTTTCCCGTATTCACTGGGGGAATGTCCCTACGCACCGCTCACGCGGTGACTGGTCAGATGGTTCGCGAAGAAGGTTCCCGCCGCGGCTCGGCCTTCGTTCGGGGCCTTTTGACGCGTCCCGGGGTAAACACTACATGGTGGCTCATTTACCTCGCCGTAGGCGCCTTGGCCGCCTATGAATTCGCCATTATCGCAAAGGCTGAGCTCGGGACGATGGGCGTAGTGCTTCGCGCTGCGCTGGTCTCAGGCCTCATTGTCATAAGCTGCATTAGTGTGTGGTTCTTCCACCTCGATGCGCCAGGGTTGAGGTTTAGTCAACGGTGCACAACGGCCATGATGAAGGCGGTAGCGCACCTTCCGCGTACGCTTTTAGCAGTGTGCCCTTGGGCACTGCTGGTACTGTACCCACTCTTTTTCCCTGCGCAGTGGGGAGGCTACCTGTTCTTTCTCGTTGTGCTCGGTCCGGCCCTCGCAGTCTATCTCGCTGAGTTGGCGCTACAATGGCCCGAACTCAATTCCGATTCACCCGATGGCAGCGCCGCATAAGGCGCTGCGGGCAAGCCGGCCCCAAAACGAAAAATAGGGTAGTGGTATCCACTTCTTCGTGGATTCACTACCCTTGAGAATTCTATGCGGCGCGCAAAGGCTGCTAGGCCTCTCCTTCTTCCTGCGCCTTCTGCTCCTTGAGGAGGCGTGCCGCCGCGCGACGTCGCGAACGCAGATTCTCAATGCGCTCCGTCAAGAGTTCATCCAGCTCCTCAATGGAGCGACGCTCACGCAGCATGTCCCAGTGGGTCCGCGGCGGCTTCACGGGCTTGGACTCTACGCCTTCGCCCTCAACCAGAGTGCCGAGCTTACCGTTCTTGCACATCCACTCCTCGGGAATCTCCGCATCGTCAGCGAAGGGCACCTCGTAGATGTCGCCGTCTTCGGTGCGGTACTTCACCATCTGGCGCGGGGCCAAGTCGTGGTCGCGGTCGGTTTCGTAGCTCACTGCGCCCATGCGGCTGCCACGGAGTACGCGATCTGCCATGCAACATCATCCTTTTCAAGTGTTGAGGTAGGAAAGGGATCAGGGTCGACCTATATCACCCAAAGATCTATCATTATAACGAATGGCCCCTTGCCTTTGTTCCCACCCTCGGGTTAATGGGCTAAGGTGATTGAGGTGATTGGTACACAGGATCCGCAGCCCGACACGCCGCCAAGGCGCAGCCCGGCAACCTGCCAGTGGTGTGGCAAGGAAATCGCGCAGGGCGGCCGGGGTAGGCCACGCAAGTTCTGCTCGCCATCCTGCAAGCAGCGAGCCTACGAGCAGCGCCACAACGTGGTTGGAACGCCCATTCCTGCGGATGCCGTCATCCTAACTCCAGAGAAGGCTGATCGTCTCCGCGACGGCCTCTTTGAGCTGCGGTGTTGCGCTGAGGATGTTGCTACGGCAGCGTCGGAAAGCGCCAGCGCTGAAGAGATGGAACAGCTGTGTGCTGAACTGGTCGCACTGGCTCGAAAGCTTGAGGAATTGAGATAGTACATGAAATCCCTATTAGGCAACCGCAAACTGATCGTTAGTATCTTCGTGATCCTGATTGTGGCCTCGACAGCGCTGGCCCTAGGACCACTCGTGTTTTCTTTGATCATGGGCCGCGGTGTCAAAACCGAGCCCATCAATGCGGATAAGGTCCAGGCCGCTACTACCAACGTCGATGGCGAATGGCACGTGGCGCAAGGTACGGCATATAACCACACCTCGGCAGGTTTTACTATCGATGAGATCCTCCCAGCCGATAAGCGCACGACATCCGGCTCAACCAAGCATGTCACCGGCCAGGCCACCATCAAGGACGGCACCGTTGAGAAGGCGCACATCGCCGTGGACATGGCGAGCCTGACCACGGACAAGAAGGTGCGCGACCAGAACATGAAGACAAAGCTCTTTGAGGTCACAAAGTATCCAGAGTCTACCTTCACATTGACCGAGCCCGCAGACGTCTCCGCCGTGCCTGACGACGGCTCAGTAGTCACCATCCCACTCACAGGCGATCTCACCATCCACGGCCAGACCAAGAGCGTTAGCCAGGATTTTCAGGTGGTCCGCGATGGCGACACCATCATCTTGGGTGGCGACATCCCGATTAACCGCCTCGATTTCGGCATTGAGACTCCTGAAATGATCGCCGCGCGGATCTCCGAAACTGGCGAGATCAACGTCCGCGTCACCTTTGAGAAGTAAGATTCACTGTTCTTCATGAATTCCCAACGCCTCATTCCAATCCTGTGGGTACGGCTCGTCGTGCTCGTAGGGTTTGGCATCTTTATTTGGTTGCAGGAGATGAAGCTCCTCGCTGCCTTCTCGGCGGTACTCGTAGCTCTTACCATCGTGCAGCTGGTGATCGCCTACCGTCAGCGCTAAAACTGACGCTTGACGCATGCACAGAAGTATACCCCAATTACGTAACTGTGACTATTTAATGGCAATTTGGGGGCCGCCCACTAAGCAGCCAACAGGGAGGCGCAGATGAAGGTAAGCGGCCGCCAACTATAGCAACCCCGCGCACGAGACCTTATCCACAAAACAAGGAGTGGCGCGCAAAAAGGGGCATCCGGAAGGTAGCAAGCAAAGGAACCTTGCAGCCACGAAGGATTTCCCAACACAGAATCGGCAACGCCGATACGACACGCAGCCCAGAAACCAATCGCCAGCCAGCCGCCAACAGCACGCGCTGCGACCAGGGTGAAACCATGAGCGTCCATGAGTGAGTCGAGACAGCACAGTCAAGGAACAAACTCGGAACCGGGCAGCCCTGAAGGAAAGACCCCACCCAGTTCATAAGTGTTTGTCCGATAATGTACATTATGTCATTCTAACCACGCTTCCGCTCCCCAGCTTTCAACCGCTAGTCGCTCGCTTTAACTTTTTCACTCAATGAGACTTTCATTTCACCCGGTGAGACGGTAGTGTTTCCTCCATAACCAATCAAGCTATTGAAATTTTCAAGGAGGGCGCCTCTCACATGACCGCCGTCAACACCACGCTGCCAAAGCCAGCGGGCACAACACAGCAACTCACCAAACGTGATCGTGTTCGTATTGCCGTGGCTTCGACCATTGGCACGACCATCGAGTTCTACGACTTCTATATTTATGCCACGGCAGCCGTAGCCGTCTTTCCTTTTCTCTTTTCCCGAAGACCGAGGATCCCACCGTCGCCCTGCTCCAGTCCTTCGCCACCTTCGGCTTGGCCTTCATCGCGAGGCCGCTGGGGTCATTGCTCTTCGGACACTTCGGCGATCGCGTCGGCCGCAAAGCCACGCTCGTCGGTGCGCTCCTGACAATGGGCATCGCCACCTTCATCATCGGTATCCTGCCCACGTACCAGACCGCAGGTATCATCGCCCCGGCCTTGCTGGCTCTGATGCGTTTCTGCCAAGGCTTAGGCTTGGGTGGCGAATGGTCCGGCGCAGCACTGTTGGCCTCCGAAACCGCTGAGGAAGGTAAGCGCGCTTCTGCTGCCATGTGGCCACAATTTGGCGCACCTTTCGGCTTCTTCTTAGCTAACGGCTTTTTCCTAACCTTGGTTGCCACCATGGATTACTCACGCGGTGACACCACCGGCACCTTCATGGAATGGGGCTGGCGCCTCCCCTTCCTCGCGTCTGCGGTCATGGTTCTCATCGGCCTCTATGTCCGCCTGCGCTTGGAAGAAACTCCTGTCTTCCAGCAGGCCGTTGACGAAGGCAAGAAGGTCAAAACACCTATGGCTGAAGCATTCCGCATCGCCTGGAAGCCAATGATCATCGGCACCTTCGTCATGGTCTCCTGCTACACGTTGTTCTACCTGGTCACCACCTGGATTCTCTCCTACGGCATTGGTGATAAGACCAAGGAGCTGGGCCTGGGAATCCCTTACCTGGAATTCCTCGAGATTCAGCTAATCTCCATCTTCATGTTCATGATCGGCATCCCCGTATCTTCGATGCTTTCGGATAAGTACGGGCGCAAGCCAATCTTGACCGTAACCTCACTCATCATGATTGCCTTCGGCTTTAGCTTCCCCTTCTTCCTCGGCATCGACAACGCTGACCGAAACTCGGTCCTCGGATTCCTCGTCGTCGGCATGTTCATCATGGGACTCATCTTCGGCCCTATGTCCGCTGTCCTTCCAGAGCTCTTCCCCACCAACGTGCGCTACACCGGTTCCGGCATCGCGTACAACGTCTCATCCATCCTCGGTGCTGCAGTAGCACCTTTCATCGCAACGTGGCTGGTCAGCTCCTATAACGTGAATTTTGTTGGATACTATCTCATCATCGTCTGCTTCATCTCTCTCATCGCAATCATCATGATGCAGGAGCTGAAGGACCATGACCTCTCGCAGGTTTAGCCGGTCTTAAGACACATACTTCTCCCCGACTTCTTCTGGTGTTTCACACCAAAGGTCGGGGAGATTTTGGTTTCGGTTCCGTCGGCGGCTTGGCCCCGGCAGCGCCGTCCCGAAAGACACCGATTGGGGGATCCAATCGTGGGAGCACTCTGCCGCTGCTTCCAAAAGCGCAGACTAGAAAGTGCATACCTGCAGGTGGCCGTCGCTAAGCATCCGGGCAGTGCTTGGCGACGACCAGCGTTCCTGCACTTTCAGGTCTGGACAAATGGAAAGGGCGGCTAGCACAGTAGTTGCTAGCCGCCCATGAGATGCTGCTTTGTGACAGAGGCGCCTGCTAACTACGCAGCAACAGTTGCTCGCTCGGTCTGGAGTTCGTTGACAATGGGCTTGCGGCGCACGATGGCGGCGAAAATCGCTCCGGTGACATTGGCCCACACCGCGGCCACGACACCCGGCAGCGCCGCCTCCGGGGTAAAGAACTGCAGCGCCAAGGCCGAAGCCAATCCGGAGTTCTGCGTTGCCACTTCGATTGCCGTAGTACGCGCCGCCGCCTCGCGTTGACGGGCAAGCTTCGCCGAGTAATAGCCAAAAAGGAAGCCGATGAGGTTCTGAATGGCCACACCTGCGAAGACGACCAGGCCAACGGTGACGAGCTTGTCCTGCGATTGTGAAACCACAGCCATGACCACGCCTCCGATGCCGGCAATAGCTACCCACGGAAACGCCGGCAGGACCTTGTCCACTGCCTTGCTGGCGATAACGCGCAAGAGAAGCCCGAGTCCTACAGGAATGAGCACTGTCTGAACCAGCGACCACATCATGCCGGCGCCGTCGACCTCAGCGGTCTCCCCCGCCAGCCACAGCATGAGCAAAGGCGTCATAATCGGTGAGACGAGGGTCGATACCGAGGTCATCGCCACTGACAGTGCCACATCACCCTTGGCTAGGTAAGCCATGACGTTGGATGCGGTACCGCCGGGGACAGAGCCGAGGAGGATGAGGCCGACGGTGGCGGCGTCGGAAAGCCCCAGCAGTTTTGCCACGAGTACGGCGCTGGTCGGCATGATGGCAAATTGGCAGATAACACCCAAGAAGATGGGCAACGGACGCTTCGCCACGAGCGCCAGGTCCGGAATGGTCAAGGTCAGACCCATCGAGAACATGATGACCATCAGCAATTGCGAGGTGTACTGCCCTATCGGTTCAAAGGTGTTGGGGCTCATGAAAGCAACAAAAGCGCAGGCAATGATGACGATGGGGAAGATATACACGGCGAATTTCTCGCCGGTCTCCCCCTCTGTGCGTGGGTTCGTCACGGTGTTTCCTTTCCAGAAGGTGTCTCACTAGATGAATTGAGTATCTCATATGATGAACCTCACGTACCCGGTTTGACCCATATTTACTATCAAGCGATAGATTAGAAACATGTCCAAGCTACTAAGCCCCGATTCCTCTCGTTTCTCACGTCCAGCCGGCACCACAAGCCAGGCCGACGCCGTCCCCGCACGCTTCAAGAACGGCTCCCCCGCCGAACTCCTCGCGGACATGGAAGCCATCGTCGGCGCAGAAAACGTGCATGGACGTCTCAGCGACCTCGTGCGCTTCTCCTCCGATGCCGGCCCCTACCGCTCCATCCCCAACATCGTGGTCTCTCCACGCAACGCGGCGGACCTGTCTGCCTTGATGAAGTATTGCGATAGCCACGATCGCCACATGACCTTCCGCGCTGCAGGAACCTCGCTCAACGGCCAAGCTATGGGCGACGACATCCTCGTCGATGTCAAGACCCACTTCGGTGGCATGGAAGTGCGCGAGGAAGGCCGCACGTTGTGGTCGCGCCCCGGCGTCATTTTGGGCGATGCCCAAGCAGTACTCTCCCGCCACGGCTTCATGCTGGGGCCTGACCCGGGTTCCACGTCCGTATGCACTATCGGTGGCGTGCTGGCGGATAACTCCGGCGGCATGCGTTGCTCCTTGGAACGCGACAGCTACCACAGCATCGAAGAGCTCATCTTCGTCCTGCCATCCGGCACCATCGTCGATACCTCGCGCGGCGATGAGGCCTTCCGCAAGCAGGAGCCGAAGCTCCACGCCGAGCTGCTGGCCTTCCGCGATAAGTTACGCGCCAACACCGAAATGGTAGAGTTCCTGCGCACCAAGTTCTCCATCCGCAACACCAACGGCCTGCGCATCGATGCCTTCCTTGACGAAGACGAGCCCGTGCACATCCTCAAGCGCCTGCTCATCGGCTCCGAGGGCATTTTCGGCGCGATCACGGAATCCATCATCCGCACGGTGAAGCTACCCCGCGTGAAGGCCACGACGTGGGTCGAGCTGCCCAATCTCCGCGACGCAGCCAATTACGTGCACCCCATCATGGAAACCGGCGCGGAAGCCTGCGAACTTCTCGTCGCCCCGGTCATGCGTCGCTCGGCCGAGCACTACTCCCACGCCCCGGAGTCCTGGCGCAACCTCGACGATGACGCCGCAGCACTCCTCGTGGAGGTCGGCGGCAGCGACGAGGCAGACCTGAACAAGGCCATGGATCGCCTGCGCACCGTGCTTGCCGACGCCCCACTACTGCGCCCCCTCGAATTCCTCACCACCGCAGAAGGAATGCGCGGCGCCTGGGAGCTACGCAATGGCCTGTACGGCCTGTTGGGTGCGGATCGCCCGAATGGCACGGCCTATATCACCGAGGACGTATGTTTCCCGCCCTCCCAGGTCGGCGAGGCAGCGGCGGATCTGCTCGATCTGCAGGCCAAGTATGGCTACCCGGAATCTGTCATGGGCCACGCAGCCTTTGGCAACCTACACTTCTTCTTCACCCCGCGTTTTGATGTCGAGGAAGAGCGCGAGTCCTATGCCGCGTTCTTGGATGACCTCGCCGAGCTGGTCATTGATAAGTACCAGGGCTCGATGAAGGCCGAGCACGGCACCGGCGTGAACATGGCTCCCTTCCTTGAGCACGAGTGGGGCACGGAGGCCTTTGAGTTGTTCTGGGAGGTCAAGAACATGATCGACCCCAAGGGCATCCTCGCGCCGAACGTGAAGCTTACGCGTGACCAGACTATCCACCTGCGCAACTTCAAGTCCTTCCCCAAGGTCGAAAATGAAATCAACCCCTGCGTGGAGTGCGGCTTCTGCGAGCCTGTCTGCCCCTCCCGGCACGCCACGGTAACCCCGCGCCAGCGCATCGTCTTGCGCCGAGAAATGGCCCGGCAGAAAGAAGGCTCGGAGGTCTTGGCGCAGCTGCAGAAGGAGTATCAGTACGACGCCGTCGACATGTGCGCGGCCGACGGCACGTGTTCTATCCCCTGCCCGATCAGCATCGATACCGGTGCTGTCATGAAGAAGCTACGCTCTCAGCAGGCAACCCCCGCCCGCGAAAAGGTGGCGCTCTCACGACGGCACAGCGCTGGGAGCTGGTGGAAAAGCTCGCCCGCGCTGGCATCGTCTCCGCCAACAAGGTTCCTCACAAGCCTCTGGAACTGGGGGCCAACATGGCGCGTAACGTGGTGGCCCCCGACTTGCTGCCGACCGTCCCAGGCCCACTTCCGAAGGCCGCATCGCGTCTGCCGGAAACTCCGCGCGAGGGTGCTGGTGCACTTTACTTCCCGGCCTGCATCAATCGCATCTTCGGCCGTCCTGCTGGGGCAGCTAAGGATTCCGTAGACCTGCCGCGCGCCATCGTGGAGCTTGGTCGCCGGGCTGGCCAGCCAGTGTGGATCCCCGAAGATGTCGCGGGCGATTGCTGCGGCACCCCATGGTCCTCCAAGGGCTACAAAGAGGGATTTGAATATCAAGCTCAAAAGATCGTTCGCGACCTCTGGCACTGGTCGGAACACGGCCGCCTGCCCATCGTGGTCGATGCTGCCAGCTGCACCCACGGGTTACTCGATTCGGTTCCCGAGGTGCTCTCCCCCGCTGACCGCGAGCTCTGGGAGGACTTAAAGATCCTCGATGTCGTGGAGTGGCTGCGTGATGAAATTGCACCACACCTGCCAATCGTGAAGAGCATGGGCAGCATCGCCGTCCACCCGACGTGCTCGACAGACCACATGGGGATTAGCCAGGACCTCCTTGACTTGGCCAACCTCTGCGGTGACGCCCAGATCCCTGAGGGCGCGATGTGCTGTGGCTCCGCCGGCGACCGCGTCATGCTTCACCCGGAGCTTGTTGAGTCCGCTACCCGCGAGGAGCGCGCTTCTCTCGACGCCGAACACTTCGACGCGTACGTCTCCGATAACCGCACCTGCGAGATGGGTCTAGAGATGATTGCGGGCAAGACCTATGACTCGATTGCAGTGCTGTTGGAGAGGGCTTCCCGTCCGGTCGTCACTCCATAGCACCATGCCGGTGGCGGCACCCCTCGTGGGAGCCCCGCCACCGGCACGTCAGTCGTGGCGGAAGCAGCTTAGAGATAGTCGTAATTGATTTCGGTGTCTGGGGCGAAGAACACGCAACCTCCCTTAATCGGGCGCAGGTAAATCGTGTCTCCCTGGTGCACGGCAATGCCGCGCGGCACCTTCACAGTGATCCGGTCACCGCGGACTGCGATGACGTCGTCCGCCGATTCCTCCCGGCCGCCGTAGACGTACAACTCGGAGCCAAGGTGCTCCACAATGTCGACCCGAACTGGTAGACCATATTGCTCACCGGGTTGGTTCACGCCAACGATTTCCCAGTTCTCTGGGCGCACGCCGACGATGACGCGATCCGATGCCACCTTCGCGGCCTGCTCCGGCGGCATGTAGTAGTCCAAAGCATGGTCCTTGCCGCCGACAACGCGACCGTCGACGAAGGGGACGTTGTCGATGAGAGTCATAGCCGGCGAACCGATAAACGTCGCCACGAACGAGTTACCCGGATTCTCATACAACGTGTTCGGCGCGTCGACCTGCTGAATGATGCCTTGTTTGAGAACGCACACGCGGTCCCCCATGGTCATCGCTTCAGTCTGGTCGTGGGTGACGTAGACCGTGGTGGTATTGAGCTCGCGCTGCAGCTGCAGGATTTGTGCACGTGTGGAGACACGCAGCTTCGCATCCAAGTTAGACAGCGGCTCATCCATGAGAAAGACCTTGGGCTGGCGAACTATAGCGCGTCCCATCGCCACGCGCTGGCGCTGGCCGCCCGACATCGCGGAAGGCTTGCGATCAATGAGGTCTTCCAGTTCCAACATCTTGGCGGCATTATTAACGCGCTTTTCGATGGTTGCCTTATCCACCTTGGCGTTCTGCAAAGCAAAGGCCATGTTCTGGCGCGCTGTCATGTTGGGGTACAGCGCATAGGATTGGAACACCATAGCTACATCGCGATCCCGCGAGCGGGCTTCAGTAACGTCAACCCCGTCGATGAAGATCTGGCCTTCGTCGATTGGCTCAAGGCCAGCGAGCATGCGCAATGTCGTAGATTTGCCGCAGCCCGAAGGCCCGACGAGTACTAGGAACTCGCCGTCCTTGATATCTAGGTTTATGCGGCTAACCGCCGGAGGCTTCTTCGGATCATAAATCCTGGAAGCTTGACGGAATTCAACTGTAGCCATGGTGTCCTTTCAAACTATCCGAAGTGTTACTTGAGCTTCGGGGTGATGTCGCGGTCGATAACGCTCTGGGTCTCCTTCTGCAGGTCACCGAATGCGGACTCCACGTCCTCATTGCCTACGGTGATGCGATCGAGAACACCACCGATACGCTGGCCGCCGCCTGGTACGAAGACGCGAGCATAGTCCTGCGGCTTGGTGTTCTCGTTGAGCTGCTCGATAGCGGTCTGCGCGTTCGGGTTCTCCTCCAAGAACTTCTTCTCTTCCGGATCGTCCAAGGCGTCCTTGCGCACCGGCATGTAACCCGTCTTCTGGGAGAACTTGATGGTGTTCTCGGTATTAGTCAGGAAGTCAATGAACTTAACCGCGTTAGCCTTGCGCTCGTCAGAAATGCCAGCCGGCACGGCCAGTCCGGCACCGCCAGTCGCTGCCGAAGGACCAGGGCCCGGCAGGTAGGTGGTGATGAACGGAATCGTTGCCGTCTCCTTCAGGCCACCCAAGGAACCGGTGGACTCCAACAGACCGGAGGCCTTGCCGGAGCCGAATGCGACGGTCGGGTCAGTGGAGATTTCGATATGCCCAGCCTTGACTTGCTCCTGCAGGAACTTACCTGCCTCGATGGACTCCTTCGAGGTAAAGTTCGGTTCCCACTCATCAGAGTAAGAACCACCGAAGGCCCAAATCATGCCCTGGAAGTACCAGTCGAGATAGCTGGAGCCATCCGGAACAGTAACAGCCGGCTTGTTGAGCTTGTCCTTGATCTTGGTAGCCCACTCGTCGAACTCTTCCCAGTCCTTCGGGCCACGATCGGTAGGAAGCCCCGCTGCCTTGAGGTCATCGGTGTTCCAGTACATCAGGTTCGTGGATCGGGAGTACGGCACGCCGTAGTGCTTGTCCTTGTACTTGTAGTCTTCACGCAGGGTATCGACGTAGCTCTCCGAGTCAATGTCGTTCATCTCCCAGAGGTCATCGAGCGGCGTGGTGGCCTCATTCAGTGCGAAGTTGAACCAGGTGACGTCGGAGGCAACGAGGACGTCAGGCAGATCGCCGCCTGCGAGGGCAGCATTGAAGCGCTGCGCAACTTCCTCATAGTTGGATCCCGCGGTGACCAGCTCAACCTTGAGATCCGGGTTTTCCTTCTCAAACTCATCAATGAGCTCTTGCTCTAAGTCGCGCGAGGATCCCGGGTGATTGGACCAGAAAGTAATAGTGTTGGCATCGCCGCCATCCTTGGAGCCGCTTCCTGCAGTGGTCGAGCCACCTGCGCAGGCGGTCAGAGACACGGTGGTCAGCAGTGCTGCACAAACGGCAGCGATGCGAGTAGAGGTCTTACGAGACATGGTGGAGGTTCTCCTTGAAAAGTGAAGAATATGGGGGACTTGAGTGAGTTGGGCGTTGAGATAGCAGGCGGTCAGACTAACCCTTGACTGCGCCCGCAGTCAGGCCCTTGATCATCGGCTTCTGAAGAATGAGGAAGATAATGATCATGGGCAGAGTTGTCAGCACGGTGCCGGCCATCACCGGCGCCCAGTTTGTAACGCCTTCCGCATCCTGCAAGCGGGTCAGGCCCACCGGCAGCGTGGCGGCAGCCGGTGTATCCGTAATCAGGAAGGGCCACAAGTATTGGTTCCATTCATTGACCACGGTAATGAGGACAAACGCAGACAGCGTTGGCCACGACATTGGCAGGACCACTCGGAACAAGGTGGTAAAGAAACCTGCTCCGTCCATGCGAGCGGCCTCGAGAATTTCCGGGGGCAATGACTGGAAGTGATTGCGCATGAGGAAGGCACCGAACGCCACGCCCGCCAGTGGGATGATGACGCCAGCGTAGGTATCTCTCCAACCCCATGACGCAACCAGCGAGTAGTTCGAAATAATGGTGATCTGGTTGGGAACCATCAGCGAGGCGATGATAAGCAGGAACAGTAGGTTTCGGCCGGGGAAACGAATGAATGCGAAGGCATAGGCAGTCAGAACGCCGAGGACTACCTCTACCACCGTCAGGATCAGAGTGATGATGACGGAGTTTTTCAGGTAGCTCGAGAAGCCAGAGGTCTGCCAGACGTAGGAATAGTTCTCCGCCTCGAGCGGATTAGGCCAGAAGGAAATTGGATCCGAGTACACGTCCTGGAAAGACTTGAAGCTGGTGATGAAAATAAAGTACAGCGGCACCATAATCATCAGCACTGTCAGTACCAAGGCGATGTAGCCGATGACCTTCGTCGCTGGATGACTGTGATCAATTGGCTCGCCTTTGCGTTTTCGCTGGGCATCAGTAATGACCGGCGCTGCGAGGGATTGGGAGCCAGGAACGGGTGGCAGTTCGCCTTTGGCTTGCGGGAGACCTACCTGGACGGAAGCCGGAATTGAGTGGCTTTCGGACATTTACTTATCCATCCTTTCCTGCAACTTAATCTGCAGCACCGTAATGACAAGCACTACGAGGAACATGATGGTGGCTACTGCTGCACCATAGCCGGCACGGTTGTTGATGAAGGTCTCCTGGTACACCTGGAAAACCATCGTGGAAGTTCCGTAGCCGAACGGTCCACCACCGGTCATCGCATTGATGATGTCGAAGACCTGGAAGGAATTGAGCAGCACGGTAATCAACAAGAAGAAGGTGGTGCCGCGAAGCTGCGGCAGGACCACACGGAAGAAGTGTCGCGCGGCCGGGGTGCCGTCAATCTCCGATGCTTCGTCAAGATCACGGCGCCGTCCTTGCAAGGCAGCCAGATAGATAACGAAGACGTAGCCTACGTTTTTCCAAATATAGGTCACCGTAATCATGAACAGCGCCCAGTTCTGTTGTTGGTAAAAGTTCGGCACATCGACCCCGATGATCCCCAAGAAGTATTGGATGAGGCCGTAGTTGGGATCAAAGACAAACTGGAAGGCCACGCCAATCGCCGCACCTGCGATGACGTAGGGAGCGAAGACTATCGAACGCACCGCAGCGCGACCAAAAAGCTTTTGGTCCAGCAGCAATGCCAGAGCCAGTCCCAAAACCATCGAACCGGCCACCGCGAAGAAAGTAAAAACGACAGTGTTGAACACCACGCGTCCGGTATCCGGTGCTTGGAACCAGTCGATGTAGTTCTGAAGACCGACAAAGGTCATGGTCGGCGATGAAATATTCCAGTTAAAGAAAGAGATGCGAATGTTATCGACCAACGGCCGATAAGTGAAAAGAACGAGAAGGAGAAGGTTCGGGCCAACGAGCAATGCCGCAAGACCGATCTGTTTCCAATCGAGCTTCCGTTTGCGTGGATGACGCGCGAAGTCCTCGGAGACGACCGGCTTCTCAGTGACTGCAGGGATCGCAGCCGTTAGCCCGCTTGCCGGGGTGGAAATTGCCATGCAGAAGAAACTAGACCAAGGCAGTAAACAAAAAGTTTATTGAAAGTATTGACTTGATAAACAGCAGGAAAATTTCCGGAGCCGAGCACTCGAAAACCCATGCTGCGCGTGGGGAACATCACAAGCAACACAATGGAAGACCTCACATCACGTTGCGTTAATGAGAGAACTCCGCCATCTCTTTAGATAGACCATTTCGGTCCATGACGGATCAGATGAGGATGTAGCCTAACGCTGGCTAACTGCGCGAAAGCACGTTGATTGCCAGCTCTGGCAGGTCGGTTGCCATGAGCGATACTCCGTTTTCGCGGCACCACTCCATGTCCTTCGGCAGGTTCACCGTCCACACGTAGGACGGGGCATCAACACCGACAAAGAAGACGGCGTCCCTCCGCACTTGGTGAATGGAAGGCCCAAATCCCGTTGCACCCTCGAGCGTTTCCGGGACTCCCTCATCAGGTTCAAGGAGAAGGAATGACCGCAAGGACGGCAAGAAGTGTCGAAACCGAGCAATTGCTTCGGGGTTGAAGGAGATCAGGCTAAACCGTGGGTCGGCATCGAGCTGTCGGCCGCGTAGGACTTCCGCTACCGATTCCTCAAGGCGTGCACCAAAAGGAGACGGATGCTTCGTCTCTATGAGCAGCTGCTTTCCGGGGTAAGACATGACGAGGTCCACGAGTTCGTCGAGAAGCATGATGCGTTGCGGATCCCCGTGGGTACCGAAATTGAGTGTGCGCAGCTCCTCTAGGGTCATGTCGCCAACAGCGCCGGCGCCATCCGACGTCCTGCCCACCGTCTGATCGTGGATAACTACGACTTCTCCGTCTTTGGTTAGGTTGACGTCGCACTCCACACCAGCCACGTCGAGCTTGAGAGCTTCTTCGAAGGACCGGAATGTGTTTTCGGGGTACCAGCCGTTATAACCTCGGTGCGCGATGATTCCTGGGCGCTCTGACATACTCTTATCCTCCGGGCGGCAAAGTGAATTGTGACGTTGGCGCCGCCCCAGTGTAGACCGCTAACGCCGGCCGCCGCGGTGGCGGTGGGTCGCCACCACGTGCACGGCATCCAGCATGCCCAGGCTGAGCAACGCCTCGCGCAGGGCAAATTGGAAGGTCCACAGGCGTCGAAAGACCTGATCGAACCCGGCTGCCCCGGCTTCGCGGTGGCGGCCATCGAAAAAGCTGCGCTGGTAGCGAAGCGTTTCGAGGTAGTGGCTTCCGGTGTGGGTTTGCGCGATGATTCGCAGGTTGGAGCGCTTATCGAAGAGCCTATGGGTTTCTTCCAACGACGGGTATTCCAAGCCAGGCCAGATATAGGCACGCAGAACCTGAATCGCCGAACGCGCCGCCGGAGTCATCGCATTCGTGGCAAAAAGCGAAGCTAAAGCCAGACGCCCGCCACTGACCAGCGAGCGGTCCAGCATCTCGACATATCGGCGGCGTTCCGGCGGCGAAAGCGTCTCCAGCTTTTCGACGCTCACTATCGCGTCATACCGCCCGCGCCACTTCTTTGGGTTGGGCAAGGCCGTCTCTATGCCCTGCACGTGAACCGAATCAGCGGCGCCTTCGAGAAGCAGTTGCTCGTCGAAAAGCGCCTTCTGCTCCGTGTCGCCCGTAAGCACGTCCACCGTGGCGCGCCGGGCCACCGCCTGAACCGCTACTTGCAGCCCAGTGGCTGGGTAGACCAGGAGGTGGGTTCCGGCGCCGGTGCGGGTGGCGTCGAGAAGCCACTGCGCAGCGCGACGCTGTGCGTCGCCCAAGTCCTCGCGGTCCGTTGATGCCGGCTCGGTCACCGTGGTTACATCGACGAAGTGCTCTTTGGGTTCTTTTCTGCCCGCACGCGCGCTATAGCTACGCACCGCCTCGCGCACCGTAGTGGGTACGCCACTTGCAAAAATGCCGCCCGAATGGCTCAACGAGTCACCTGCGTACAGTTTCACAACGTCAAGGGGTAGTTCACCAGGGCTCGATGTCTCCACGGCAAGCTCCTTGGCCTTCGGCCGATAACCCACCCCCACCAGCCGCGTGAGGACTCTGACAAGGCGCTCAGAATCGGGAGTTGTCCACTCGCCAGCCATATAAGACTCGGCCAGGCCCAGCCAGCCCGAATCGGCGATGCGGGAGAAAAGGGCGTCGTGAAGCACGGTGACATCTGGGTCTTCGCCGTCCAGCTCTACCCCAGCCTTGGAACAGGCCTGCGCGAACTCCGCCTCAGCCCGGCCAGCTTTCATACGCAGTAGGCGCGGTGAAGGGACAGTAGCCACACCGGGCCACACCGCAGCATCGATCGAAGCCAAGTGGGGATACACGCTCAAGTCAGCCTTCCTCATCGCACGCATGTGTCCTCCCAGACTAAAGCCAACGGGGCCCGCGCGGGTGGAGGCGCGGCCCAAAAAGCCAGTTAATAACCCATAAAGTATGCATGTACCGCTAGAAAGGTTTAGACTGACTCGGGTAAAATAATCTGGCTTTCTTAAGGAAGGTAATCAAACACCATGGCGCAAACTCCCCACCGTCCTAGTAACGGCCGCCACCACGTCGTTGTTATCGGTGCCGGCTTCGGCGGTATCAACGCCGTCAAGAAGCTCAAGGACGCGGATGTTGAGATCACCCTCATCGACAAGAAGAACCACCACCTCTTCCAGCCGATGCTCTACCAGGTAGCCACCGGCGTCATTTCCGCCGGCGAAATCGCCCCGTCTACGCGTCAGATCTTGCGTCACCAGGACAACGTTAACTTTGTCAACGGTGAGGTCACCGACGTCAATATCAAGGATCAGACCGTCACCGCGGAACTCGATGGCGCTGTTCGTACCTACGGCTACGACTCCCTCATTGTGGCAGCCGGCGCTGGCCAGTCTTACTTCGGCAACGACCACTTCGCCGAGTATGCCCCGGGCATGAAGACGCTGGATGATGCCCTAGAGATCCGCTCCCGCATTATCTCCGCTTTTGAGAAGGCGGAGCTGGAAGAGGATCCTGCAAAGCGCGAGAAGCTGCTGACCTTCGTCATCGTGGGCGCTGGCCCGACCGGCGTTGAGCTGACCGGCCAGATTGCCGAGCTGGCACAGCGCACCTTTGCTGGCGAATACTCCAATTTCGGTTCCTCCTCCGCCAAGATTTACCTCTTGGACGGCGCTCCGCAGGTCCTTCCGCCGTTCGGCAAGCGCCTCGGCCGCAAGGCTCAGCGCACGCTGGAGAAGCTGGGCGTTGACGTGCGCCTCAACGCCATGGTTACCGACGTCACCGCTGACGCCGTCACCTACAAGAACATGAAGACCGAGGAAGAGGTCACCATCGAGGCCGCGACCAAGATCTGGTCCGCAGGTGTCGCCGCTTCCCCGTTGGGCAAGGTCATCGCTGACCAGGCTGGCGTGGAATCCGACCGTGCCGGCCGCGTCTCCGTTAACGAGGACCTCACGGTTGGCGAGTACAAGAACGTCTACATCGTCGGCGACATGATTTCCCTCAACCGCCTTCCGGGCGTGGCCCAGGTGGCCATCCAGGGCGGCAACCACGTGGGCAAGCTCATCGAAGCCAAGATCGATGAAGAGTCCACCGCGAACGAAGCCGAGCCGTTCGAGTACTTTGACAAGGGCTCCATGGCCGTTATTTCCCGCTTCAACGCCGTCGTCAAGCTGGGCAAGACCGAGTTTGCTGGCTTCCCGGCGTGGATCTCCTGGCTCGGCCTGCACATCTTCTACATCGTTGGCTTCCGCAGCCGTACCCTCGTGGCGCTGCACTGGATCCTCAACGCCTTCTCGCGCGACCGCGGCAACCTGGAAATCACCCAGCAGCAGCGCGTCGCTCGCAACGTCATTGACCGCGACCTTCACTAAGTTCTACGCGCTTTAAGGGAGAGAGGAATCATCCTCTCTCCCTTTTCTTTGGCCACATACGGTAGAACGGAAGAAGTCCCTAGCGTAAAGGAGAAAACCGTGAACCGTCCTGCCCTGCCTCGCGTCCTCAGCATTGCTGGCACCGATCCCACGGGAGGGGCGGGAATTCACGCTGACCTCAAATCCTTTGAGGCGGCCGGCGCCTATGGCATGGCAGTGGTGACGGCCCTCGTCGCGCAAAACACGCAAGGGGTGCGCGCCATCCACACCCCTCCGGTGGAATTCCTGCGCGAACAACTGACAAGTGTGAAGGAGGACGTGACTATCGACGCCCTCAAGATCGGCATGCTCGGCTCGGTGTCCATCACCGAAACGGTGAGCAAGTTCGTCTCTACCCTGCCCGAGGGGGTTCCCATAGTCTGCGATCCGGTCATGGTCGCCTCCAGCGGCGACCGCCTACTCGAACGGGAGGCGGAGCGCGCTGTGCGCGAACTCGCCCGCCGCTCCACCGTGGTCACGCCGAACTTGCCGGAGCTCGCTGTCCTCGCGGACGTCGCACAGCCGCGCATCCTCGAGGAAGCAATCGATATCGCCATTCAGTGGGCTCACGACAATGGGACCTGGGTCGTGGTCAAGGGCGGACACCTCGACGGCGCCCAAGCCGATAATGCAACGGTAAGCCCGTCCGGCGCGGTAACCCGCGTGCCCTGCCCGCGGATTAACACGAAGAACACGCACGGCACCGGCTGCTCGCTCTCCTCCGCGCTCGCAGCACGTTTAGGAGCGGGGGAAACACTCGACGAGGCATTGGTATGGGCCACCGAATGGCTCCACGAAGCGATAGAGAATGCTGATGCGCTTCACGTCGGTCGCGGGCGCGGCCCCGTTGACCATGGTCACCGGCTGCGGCGCCTCGCCGCAGGCGCGCAGCGCTAACCCAATAGGTCTGCGCCGGGGCGGGTAAGCACGGCCACCATGAAGGTGGAGTTCTCCTTAAAGACCTTCATGTCCCAGGATGCGAAGATGAAGTCGACTCGGTAGCCCACCGCGCGGGCGAGGTCGAGGAATTCATCGAAGCCCCAACCACGACCTTCGCCAAAACCAACGACGAACCGACCACCCGGGCGCAAAGCGTTGAAGACGTTGCGCAGAGCGGCCTCACGTCCTTCGATGGCAATGAAGGTCATCACGTTGCCCGCAGCCACAGCGATATCAAAGTTACCCTCCGGGATTTCCTCTTCCGAAAGGTCCCCCACTTCCCAACGGGCCTCCGGATAATCATTGACCGCATGCTCGATCAGGATGGGATCGACGTCCACGCCCAACACCGTGTGGCCGCGCTTTGCCAACTCACCGCCGAGGCGCCCGGAACCGCAGCCGGCGTCGAGGACGCGGGAGTGGCGTTCACTCATGGCGTCGATAAGCCGGGCTTCCCCATCGATGTCCTTGCCCTGGGCCCGAAGTGTCTTCCACTTCCGCGCAAAGTTATGGGAATGGGCGGGATTCGCTGCAGTAACTTCTTTCCAGGTAGGCATGACAACGATTATATGCCCTTACAGGTGTAAGCTTTAGCCGCCATTACAAAACGCCTATACGAAACGAAGGAGGCTGAGACACGATGCCATCTGTACCGTCACCATTCAAGCCACGCAAGAAAAACACTTCTGACGACAGTGCTCCGAGTTTTTCCGTTCCCGTCGAACGTGCCATTGAGCACTGCCGCGTGTTCGTCGATGGCGAGGCTCTTCCCGGCGAGTTTTCGCCGCACAGCGCGCTGCAAACCGTGGAAGAGTACGGACGCGGCTTCGTGTGGGTAGGCCTCTACGAGCCGCTCGAATCACAGATGACGAAGGTGGCGGCTGAGTTTCGTATCCACGAGCTCATCGTCGAGGACGTCGTCCAAGCTCACCAGCGCCCGAAGCTGGAACGCTACGATGACCAGCTGTTCGTGGTGGCGCGGTCGGTGAACTACCGGGATCACGACGAGGTAGCCGATAAGCGCCAAATTATTTCCACTGGTGAGATGCAGATGATCATCGGTGACACATTCATCATCACGGTGCGTCACTCGGCGAAGCTACCCAACTTGGCCTACGTGATCGATGATGAGCAGGACCTCGTCGAACAGGGCCCCGTGTCCCTAGCGTGGAAGATCCTAGACATGATGGTGGACCGCTATTCGGAGATCTGCCGCCTCATCGCCATCGAGGTCGACGAGCTCGAGGAAGAAATCTTCACTCCGAATTCGCTGCCGAACATCGATCGCATCTATATGTTCAAACGCGAGATTCTGGAGATGAAGCACGCCATCGTGCCGCTTTCGCCTGCTTTGCGCTCGATGGTCTCTGACCACAAGGACCTCATTCCGAAGGCGATTCGCTCCTACATCAGGGACGTCAACGATCACCAGCTGGTGGTCCAGGACCACGTGTCGGGGTTCGATGAACGCTTGACCTCGCTTATCGACGCCTCCGTGGCCAAGATCAGCATGCAGCAAAACTCCGACATGCGCACGATTTCCGCGGTGGTTGGTATGTGGGCCGCACCAACGCTTGTCGCGGGTATCTACGGAATGAACTTCGATGTCATGCCGGAGCTGCATTTTCCTTGGGGCTATTACGGCGCAATCGGCCTCATGGTGTTAGTCGTGGCCGGAATGTGGTGGTGGTTCCGCCGCAACAACTGGTTGTAAGAGGCTACTGCACCACCATCGTGCGCAGCGTGGACGCGGCGAGGAGCACATCCCCCTGGCTGATCTTAACCTCCCACAGCTGCGTGCGGCGCCCCTTGTACAGCGGTGTAGCAACGGCGGTCACCGTGCCCGAAGCCACCGGCTTGAGGAAATCCGTGTTGTTGTTGACACCGACAACGGGCTTGCCTGCGAGGATTAGGCTGCCGACGGATGCAGTCGATTCCGTAATTGTGCAGTACAGACCCCCATTTGCAACGCCCCAAGGCTGGTGGTGATCTGGGACGACTTCCACCTCAGATCGAACCTCGTCTGCAGAAATGTGCGTGTAGCGCAGGCCAATAAGCCCTGCGAGCCCCTGCGGGTTGGAGTTGATCAACTCGAGTTCTTCCGCGTTGAGCGGACGCGACTGGGAAACGGCCAAGAGCTTTTCAAAGATTTCAGAGTGGTTCATGCCACAACAGGTTAGTGGAATTCGGTGACGTAGGATGGTGAACATGACTCAAAGTGCTGAAAAGACAGATCTCGCTCAGATTGGCGTTGTGGGGCTTGCTGTGATGGGCTCCAACCTTGCGCGAAACTTTGCTCGCAACGGCAACACGGTCGCGGTGTACAACCGCAGCCCGGAAAAGACTCGCGCGCTCATCAGCGAGCACGGCGATGAAGGAGCGTTCATTGCCTCCGAGAACGTCGAGGACTTCGTTGCCTCCCTCGAGCGCCCGCGTAAGGCGATCATCATGGTTAAGGCTGGCGCGGCTACTGACGCCGTCATCGAGCAACTCACCGAAGCCATGGATGAGGGTGACATCATCATCGATGGCGGCAATGCACTGTTCACGGACACCATTCGCCGCGAGAAGGAGGTGGCCGCTAAGGGCCGTCACTTCGTCGGCGCAGGCATTTCCGGTGGTGAGGAAGGCGCGCTCAATGGCCCGTCCATCATGCCTGGTGGCCCAGCTGAGTCTTGGGAGACCTTGGGACCAATCCTCGAGTCCATCGCCGCTAATGTCGACGGTACTCCGTGCGTGACCCACATCGGACCCGATGGCGCTGGCCACTTCGTCAAGATGGTGCATAACGGCATCGAATACGCCGACATGCAGGTTATCGGTGAGGCTTACCAGTTGCTTCGTTATGGTGCGGGCATGGAACCGGCTGAAATCGCCGAAGTCTTCCGCGAATGGAACGCCGGAGACCTAGACTCCTACCTCATTGAGATCACCGCCGAAGTACTAGCACAGAAAGATCCGGAGACAGGTGCCCCGCTTGTCGACGTCATCGTGGATGCCGCCGGTCAGAAGGGCACCGGCCGCTGGACCGCCATTAATGGTCTCGAGCTGGGCGTGCCGATCACCGGCATTGCGGAATCCGTTTTCGCGCGTGCGCTCTCTTCTGCCACTGCTCAACGTGCAGCTGCCCAGGAAGGCCAGCTGCCTTCCGGAACCATTGCCGAGCTCAATGTGGACAAGGCTGAGTTCGTCGAAGACGTTCGCCGTGCACTGTATGCCGCGAAGCTCATTGCCTACTCCCAGGGCTTCGATGAGATCAAGGCTGGCTCCGAGGAGTTCGGCTGGAACGTGGACCCACGCGATTTGGCCACCATCTGGCGCGGTGGATGCATCATTCGCGCGAAGTTCCTCGATCGCATCCGTGAGGCCTACGACAACAATGCCGACCTGCCTGCCTTGATTCTGGACCCGTACTTCAAGGGCGAGCTGGAGAACCTCATCGACCCCTGGCGTCGCGTCGTGGTTACTGCAACGCAGCTGGGCCTGCCGGTTCCGGTGTTTGCCTCTTCCCTGTCCTACTACGACAGCTTGCGCGCCGAGCGCCTCCCAGCTGCTCTGATTCAGGGCCAGCGCGATTTCTTCGGCGCCCACACCTTCAAGCGTGTGGACCGCGAGGGCACGTTCCATATCGAATGGTCAGGTGACCGCTCGCTTACCGAGATGTAGCTGCTAAGCCCCTCCCCTGAGGGGCTTTTCTTATCCCTCCGCTACCCGCGACCAGAATTTTTCTTCTTCCGGTTGCGGGGTGTAGAGACCTGTTTTAGTCTCTGTGCTCATGGGGGATATC
>NZ_KV805184.1:0-1627 GCF_001811565.1 Corynebacterium sp. HMSC078A10 | reverse complement strand
TGGTTTGTGTGATTTCTTTGTTCTTTTGTGTTTTGTGTGTTCACACCAGCACAGTTTGATTGCCATTTTGTGGTGGTTGTTGTGTTGGTTGTGTGTTCGTTATTTAGGGCGCATGGTGGATGCCTTGGCATGCTGGGCCGATGAAGGACGTGTAAGGCTGCGTTAAGCCTCGGGGAGTTGTCAATAGAGCGTTGATCCGAGGATGTCCGAATGGGGAAACCTGGCACCTGTTATGGGGTGTTACCCTTCAGTGAATTCATAGCTGTTGTGGGGGTTTACGCGGGGAAGTGAAACATCTCAGTACCCGTAGGAGAAGAAAATAAAATATGATTCTGCTAGTAGTGGCGAACGAACGTGGATGAGGCTAAACCGTGTGCATGTGATACTTGGTAGGGGTTGTGTGTGCGGTGTTGTGGGCCCCAATGGAAGCCAGCTACCACTGGTTTGCTTGTGTGTTGTTGTTAGGTGAAGTGGTGTGGAAACACCGACCGTAGAGGGTGATAGTCCCGTAGTTGAAGGCTTCAATGCATGGGTTGTTGGGTTGCCCGAGTAGCAGCGGGCTCGTGGAATCTGCTGTGAATCTGCCGGGACCACCCGGTAAGCCTAAATACTCAGTGTGACCGATAGTGTATGAGTACCGTGAGGGAATGGTGAAAAGTACCCCGGGAGGGGAGTGAAATAGTTCCTGAAACCATGTGCTTACAATCCGTCAGAGCACCTGTATGTGTGTGATGGCGTGCCTTTTGAAGAATGAGCCTGCGAGTCAGCGGCATGTCGCGAGGTTAACCCGTGTGGGGTAGCCGTAGGGAAACCGAATCCTCATGGGGTGTTTAGTGGCATGTCCTGGACCCGAAGCGGGGTGATCTACCCATGGCCAGTGTGAAGCAGTAGTAAGATGCTGTGGAGGCGCGAACCCACGTAGGTTGAAAACTGCGGGGATGAGCTGTGGGTAGGGGTGAAAGGCCAATCAAACTCCGTGATAGCTGGTTCTCCCCGAAATGCATTTAGGTGCAGCGTCGCATTAGCTTGGTGGAGGTAGAGCTACTGGTTGGTTGAGCGGGACTACAATCTTAGCAATGTCAGCCAAACTCCGAATGCCACTAATTGTGTTGTGCGGCAGTGAGACTGTGGGGGATAAGCTTCATAGTCGAGAGGGAAACAGCCCAGATCGCCGGTTAAGGCCCCTAAGGGTGTGCTAAGTGGAAAAGGATGTGGGATCGCGAAGACAGCCAGGAGGTTGGCTTAGAAGCAGCCATCCTTGAAAGAGTGCGTAATAGCTCACTGGTCGAGTGGTCCTGCGCCGACAATGTAGTGGGGCTCAAGCACACCGCCGAAGCCGCGGCAAACATTTTTTGTTTGGGTAGGGGAGCGTCGTGCATGTGTTGAAGCGTTACCGTAAGGCGGCGTGGAGTGTGTGCGAGTGAGAATGCAGGCATGAGTAACGAATTGGAAGGTGAGAATCCTTCCCGCCGGATGACTAAGGGTTCCTGGGTCAAGTTCGTCTTCCCAGGGTGAGTCGGGACCTAAGGCGAGGCCGACAGGCGTAGTCGATGGATAACCAGTTGATATTCTGGTACCCGTATATCCGCGCCCATGATAAAGCACTGATACTAACCACCGCGGATAC
>NZ_KV805183.1:0-1060 GCF_001811565.1 Corynebacterium sp. HMSC078A10 | reverse complement strand
GTTTATCACCACCGACTATTTGCAACAGTGCCCCGTCCGGATACTGCCAGATATCGGCGTCCAGGGAGATGTCCTGAAGCGCGGTGTCCGGAATTTCAGGTTTGTGTCTCTACAAAGACTAACTATCAGAAAAACTCATCGAGCATCAAATGAAACTGCAATTTATTCATATCAGGATTATCAATACCATATTTTTGAAAAAGCCGTTTCTGTAATGAAGGAGAAAACTCACCGAGGCAGTTCCATAGGATGGCAAGATCCTGGTATCGGTCTGCGATTCCGACTCGTCCAACATCAATACAACCTATTAATTTCCCCTCGTCAAAAATAAGGTTATCAAGTGAGAAATCACCATGAGTGACGACTGAATCCGGTGAGAATGGCAAAAGCTTATGCATTTCTTTCCAGACTTGTTCAACAGGCCAGCCATTACGCTCGTCATCAAAATCACTAGCATCAACCAAACCGTTATTCATTCGTGATTGCGCCTGAGCGAGACGAAATACGCGATCGCTGTTAAAAGGACAATTACAAACAGGAATCGAATGCAACCGGCGCAGGAACACTGCCAGCGCATCAACAATATTTTCACCTGAATCAGGATATTCTTCTAATACCTGGAATGCTGTTTTCCCGGGGATCGCAGTGGTGAGTAACCATGCATCATCAGGAGTACGGATAAAATGCTTGATGGTCGGAAGAGGCATAAATGCCGTCAGCCAGTTTAGTCTGACCATCTCATCTGTAACATCATTGGCAACGCTACCTTTGCCATGTTTCAGAAACAACTCTGGCGCATTGGGCTTCCCATACAATCGATAGATTGTCGCACCTGATTGCCCGACATTATCGCGAGCCCATCTATACCCATATAAATCAGCATCCAGGTTGGAATTTAATCGCGGCCTCGAGCAAGACGTTTCCCGTTGAATATGGCTCATAACACCCCTTGTATTACTGTTTATGTAAGCAGACAGTTTTATTGTTCATGATGATATATTTTTATCTTGTGCAATATAACATGGGTTGGCACTGTTGCAAATAGTCGGTGGTGATAAAC
>NZ_KV805182.1:0-302 GCF_001811565.1 Corynebacterium sp. HMSC078A10 | reverse complement strand
GGACCTGACCCCTGTTTGGTAGACACCTGATATCCAGCCCAGTCGGGCTGGGAAGAAAGGTAATCTACCACCATGCCTAGGTACTCCGAACAGTTCAAACGTGATGCTGTGGCCCTCTACGAAAACAATGAGGACCTCTCACTTCACGCGGCTTCAGCAGAGCTAGGAGTCAATCGCTCCTCACTTTATTCCTGGCTTAAGCAGTACGGCACCGGCAAGCGTGCCCGCACGAAGACCCTGCGTGACAAGGCCCAGGCGACGACTGATTCTGAACGGATCCGCCAGCTAGAAAAAGAAGTCTC
>NZ_KV805181.1:0-253 GCF_001811565.1 Corynebacterium sp. HMSC078A10 | reverse complement strand
AAAAAGGCCGTGAAAAGCCCAAACCTAGACAAAAAGACAAACCACAACAAACAACACCACAAAAAGCAGTGTCACCTGAACTGGCTATCCAAAAATTACATAAAGAAAAAATCTCGAAACCAACCCCCAACCCGACGGGGCACAAAGGAGGCTGGCCTAAGTCAGAAGATTTTAAATCATTTACGCCCAAACAACTTATATTATTTACAATGACGCCGCTAAAGGAAAAGCGCCATCCGGCATACACCAACCG
>NZ_KV805180.1:67179-200099 GCF_001811565.1 Corynebacterium sp. HMSC078A10 | reverse complement strand
ACCCCGCTACGCACCCCGAAACCGGAAGAGCCACTTATAGGCATCCTCGATGCTCTGATCTTGGGCAATGTGAACAAAAAAGTAACACAAGCCTAAAATGTTCCGTTCTCCTGTTGAAAGCTTCTCAGGTGAGACTATCCGATCGTTGCACAACACTCTGTACCCTTTTTCAGCTGCGCGCAGGGATAGCTTTCTAGATGCAAATACCGTAAACAGTCGAGAATTAATCTCCTTGATGGCAATATCGGTCTTTTTGATTTTCCTTTCTAAGTCTCCTATTCTGTCAAGGTTGGAATTGATTTTATTCTGCACTTTGTTTAGTTGGATGCTAAGTGCAGATATCTTTAATTCAGATTGTAGGGCCTGTATGAGGTCGGATCTATTCTCTCTTATTGCTACGTTTAAGTTGAGCTTCTTAACGTCGGAAGATAGACGTTCGAAATCAGTTACAATAGAGTTGTGTTGGTTGACCGATTCTTGAATAAGTGCAATGCAATTTTGGAGATCGTTTAATTCGAGCTCTAACGAGTCAAAGCTGACATCAATCCCCAGGTGGGGTTGGTCTTCCTTCTGTTTTATCTGGCTATTAAGTAAAATAATCTCTTTGCGAAATCTGTCAAAACTATCTTTAGTTTTCCGTTCTAATTCGCTAGGAATTTTCGCAACGCTTGGTAGCGAAAGCAGATCCGGGATGGGAGCTAGAAGGCGAGTTACTTGTTGCGCTTCATTCTGCATACGGAGTGTTTGCAATTGTTTCTTGGCAAGATTTCGAAGATCTTCTTTTAGTTCGGTGGTGACCTTCTGTAAGCACTTATCGCAGTGGGACGGGTCTTGATCTAGAAAGTCGATAAGATGGTTTAACTGGCTGACGGAGGGGTAAGCCTTAGCGAAAAGTCCGACTAACTGGCTAGTAGGGTTGGTCGAATCTTCTTGCGGTGTACCTAGAAGACTTCTCTTGACTGCTTCTTTGTCGAAAGGATTGCGAAAGGTTGGGGCTATCCAGTTTTCTGCTCTCAGCCCTCTGTAGGACTCAAGATTCAGAATCTCGCTTTGTAGGTTGTTTTGCAGCTCGTCCAGCGGCGTGTCGTTCTTATCGAAAACTTTGGGTGAGGCTAGCTGCTGTAAAATTGTGTCAGTGACATTCTTTCGGGCGCGACCTTCAATCTTAGCTGATCTCTTGGCCCAGGTTTCCTTTAGATTGAGCTTTATATTTTCAATAGTTTTCTGGTAATTTTCATTATTGACTCGGATGGCTTCGGTCAGTTCATCGCATGTCTTGGACAGTGAATGGTTGGCGGATTCGAGTTGCTCAAGTTCGTGGTCAACGTCAACTTGCGGTCCGACTAGTGCGATGGCGCCTAGTTCGTCAGAAGCTATTTTAATATTTTCATTTACGAACTCTTCGTTGAATAAATAGCAGTTGTCAATCGCTTCTGGAACGGGTAGTTCGCTGATGCCATTCTCTTTACAGTAGAGAGCGGTGAATGGCGGGTTCTGCTGGGATGCTGGGTTGCCTAAGAGCTTCGCGAGGGTAGATTTTCCAGAACCATTTTTTCCGTAAGCAATAGCCAGTTGGGATTCGACGGGGTTTCCTTTCTTGCTATTTCTGATGAAGAGCTTAAAATCACCCGAAAAATTGAGCGGGTTATCGCTCGTGAACTTGAATCCGCATAGCCCCACAGTGTCTAAGAACAATTTACCTCTTTTCAATAAGCTTTGAAGCGCTTATCGGGCTTCACCTAGATATAGTTTACCTTTGATTGACCGCTATTGAAGTGTGAATAGGTGGATTGGCCAGTGCTACACAATCGAATGAATCAGTTCTAGCCTGATGTTGGCCAAAATCGTGGTGCATGCTATAAGCCATCGAGCCTTTTGGATAGGTTTCGCTTTGCCTTGGCAGTTGTGGCAGCAGCACTGAGGCTGCATAGTTTTCGGCAACTCTACGAGTCAGATGATGTACTGCTTATCGGACGGGCTTTTGTTTTCATTAATAGGAGCGCTAATAGGAGCGCTTGTATCGGACAATTTTTCGTTTCCAGAACGTATACTGATCTGCCTTTATCTATCTGGGGATCCGCCGCCGCGCAACCTTGGCGCAGCGGCGTTGACCATCTCTGTGCTCGTTGGGCATAATGTTCGGTAGGGGCAGTCCTACTGTGTGTACAGCTGCTCGACCTTCACCGGGGCTACTGGCAGGTGAGGGTCATTTTTCTACCGTGCTTGGGGCCGGTGCCGCTATGTTGGCCCGAGTCGCTTCTTAATGGCATCACTCGCATATGCAAACGGAATCCGCTCCTGCTCGATTCGCAGCCTTCCTTTGGTGAAGAGTTGGCGGTAGGCGCGCTGCTCTTCGGTGGTGAGGTGGGTGAGGGTGGCGGAGCCGTCGCCGGGGTCGGGGACGGCTAGGTGCTGGAATTCGGTGACGGTGGCGGGGTCCATGAGTAGTGATGTGGTGTGGGGGAAGTGGGCGCGCACGGCGTTGAGGATGGCCAAGCCGGCGGCGTCGAGGTCGCCCCAGTAGGTGATGTCGGCTTTGTGCAGCCAGCCCAGTGCGTGGAGTTGGTGGGCGGCGGTGCCGGAACCGAGGATGGCGATGGTGGTTGGGGAGGCGTCGGCAAGCGCGGGAAGCGCCAAGAAGGTTTGTTTGTTCTCCACGATGAGCACCCGGGGTGGGGTGTCGGGGAAGAGGGTGGCGGCGTCGGCGAGGGGGATTTCGATATCGGAGAGTGCCGGGGCGTGGTTGAGGTAGCGCAGTCGCAGGCGGGCGTCACTGCGGCGCAGGCCCAAGTCCGTGATGCCGAAGGGAGCAAGGAGTGCTTGGAGCAGGCGGCGGTGGGTGCCTATCCATTTGCCGTCCACACCTTCCACCGGCACGGCGCGCTCCCATTCGCCGGAGTGGGGGTTGGCGCGCAGCCAGGTCAGACACGGTCCAAGGCAGCGTAGGTCGTAGGTGCTTAAGTCCTTCCACTGGTTGTACGTGCGGCGGACGGTATGAGTGAAGTCCGGGGAGCCCGGAAAGATGGCGGCGATATCGTGGGCGCGCTGGAGGGCCCGGTTGTAGTCGGACATCAGCCCCGCGGCGGCAGCGATGCGCGCGGCGCCGGTGAGTACTGCGCGTGTGGGAACGTCGTTGGTGCCAAGGCCCGCGCGGGACCAATTGCGGGATTCATAGATGACCTCTTCCTGGTGCGGCCAGCGCTGCCAGGCGCGGATGAAGTCCCTCGTGGCCTTGATATCGCGGGCGGCGGCCGTAGCTGTTGGCGGGTGCAGCGGCCAGTCCAGGTTGAGCGCAGCGGGATCAGCCAGTGCTTCGGCGAAGTGGTTGTGCAGGTACTTGGCGGCATGCCCCTGCAGGTCTTTAGGAGTCCGCATCGTCGGAGTCCTTGGGGTCGGGTTGTTGGGGGTCGTGGGTGGTGGAGGCGTCGATAAGTTTGTAGCCCGTGCGTGCCTGCGGGCGGCCGTCGATGGTGGGCTCGTCGTAGCTGACCACGATGGTGCCGTCCACATAGGGCGAGAGAGTCTGGATGAGCTTGAACGGCGTGGCCAGAATCATGTGGAACCCAAAGGATGCGAAGACGGACATAGCCGTGCGGGTGAAAGTGGGGTCCGCGCGGTCAAAGGCCTCATCCAAGATGATGGACCCATAGGTGGGCACGTCCTGGTCCGGCTCCGCGAGGCGGAAGCGCAGGGCTGCGGCCAAGCAGAAGAAGACGAGCTTCTGTGCCTGGCCGCCGGAGAGCGAGGCGGAGTCCTGATAGGTGTTGGCCGTCGTGCCATCGGGGTAGCACTCGCGGCCGACAAAGCTAACGTGCCGGCGGGTATCCAAAACCACGTTGCGCCAGCGGATATCCTCCGGCTGGCTGGAGCCGAGGTGGCTTAGGATCTTGTCCAAAGCGTGGTAGCGCGCAATGGCTGCCGCTGGATCATCCTCGGTGACTTCTGCCAGGCTGTAGGAGGTGGCGGCATCGAGATCCCGCTGGAATTCTTGGACCACCTGGCCGCGGGCGTCCTTGACGTCGATGCGCAGGGTGCGCTCACCGTTGAAGGGTGAGCGCTCCAGGGATTTGTTGATGTAGTCCATGCGCATCTCAATATCGCTGCGGGCGCGGCGCAGATCCGTGGCCAGGTGGGAGAGGTTGCGTACCGTCTGGCCGTTGAGCAGCTCGAGGAAGCGGGCACGGAAATCAGCCAGGCGGTCCGCCCGGAGGAACTTGAGCTTTTCGATGCCCTCGCCGGCAAAGCTGGCCTGTGGCTCCAAGTCGGCGGCCTCCGCCGGCCACTGGGACAGGTAGGCGTGCAGGACGGAGACGATCTTGTCATTGGCCTCCTCGATGCGGCGCGCGGCCGTGCGGGAGGTCTCTTGCAAACTGGCCTGGACTTCATCGCGGCGGGCATCGATGTCATCGATTGTGAGACTGCGTTTGCCTTTGTGCAGGGCTTGAACAACTGCCGTCTCAATGTCCTTATCCGCGATGTCCGGCATGGGGCCGATGCCGCGGCGGCGAGTGGTGGAGCGATCGAGCTCGCCTTCGACGTCGCCCAGGTGCTTCTGTGCCTCTTTGAGTTTGGTGCGGGCGGCGTCGAGCTTCTGCTTGGCCTGGGCGTGCGCGGCGGCCAGCGCCTGGGCCTCCGGGGAGGAAGCCAGCGAGTCATACTGCTCCTGCAGATCGCGCTTGCGGGCCTCGGCGGAGGCGGTGTCGATGTCCTGGAATGAGGTATCCAGCACCTGCTGGGCCTTATCGCGCTGGGAGCGCAGGATGTCCATCTTCCGGTTAAAGTCCTGGACCTGCTTGGCCGTAGCGCGGGCGGTGGCCTTGGCTTCGGTGAGCTGGGATCGCAGCAGCTCAATCTTGGCGGTGTTGGTGGAGCCCACCCGGTACCAGGCGGTGCCGCTAAAACGCATGCGGTCATCCTTGATGAAGCGCGTTGAGCCGTCCTTGTCCTTGGGGTGGCTTTCCAGGCCATCGCGGGTAATGGCCGGGGTCTTGGTGACCTTTTCCAATTCCGCTACGGAGTCCACGCATTCGTAGTTGAAGCGGCGCGAAATGTGGTGGCGTACCCAGCTCGCCATGGCATGGTCTTGGAACTCGAGTTTGTGGATGAGCTGCCGCGGGCTGCGCGCGGATGCCGGCGCTGGGGCAAACTCCGGGATGGTGCGGTACTCCAAGCGCGTGCCCACGTTGCGGGAATTGACCCACTGGTTGATGTCTTCTCGCGCGGCTTCGGGCACGAGCAGGGTGGCGGCGAAATTGTGCAGTAGCTTCTGGATCACCGGCTCCCACTCGCTCTGGTGCGGGCTGATATCGATGAGCTCGCCGGCGAAGGGGAGCTCGGACTCGGCATAACCGGTATCGCGGGCCAGCTGCGAGCGCAGCTCCACCAAGGCCTTATCGATGTTAGTTCTCCGCGAGCTGAAGGAACGCAGCTCGCTGTCCAACGTGGAGCAGGCGGTGGCGGCGTCGCGGGCGGCCACGCCGGCCTCCTGTTGGTGGTTGATGAGGTCTTCGAAGTCGGCCTCGAAGTCCGCGATGCGGATCTTCGCATTGGCCTGTAGTTGGGCGAAGCCATGCGGGCTGAGCTCGTAGTGATCAGTCCACTGTCCGGCCGCTGTACTGAGGCGCTGGAACTCCTTCGTGCGGTGCTCAATCTCCTTTTCGGCGGTTTCTATCTTGGCCCTTAAGGTATCGAGCTCACCCGAACTGAGCTGGGAGACGGCCACTGCGGCGAGGCGCTCTGCGTCATCGAGGTGAGCAACATCGGCGTCAAGGGATGCGGCCTGAGACTGGGCTTCGGCCAATTGCGCCGCAAGGGCCCGAATGCGAACGTCCAGTTCTTCAGCCACCAAGCGGGAGCGTACAGCTGGCAGCGCCTCAGCCATGGCTTCCGCTTGTGCTTTGTCCGCCTCCGCGCCTGTGCGCTGGGAATGCAGCTGGGGCAGGGGAGCGAGCGTATCAATCTGGGCCTTGACGTCCTCGACCCTTAAATAGGCTTGGCGCAGATCCTCAAATTGCTCGACGGCCTCATCCGCCTTCTCAAAGGTAGCCGGACGGTCCAGCATGTAGTCCCTAAAGAGCTGGTCCAGGCTGGAGAGGGACTTCGCGGATTGCGTGCGGTGGAGAAGGAGCTGGCCCTCCACATTCTTGATGCCTAGGCGTTTGCGGAAGCGGTCTGCGAACGTGGTGTAGGTCGTCGTGAAGGACGTGCCGGGGCCTTTGTACAGTGCCTTAATCTTGCGGGTGTCCAGGCTGCGGGTGAGCAAGGGGCTGAGATTGTCGATGTCCTCGTCGCCCGGCACCAGCCCATACAACCTCTTGATCTGGCCTACTGAGTTCTCACCGCCGTTCAGGCGGAAGATAGCGATGAGGGTGTGCTGCTTGCCCGCGCCGTTATCGTAGGTCAGCGCCACGACCGAGTTGGTGGCGCCCTCCCGCAAATACTCGGGAGCGATCTCACCGGTCTGCGTGTTCTCCCGCTGCCGCCACGCGCCGCGCACATAGGAGACGAGGTTGCGCCCGTTGTGCCGCCCAAGGTCCTGTTGCGACGCCGCGTTGAACTTCAAGTGACTTTGCGGAACAAGAACCGCAGACATGGCATCGAGCAACGTGGACTTGCCGGAACCCGAGCCGCCTGTAATGAGGAAACCCTTGCGAGCTACCGGGATGGAGAAGTAGCCGTGGAAAGTACCCCAGTTAATCAGCTGGATGCGGCTGATACGGAATTGTCCGGGGTAGTAGGTGGTGTTCTTAGTCATCGGAGGCATCCTCCTGCAATTGTATCTGCTCCGGTTCCTGCTCATCCTGGTCTTCCGTCTGCGCCAGGCGGGCGTATTCATCCCGGATGGCGGAGACCGTGGAGGCGTCGAAAAGCTGGCGCAGCACCGGGGAAACCTCAAAGCGGCCCTCGGTTTCGGTGGCGCTGATGAGGGAATAGTCATTCTGTATGCGTTTCATTGCCGCGTTGAAGCGCTTAGTGAAGCCGGCCTCGTCGCGGTTATCCACCGCACGGACATAGCCGATGCTCTCCCGGAGATCCTCCACGTCCACGATGACGCGCTCGCCGGGCAGGGTGAGGCCCAGCTCCTGGCGCAGGTTCAACAAGATGGCGGTGTCGATGTGCTTAAGCTTGTCCGTGCGCAGCACCTGCGGGATGCTCAAGCTGTCTTCCTCCACCATGCGGGTGAATGCGAAGCCTTCCGTCTCATCCACGACGAGCTCCAGGAACACCTCGTGCAACCGAGCGCGTAGGTTCTCCTCGTCGGAGATGATCGCCGCCCACAGTACCGGTTCCTTCTGCGCGCGAATGAGCGGGCCCTGCAGCAGCTGCACCAGCGCGCGCCGCGAATGATAGGTCAGCGTTCCTTTATCGTGTTCCCACAGCGGCGGCTCGTGCGCGGCATCGACGCGGGGGCTGTTGGCGGCGGTCACTGTAGCTCCTTAACGGTGGTGTGATCGAAATACATGGTGGGGATCTGGGCGCAACGCACGGTACCGTCTTCCTCGGTCCACGTGACTGTCTCGTGTTCTTCTTTCAGCGAGGGCAACGGGTGGGAATCCGCGATATGTACCAAACCCACCACACTGGCCAGACCTTGCGTCGGGGGATAGGCCTGCAGCACCTGGCCAATAGTGCAGGGGCCGGACTTGGCGACGGCCCCGCGTACCGCCTCGTGCAATTCCTCAAAGTCGATTTCTGATTCGCGGACCAGCTCATAGAGCGCCTGCGGGTCTTCCGTGCCGGGCTGGTAGGCCACTGGCGCCTCCTCCACGACCTCCCGCCCGGGATTGGCCAGGCGGATGCGGGAGACCGAATGAATCGACATGCCGATGCGCTGCAGCGGTGTGTCCATCCGGTGAAAGGCCTTCAGCTCGGAGTTCTGCGCGGCATCAATGGCCATGCCGCGGGCCTCGCGCAGCAGCTCATTCATGCGCCGGTCCTCCGCGAATTGCTCGGAGGAGACGTAGTTGCGCAAACTGCGTGCCAGCCCGGTCATGGTCTGGTTGACCTCGAAGCTGGTTTCCTCCATATCGCGGAAGAGGCTGCGCAGCCGCTGCCTCCTGTCCGGGGCAAGCTGCTGCCCGGGCTCGCTTTCCAAAACCTCCTTGATCCATTGGTCCAACCAGGCGCTGCGCTCCCTATCCATCAGGAGGGAATAGAAGCCGCGGAAGCTGCGCCCAGCCTCCGATTCCGCAATGTGGTCCACGCCGTTGAAGATTTCCTCCAGCACCTCGCCGCGGTAGCCCTCCGGATCTAAGAGCTGTCGGCGCAGCTGGTGGTTGAGGGCCTCGAGCTCATGGCGGACCCGGGCGAAATCACTCGGCACGGCCATGGCCATGTTCAGTACGTCTTGGACACGCTCTTCCGTCTCCGCGGCGGTGAGGCTTTCAAACTGCCCGAGGTGTGCCTTTTCAATCTCGCGGTCAATGCGGTCACGTTCTGCTTCCAAGCTGGCCACGCGGCTAGCGATGTCCTCGTTGGTATCCCGTGCCAACCTTTGCAGCGCCGAGCTGATCGACTCCACCCGTGAGGCCGTCACCGCGGTTACCGGTGCTTCCCAGCGCTCGATGGCTTCGAGTGCTGAGAGAGCATCTTCACTGGGCTCGAGCGTTTCACCGTGGGAGCTCTTGCCGGACTTTCTAATTAACCAGCCGGCCTTAACCCAGTCATTGCAGTAGTTCTGTGGCGTGCGGGGCATGGAAAACTCGCTGGCCAAAACTTCGAAATCGGTGACCATGAGCTCGTATACCTCTGCTGCTGGGCGCGCCCGGGTGCCGCGGGGGAAGTACTCCGCAATCAACGCCAGAATCACGGGCGCGTTGTCTGCAGCCAGGAGCCGGATTGCGGCGGAATCGCGCATCAGGCGCCGGAGGGAGAGGGCGCGTGCTTCAACAGACATGTCTTGATTCTGACAGGTGTGCCGGACATGCGCAGTCACGACTGGTTCAAATATTCGAAGCCTCTGCCTGGTGCATGACCTACAGAGCACAGGTCGAACTAATTACGCCCATGGAGGCGGGGTCAGAAGTGAAGCTTTAGGCTGCGTCCACCTGGTCGTCTTGTACCTCAACGCGGCCCATGAAATACCGTGAATGCGACTTTTTCAAGGATTCCAGGGAAGGCGCTGAAATATGGGCGATCTCGATATCAGGATCGTCGATCGCTGCTTCGCGGCGGAGGCGTTCCTTAAGCGCTTGAGTCGAGTCCGAGAATTGTTTGATGAAAGACTCGCCTGAGCGACGTTTGTAAATGATTATAAATTCAGACACTGTGCTGCTCCGATTCATCTGGCTGTCCAGCAAGGATTTTAGTTGTGCGCGGCCCCTAATCTAGTAGGAATCTGTAGGAATCTGTCTAGCACGGAGTTCTAGCTGTTGTCGCGAGTGAACCCCTGCTTGGCTATGGTCGAGCTTCTCTTTCTGAAGGCTGAGGTGAGAGCAGGGACGTTGGCATCGAGAAAGTCGTGCACGGTGGCAGAGATGGTCTCTTTATCATCGGTATCGCGAGTGACTCGGCCAACCTGCTGAATGACAACGCCGCGGAAGCTTACTGGTGCTGCCAGCACAAGGGTATCCAGCGCGGGAAGATCAATGCCTTCGCCAGCCACCTGGGACATGGCTAAAAGGACGAAATGCGGCGTTGTGGCAAGCTGCTCACGGACGGCTTGCCTCTCGCTTGCCTTTTGTCCGCCGTGTAGCTGAAGGATGGGGAAGGGGGCGTCGGTAAGCAGGGCGTTGAGGGCCGCGAGGTGTTCGCGTCGTTTCACTAGGACGAGGACCGTGTGCTTATCCTGCGCTGCTTGAGTGATGACATTGGCGATGAGGCGGTTGCGGTCCTCATCCGCAGCCAGAGCGGTGTCGAGGTCGGGCCAGAACAGGTAAGGAGAGTCGTAAGTGAACTCGGTGTTGTGGACTACGTAGTCGCGGCGTCCGGGGCGCTCGAGCTCGACAGTATGGCGGATAGGGCCGCAAATGAGAGGAAGTAGCTTATCGAGGCCGTCGGATCGGTACGGTGTCGCGGTCATACCGAGCATAAAACGAACATTGAGGTGGGCTAGAACGTTGGTTAATCCGGCAGCGCCGACTCGGTGGCATTCGTCAACGATGATGTGGCCATAGCTGGAGAGAAAGTCAGTCTTGGAATCGCTACGGCTAATGGATTGGGCAGTGACAATGTCTATCTCTCCACTGAGCTTCTTTTTGGAACCTGAGTATTGTCCAACCTGAGCTTCCGGGAGGAACTGCTTGAGGGCTTGGCGCCATTGGGTAGCTAGCTCCCTCGATGGAACTATCACTGCGGTCGGGACCGAACGCTGGGCGATGATTGCACACGCCATGACGGTCTTTCCAGTACCAGGAGGAGAAATGAGCATTCCGGACTTGTGCTTGAGCATCTGTTTGACGGCGGAATGCTGGTAGGGGCGTAGTTCGCCGGCGAATGATGTATCGATGCGTCGGGGTTTGGGTGTGCGGCCGCGACGTGTGACGGTATATCCGGCAGCCTTCAAGATGTCGACGACGTCATCGAGCGTGCCGCGGTCGAGCGTGAGGACTTGGTCCTTCTCATCAAAACGTACGATGATCCGTGGAGTGCCGAAAGTGGAGAAACGCTGGGCCTGTTTTATATAAAATTGCGGGTTGGCAATAGCGCCTAGGTGCCGCAGGGCCGTACGGGTGGTGGCGTCGACGCCTGATAAATCGACGTGGACGTGTGAATCGTGCGTGACGTGGACTTTTCCGGAGGCCTTGAGCTTCTTTAGTACTGCGCGGGTGGGTGCCTGAGGAAGGGATGTCTCGGGATCGGGCTGAAGCGCAGCGTAGATTTTCTTGAGCTCGGAAAGCGTTGACTTCTTCGTTCTTGCCAAAGCTTCGAATTGGTCTGGCAAAGGTTGAAAATCATTGTCGACGAAGACTGTTGTGCCTTCGGATCGATGGTGGCCTGCTAATGGGAGGGCAATCAGGTTGCCGAAGCCACGGCCTTTAGCCGGCAGCGTGTCTTGGGATGGAAAGAATCGGTCGAAACTGGAGAAGTAGGAATCCGGGCTAGCCTTGGCAAGAAGCCCGATGCCCACGGACCGAGCGAGGCCGGCGGGAATAGGTTCGTCGAAGAATACCCAGACATGAGCTCCGTTCCCAGAGCGCGATACTTCTATGAGCGGGTCGAGGCCCTGGTTCTTGCATTCTTCCGCGTAGGCGCGGGCGGCTTGCTTGAAGTCGTCATCATCAAAATCGCAGACCAACAGCCGGCAACTATCATCTGTGCACAGTGGATAAAGCCCAACGTGAAAGTGATTATCACGGCGCAGATGTCCTTCGATCACCTTCGGTGTCAGGGGCTTTAGGTTGGGATTTCTTCGGTCATAGTAGCCATTGCTAGCCGGGTACCAAGCCTTCTTTCCCGCAGTATTTTTGGCTACTGCGTAGACATCTGTCCTCCCAGTGAAGTAATCCATGAAGAGGGCAATTTTCTCTTCAGGTGAGCGGTTTTCAGAGTGAACGTTCGCCGGCGGCGGTGTGACTGCAGTACTAGGGCGCGAAGGAGCATGACCGAGGGCCTGCAGTAGTTGGGCCACCTGGGACTCCAATTCGCTAACGCGAGTTTCAAGTGCTTGGAGGCGTTCCTGTTCAGTCATGGTGCGTGTTCCTTGTGTGTCGGAACTAGTTTATCGGACGGTGTGCGGGTAAGAGCCTTGTCGGCTTGGTGTTGTATTGCTTAGAATAAGCGTACGACGAGCCGGCTACCGGAACGTTGTCGCCTGGAGCCGCGTAGGCTCCAGAGCTTTGTGGAGGGCCTTCTGGGAGCAGTGATGGAGTGCGTGCTTTAACAGTCAAGCCGTGATTCTGGCAGGTGTACCGGGCATACGCAGCAAGTGGAGCATTGGAGCGGCCTCTATGCACCTCTAGGCATTCGCACACAACTCGGTTGTCCTTGAGAAGAGTCTCACTGAAAGGTGAAAGACACTTCAGGTGTAAGTGTCATGCTGGGATAGGAGGGTTGATGACTTCCTCTACGCAGATTCTCCAACGAGTGCTAATCTCTGAGATAAGCAGGTGCTGACTACTAAAGGGCGAAGGAGGGACTAAATTGACAAAGTCGACCGTTTCAAAACCTGACCACATTAATACTTCTGTAACTCAGGTCCAAGATATGGATGAGGAAGACCGTCGCCGCTACGTTGAGTACTTAGGGCGGGAGATCGCCAATTGGTCCGCGGAACTTAACCGCCGTCTAGCTTGACCATTTATCCCGACGAAGAGGAAGTCCTAATCGTCGGAGAATTGGCTTGTGGGTCCCCTCTGCAAATCCGTGATTCAAATCAGTTTAAAGCAAATGTAAACCGACCGGTGACTACTGTTCTCGGGAGAGACGCGTTTCCAACCGCTTGGGATAAAGCTGCAGCACTTCTGCATTCTTTCTGCACCACGCAAAGTCTTTTCGATGGTAACAAGCGGACTGGCTGGGCGGCTTGCTGGTTGTTTCTCAGGCTGAACTTGGCAGTAGGGCCCCTGCTTGGAAAAGTTGATGCAGATGCCTCTGAGCATCTTGTGGAAAGAATAGTCAGTGAAAAAGTTGGCGTGCCTGAAATCGCAGATGCTTTGCGGTCTTTGGTGGCACCTTTCCTAGGGAACGCCGGTAATCTACCGTCAGGGTTTAGCGTAACGAAAATAACGGATGAAGGGGAAGACTATTTTGTAGGGGTTGGAAAGACTCCTGACGGAACTCGCTTTATTTACCTGTATCTCGCGGTGAACCAGAGTACCCCTATTGAAATGGTGCTTACTCCCGATCAAGCACGCGAAGCAGCTGAAGAATTACTCCAGTATGCCGATAACCCTCTAGAGAAAAAGAGAATAAAGTTTAAAGCTCGAGCAATTCAAGCGCACTTAGACATGCATGACTGGTCTAGGTACATCTAGGCAGTTTGAAATACCAGAGCAAGCGCAATCTAGCTCATGCGCTAGCCGTGACCAGCTCCTTGAGTGCATTGAGCGTCTCGCGTGAGGCGGTGCCGTAGCGCTCGCGCAGGAAGTGGTGGGTGGCGTCGGGATTGCCCAGGGACACGGGCGCGTCGCTGAGGTTGTGCAGTTCCGATTCGCCGGCGGAGGTCTTCTCCACGGACCAGAAGCTCTCGGGGTGCAGGCCCAGCTCGCCGGCGCGCTCGAGGACGCTGAAGGTGTGGGAGGCAAAGATGAGCTGCGCGCCGTTGACGTTGATACTGGGCTCGCGGAAGGCCTGGATGATGAAGTCAAGGAGCGCTGGGCGCAGGGCGGAATCCAGCTCATCGGCCACCAGGATCCCGCCGCGGCGCAGAGTATCGAGAACCAGGGGAGCGGTGGCCATCCAGTTCTGCGTGCCGCCGGATTCATCGGTCAGCTTCAGCTCGTAGAAGGAATCATCGGACTTGTGCTCCACGATGATGGCGTGCAGCAGGGATTCAATCTCCGCATCGGAGTAGGCACCAAACTCATCGGGGCGGCGGATGCTGCCATAGCTGTGGCTGAGCGCATCGATGACCGGGCGCATCTGGCGGAAGACGTGCTCGGGGATGTGGTCCTGGTTGAGCCGTACGGAGTGGATACCGGCATCGGCCGCGCGCAGCAGCGCGGCAGCCTCATGCAGGCGCAGCTTGCCCTCACGGATAAGGGTGGTGATGCGGGAGGCAGTGCTCATGGAAGTATGGCCGTGCGGCAGGTAAGCCACGTCGTGCACCAGGGCGCTAGCCAGCGGGGCGAGGACAGGGTGCTCGTCGCGCAGGCCGGCGGAGAGGATTAGCTCGGTGTCCGTAACGGGGCCGAGCTTGGCGACGTCCCCCTTGTCCATGAAGGACCTCGTCCACTGCACCTCCTCACCGCGGGTCCGCACGAAGCAGGGGCTCCACCTCGTCGATGGCACGCGGCTGAGCCATTCCGCGTGCACGCCGGTGAAGCTCCACTGGAATCCGTAGAGGTAGCGCACGCCATCGAGCTCAAAATCCAGCTCGAAGGTGCTGGGCAGGCGCTGCGTGCGAGGATCCAGGCGGTACGGGGCGTGGGGGAGTTGGTTGGGTGGGGCGTCGGCAAGCCAGGTGGTGGCGGAGGATTCGATGGCGAGCAGGGCGAAGGCGAGGGCATTGAGGACGCTGCTCTTTCCCGACGCCGTGGGGCCGATGAGTACGGAGGTGGGCTCGCTGACCTGTGCCCATCCTTCCTCCGGGGCGGTGGAGTGCTGCCAGTGGTGGTACAGCGAGAGCGTTTGCGTCGCGCGGATGCTGCGGAAGTTAGACACGCTAAAGGAAAGGAGCCTCATGGTCGCGACACTACAGGCTCACACATGCCGGATCATAGACAGCTGTCCTAGGCCCGGGTGCGTGCCCTCATCCGGATTTCAGACTCACCCCGGCGGGCGCTGGTAGCGTTTACTACACACCGCAACAGCAACCACAGGAGGCCGCATCCTATGGACGGAGATATCACTGGGCTGCTTGTGTGTGTCGGTTTAGTGCTGGTCATGGTGGCCTATTGGACCTTTTATATCCGGTACGTGCGGAGGAATCCCCAATCAGAAGAGTGGTACGACTCAGCTGATGCAACAGGTGCAGAAAGCGATGGCGTCCTTTTCATTTATCCTTATGGCACGCTCATTATGGGCGCGGCCGGTGCCACAGGGTTGGTGGCAAGTGCGAACCTTCCCGAGTCCGTCGAAACGGTGCTGATTGTTCCGCTCGTGGCAGCTTTCGTCATTGGAGTTATTGGGTTTACGGGGGCGATTGGGATTCCGCTTCCGTGGCCTTTTGTTCCGCGGTGGGTCGTGGACATCCGCAAAGCAAAGCGCGCGCGACGCCGCGCGCGCAGGCAAGCCAGAAGAATGAAGAAGAAAGAATAGGCCTGGTGGCTAACTCAGTGTGCTGGAACCTAAGTGAACAGAAACCTGTCTTGGCGGTGAAAGGGCGGAAGAGCACTGCTGAAGCTTAGACAGCGATTTCAGGGGCCTAAATTGTCGTTTTCTGGGCCCGCCGATTAATGTTGCTGGGAGCGGATTCGCTGTGTGCATAAAAGCAGGCGGGGAATACGCGGGGCTATAGCTCAGTCGGTTAGAGCTACGGACTCATAATCCGTTGGTCCCGGGTTCGAGCCCCGGTGGCCCCACAGCTTAAAGCTCTCATTGTGCCCTCTTGATGCTGCCCTTATGACGGGTGTTCTTACTCCTGCTCGATCGTTGGGATGGTGCCGTGTCTTGGGCCTGTTGTACTCTTGGCAGGAACCGGAAGGAGGGCAGACATGGAACAATATACGGCGCGGCAAATAGCTGAATGGTTCGTAGCGTGGGCTGATGAAACTGACGATGCAGAAATTACGCAGCTCAAGCTTCAAAAGCTTCTTTATTACGCCAAAGGTCTGCATATGCGTTCTTCTGATGGCCTGCCGCTTTTCCCTGACCGAATGGAAGCATGGGCGCATGGCCCAGTAGTTGTAGACATCTACCATGACGTCAAGCACTACGGAAAGCTTCCCATAGACCCCGATGAGTTCATCTCAGATGACTTTGATTGGGATGATTACCGTGACGTCGAGCAGGATCTGATTGAGGTGTGGGACAAATATGGCCCATACTCTGCATGGGCATTGCGTAATAAAACCCACACCGAATCTCCTTGGAAAAAGAACTTCGTCGAGGGCAAACGAGGGCTAGAGATTACGGATGCCGATCTGAAGAACTATTTCTGCTAGCCGTGGGCAAGAAAAGTAAACGGCGGGGGAGCAGGCCAACCAGAGGGGCGAGGAGCGCCCCAGAGTCGAGTGTTGTGGATGCTCTTCGCAGTTCTAGGGCTGACTATCCGCTCCTGTCAACGCGGTTCCTGCAGAAGGGGTGGGGCTTCGGGGAGCTAGATGACTCGATGCGCGCGGAGTTTTTGGAAAAGTGGCACAAGCGGTCAGTGCTGTCATGGAAAGAGCTGGCACAGCATCCCAAGCACGGACTTGGCTCAGAGTTTATTCCGGCAAGCGCGATCATTCCTAAGATTCCTCGGCAGTTTCAGGACGTCGAGAGGTTCCGGGTTTACCGCCACAAAGGGAATCTCCCTTTTGCGGGCTGGAAAGACGGGGAAGTGTTTTATGTCATTTGGATTGAGAAAGCCTACAACGAGCTCTACGTGCATTAGCGCCTTTTCTAAGCGTCCGTGGCCCGCCAGCCAGGCGGCGTATTTCAAGGAATAGCTCCTCAATGCGAGATATCGCACAGCACCCGATACGATGACCACCATGAGCGTTGTCGAGATGGACCCATTGATCGAGTCGCTGTACTACTGGTCCGACATCATTGGTGTTCTCCTCATGGGCATGATTGGCGGCACCATGGCCCGCCAGCGTGGCTATGACATCGTGGGCTTCTTCTTCATCGCGATGTTCTCCTCCCTCGGTGGCGGCATGATCCGTGACGTGCTGATCAACCGCGGCACCGTCGCTGCGATGAGTCAGCCGGAGTATCTCTACTTGGCGTTCGCCGGCGCGATCATCGCCCGCTTTGTCTACTTCAAAGGAAAGACGTGGGACTATGTCCAGTCCCATGGGGATGCGGTGGTCTCGGCGCTGTGGGCGTCGACAGGCGCGCTCAAAGCCATTGCCTATGGGCTGCCGCTGATTCCTTGCATCATGATGGGCGTGTTCACCGCCACGGGAGGTTCCATGATCCGTGACATCGCCATGGGGCGCGAACCCGCCGTCTTTGGGGATAACACACCCACCGTGATCCCCGCAGTGGCCTGCGCTTTGGTGGTCCTCGGCGCGGATTCGGCCGGCTACTTGGCCTGGGGAGTCATTCTTGGCCCGGTCGTCTCCTTCGTGATGACCATGCTGGGTATCTGGGCCGGGTGGCGCGTGCCCGCCCGTCAAGAGTGGGCGCCGGTTAATGACACCGCGGCCTACGTCATGGTGATGGCGCGCAAGGCGGAGAGCAAGGGCAGGGCCGTGGGGCGTCGCCTAGAGCCCTCCAAGCTCCGTTCTTGGCGCCACAATCAGATGGAAAAGGCACTGCAGCGCCGTATTGAGCGCGAGGTGCGCGCCGGCAAGCGCCGTTCGGAAGCAGCCATCGACGCCACCGAGTTCCTCGATTCCTTCAATGAGGAAGTGGCGGAGATGTCGCAGATGATGGAGCCGCCCGCCGCGGAAGCGGAAACCTCCGATTTCGGCGTGGACTTGAGCGGAGATTCCTACGAGACCCCGAGCACCGAGGGGCCGACACCACGCGAGCTTTTGGATCGCATTTTGGCCGATGACCAGCTCACCGATGAACTGGTGGAGAGGCTCATGCGCCGTTATGAAAAGAGAGATGATTAGATCCTTTAAAGTATTAGTGAGAGTGAGGTGATGAACGCGTGACTTCGAGGCGTTCTTTTCTAGGCATGCTGGCGGCGCTAGCGGTGTCGGGCGTCGTGGCGCCCACGGTGGCGGGATGCACGGCGGAGCCTGGCAACGTCGACACCTCTGACATGAACCTCATCACCACGGATATCTCGGAGCCACAGCGCACCCTCATCCCGGCTGATTCCAACGATGCGCCGGGGCAGACCATCATCAACCTTGTGTACTCGGGGTTGATGTACCTGGATGAAACCGGTGGCGCTCACTATGACTTGGCGGAATCCATCACACAGGTCGATGACACGACATATGACGTGGTGATTCGAGATGACGCCGTGTTTTCCGACGGTTCAACCGTGGAAGCAGAAGACTTCGTCGATACGTGGAATACCGCGGTGCGCCAGTCGCTGCTCTCCGCGCATCACTTTGAACCAATCCGTGTCTTCCACGAAGGCAGGAAGTCAATGCGCGGCCTTAAGGTGACGGGGCCGAAAACTTTCCGCATTGAGCTCTCACGCCCCACGGCGGGATTCCTCGAGCGCCTGGGATACTCGGTCTTTTTCCCCATGCGCTCCGAAGACCAGGATAGGCTGAGCGATCGCGGAACGGATCCCATCGGCAGTGGGCCTTATGTGCTGGCTTCCTGGGAGCGCGAGAAGGCTGTGACACTCGTGCCGAACCCTCGCTACAAGGGGCCGCGAACGCCGCAGAATGAAGGCATCAAGTTCGTGGTGTATTCCTCGGAGGAGCAGGCCTACCAGGACCTCGTAGATGGCAAGCTGGATGTGCTCACGCGGATCCCGGCGGAGAAGCTAGGCAGCTTCGAAAAGGAACTGGGCTCCCGCGCTTTGAGTAAGCCGGGTGGTTCCATCATGGAAATCACCATCCCCGCCAACGATGCGAACTTCCGCGGTGAGGCCGGACGCTTGCGCCGCCGCGCGTTGTCCATGGCAGTGGACCGTGAAGGAATGGCTCGGGATATCTTCCACGGAATGGTGCTTCCCGCCACCGGCTTCGTCGCGCCGCTGGACGGTTCCATTCCGCCAGCACCGGAGGGGGCCGACGTCTTGACCTACCAGCCGGATAAGGCCCGCGAACTGTGGGAGCAGGCAGAGAAGCTGGAACCGTTTGATGGGATTTTCAGCATTGCCTATAACACCGACGGCGGTCACAAGACCTGGATCGACGCCGTGGCGAAGCAACTGACGGATACTCTCGGCGTGCCGGCGGAGGGCCATGAGTTTGCGACTTTGAAGGACCTCAGACAAGAGGTGATTGCCCGTCATCTCACCGGTGCCTTCCGCACGATTTGGCAGGCGGAGTTCCCAGAGGAATCTACCTTCCTGGTGCCGCTATATGCGTCTTACTCTTCGGAAAATGAATCAGGCTTTAACAGCTCTGAATACGATGAGCTGCTGAAGAAGGCGGGTCAGGCGAAGAGCCGGGAGGAAGCCCAAAAGCATTACACGGAGGCCCAGGGCCTGTTGCTGGAGAAGATGCCGGCGATTCCGCTGTGGACGACCAAGACTTTCTGCGCTTTCGGCGAGGACATCGTCCCCGCGGGCTACACGTGGAAGCCAACTCCGAATTACTATCTCATCCACCGCGCTTAAGGCTCCAAGGGTTCTGTCAGGCTGAAGGACTAGGCTTGGCGCAATGCTGAAGTATTACTTGTTCGCCATGTGGCAGGCCATCGTGGATCACGGCCTGCCGCTGCTGGGAATGCTGTTGTTGGCGATTCTCATCCCGCGCATCGGCCGCTTGGCAGTGAGGGTCATTGAGTCCCGTTTGGATGAGAATCAAGAGTCCACCAAGGCGCGTTTGGCGCTTGCCGGTGCACTGGTCTACGTGGCGCAGGCGGTTGCCTATTTCCTTCTTGTGTTGGCCGCGCTAGCCAACGTCGGGGTGCCACCCCTCGGCGCGGCTATCCCGGCGACAGTCGTTTCGGCCGCCGTCGGTTTTGGCGCGCAGGCCATCATCGGTGACTTCCTCGCGGGCTTCTTTATCCTCTCGGAAAAGCAGTTCGGCGTGGGTGATTACGTCAGCTTTGACGGCGTGACTGGTGTGGAGGGCACCGTCGTTTCACTGACCCTGCGAACGACGACTGTGCGCACACCCACCGGTGAAGTGGTCATGGTGCCGAATGGTTCCGCGGGCGTGGTCACAAACTTCTCGCAAGAATGGTCACGCGCGGTGGTGGATATCGCCATCCCGGTCCACGAGGGCGAGTCCTTGCCGGAGATCACCGAACAGGTGGAAAAAATTTCGAAGCGAGCCCTTGAAGCCCCAGACATCCACGCGGATGTGGCCGGTGAACTCGACGTTCTGCCCGCCACTGGGCTCACGGCCCCCACTGCGGCCGGCCAGCCATGGCAGGTGCAGTACCGCGTCCTCGTACAGGTCAACCCCGCCCGCCAGTGGGCGGTGGAGCGCGCGATCCGCTCGGCGCTGCTCTCCACCTTCTGGGATCTGTACAAGCTTCCCACCACTGAGGGCGTGCCGGGGGATGCCTCGCAGGAGCTTGGCGACGTCTCCGCTGCCGACGCCCCCACCACCATCATGCCGGCGGCAGATACTGCGGAGCCTTCGCGCAAAGACGTGGCATCGGATGCGGAGACGGAGGCCATTGCTGCCGACGCCGTCGCTGATGCCGGCGCTATGCCCCAAGACAGCAAGGATGACGGGCCGGGCCGGCCGGCTTATGCGGATGACTCCGAGGAGGAAGAAGAGGACGATTATCAGCGCGGCATCTGGCGCGACGATAAGCCGGACAACAAGTGGAACTATTTCTGGACGCTTGGCGGGCGCGTGCGGGCCTCAACCACGGGGCTCATCGCCGGCCTCGGTGTAGTTGGCCTGTTGCTGCTTTCCTCCGCTAACCCTGATGGGGTGGACGCCGGGTGGCTATCGCCCTCGCGGTGGATGGGGCAGTCCGAATCCACTTCTGAGTCGGCGCAACCTTCTGCGTCTTCATCCGCGCCACTGACCACACCTCAGGAGGCGCCGGTTACTGACTTCACGGGCTCCGCAGAACAGGAGCCGACGGCAGAAGTTGATCCGGACATGCCAACTGATAGCAACCCGGACAGCGAAGCTGTGTATGCCCCCGCGGATCCGCAGGACACCGAAACCCAGGCCCCAGTGGAGCAAAACTCCGAAACGCCCGCGCCCACGGCGAATGAGCAGCCTTCCGCGATCGTTTCTGAGGGAGCCGCAGAGCCGTCCACCGTGATGTAGCTCCGCGGCATCACCGAGAGGCGCCACAAAGAGATGAGAGAGGCGCGTGGAGAGGGCGCATCAGAGATATGAGTGATAGGGAAGTGCAGCGACGTAATGCGCTACATTTTTGATATCGGCGCGGCGGGCTCATCCGTTAACGCATGCGGTGTAGCCCGCTGCTGATTTCCAGCTCGCTGTGGCTTTCCGACGTGATGTAGCCCTCGGTTGAGCGCGATTTCCTGCGGGGTAGTGCTGCAGGATATAACTTGAGTTTATGAAGAAGTTCTCTCGTGCGGCCCTCGCCGCCTCTGTTTCTGTATCTGTCGCACTGTCCGTTGTTGTTCCTGCTCAGGCGGAGACCACGACCCCTAACGCCGAGGCAACCGCAACGGTTTCCTCCGAGTCTGACTCCTCCTCCCAGGAAGCTGATTCCTCGAGCCAGGGTTCTGGCTCCTCCAACACGGACGAGGATGACGCCGAATTCCAGCAGTCCTCCGAAGGTGAAATGATTGCACTCGGCGTGGGTATTACCGCAGCGGTCCTCGCGGCTGCCGCCGGTGGCGTGTACTGGGCGGTGCAGCAGCGCATCATTCCGAACCCGCTGCCGGGCATCATCCCTTCTCCGCCGGCACCAGCTCCGGCACCGGCACCTGCTCCTGCACCGCAGCCTGCCCCTGCCCCTGCCCCCGCGCCGAAGCCAGCTCCGGCTCCTGCTCCAGCCCCGGCGCCCAAGCCGGCTCCCGCACCTAAGCCGGCTCCGGCCCCGAAGCCTGCCCCCGCGTCCTTTACTCGCTGCGCAGACGTGTGGAACGCACTAGGCCGCCCGATCTATGCGGGTGAGCCAGGTTTCCGCTCCAAGTTCGACCGCGATGGTGATGGCGTAGGCTGCGAGCGCGATCCTCGTTAAGCTGGAGCGCATGAGCGCATTTTCTTCCCTTGAGTCCTGGCCAGTCGATACCGTTGCCGCCGCCTTGTTGCACCGCGGCGAGGTAGTAGAGCAGCTGGGGGATGCCTCCCGCCGCTTCCCGGTGGCCTCCGTGACCAAGCTGGTGGCCGCCTATGGGGTGATGGTGGCCGTGGAAGAAGGGGCGGTGGAGCTGGATCAGCCGGCAGGCCCTGAAGGCTCCACGCTGCGCCACCTCTTGGCACATGCCTCGGGCGTGGGCTTTGATTCCCGCGAGCCACAAAAGCCCGTAGGGGAGCGCCGAATCTACTCCTCGGCCGGCTATGAATGGGCCGCCGAGGAAGTAGAAAAGGCCACCGAGATTCCTTTTGCTGAATACCTTGCTGAAGGCGTGTGTGCTCCTCTGGGCATGCGGGCCACTACCTTGGAAGGCTCGGCCGGGCACGGTTTGGTTTCTAGTGTGGAGGATCTCGCTGCCTTTGCCGGCGAGGTTTATTCGCCGCGCCTGCTCGATCCTTCGACGGTGGAGGAAATGCGCAGCGTTCAGTTTCCGGGACTGCGGGGCATCGTGCCCGGCTATGGCAGCTTCAAAGACTGCACGTGGGGGTTGGGCTTTGAAATCCACGGTGAGAAGCAGCAGTGGATGGGTGGCTTGCCCGCCGATGCCGTGGGGCACTTCGGCATGAGCGGTACCTACCTGTGGGTGGCTGGTGACTGGGCCATGGTTGCGCTGACGGACCGCGATTTTGGCGAGTGGTGCAAGCCTTTGTGGGCCGAGACCAACACGGCCATCTGGCAGGAGTGCCAGGCGGGCTAGCCGGGGTGGCATGACGGTGTTGAGCGTCGTCGCGGCGTACCGTAGGGCGCCGCAACGGGGGTAGTGGGGTAGCTGTGGCGACAACGCGCGCGTGTTGCACGCGTTGGCTTATGTGACTGAAGTGATTGATGGGGCGATTTTCGGGGTGGAAGTCTCAAGTTCTTGTTGAGGCTGTGGGGGCTTAAGCGCAGGTTGAGGGTTGTTGTGGCTCAAGTGGCGGGGGAAAATTGTGGGCACACAACGACGCACCGCGTGGCCGCATACTGCGGCGACACCAAGCGGTGTTCGCGCCTCGGCGCGAGTGACGTGATGAAGACAAGTTCGTAGGGGAAGACGAAGCTCGTCTTGCGTCGGCGCATGCCGGCGTGCCATCACTCGCACGTCAAAGGAGTTTAAGGAGTGAATCAACGCGTTCACCCGCAGCTGGCCGGTGACACCGCGCCGGCCGCTTCAGCCACCCCACTTGGCAGCCCGGCAGATAGCTGGCCCAACCGCGCCTGCGGTGAGGTCTGCACCGCCGTGCTGCAGATCTCGGGCATGCCGCGCAACCTGCGCCCTGCCATCGAGCGCGCCATGGCGCGCTGCATCAGCAGCGAAAGCGAGTTCATAGTGCCTGGTGATGACCCGCTGACCGCCCAATGGTGTACCCGTTGGCACCGCGACCCAGTATGGGATCCGCTTAGCGGCCGCGTTCCTGACAACGCAGGTGGCCTCGGGATAGGCTGCCAGCAAGTTATTACGGGAACGCCCAGCGAACTGGACGCGCTGGGCCGCGCCGTGGAGATGTTGGCGGGGGAGTACGGGTTCAGGGGCGTCGTCAAGCGTGCGGTCTAAGTCCTAGTCCGCGAAGGGATCGAGGATGCGCTCCGGAAGCTCCGCCACGGAGTCAATGACGTGAGTCGGGCGGAAAGGGTAGCGCTCGATGATGCTGTCATCACTGATGCCGGAGCGCACCAGGATGCTGCGCATGCCGGCCTCCAGACCGGACTTGACGTCAGTATCCATGCGGTCACCGATCATGACGGTATTTTCCGAGTGCGCGCCGATGTTATTCAACGCGCTGCGCATCATGACGGGGTTCGGCTTGCCCACGTAGTAAGGCTCGCGGTTGGTTGCCGCGGTAATCAGCGCCGCAACCGCACCCGTGGCCGGGAGCACGCCCTGCGGGGCCGGGCCCGTGACGTCCGGGTTGGTGGCAATGAAGCGCGCGCCGTTGCGGATAAGGTTGATCGCCGTGGTGATGGCTTCAAAAGAATAGGTGCGGGTCTCACCCAAGACCACGAAGTCCGCGTCGCGGTCGTTGAGAATCCAGCCGGCCTCGTGCAGGGCGGTGGTCAGGCCGGACTCGCCCACGACGTAGGCTGTGGACAATCCCGCCTGGTTGGACAGGAAGGCCGCCGTGGCCGTCGCCGAGGTCCAGATGCGCTCCGCCGGGATGTCCAGACCGGTGTTCTTCAGACGTGCAGAGAGATCCCGCGGGGTGGACATCGAGTTGTTCGTGAGCACCATGTACTCGATGTTGTTATCCTTCAGCGCCTGGATGAATTTATCCGCGCCGGGAATCATTTCCCCTTCCTTGATGAGGACGCCGTCCATGTCTGAGAGATAGGAAATCACGAGTGTTCCTCCACATAATCAGCAAGTTCGCCCACCGTGGTGACGGAGAGCATGGTTTCTTCGTTGAGGCGGACCCCGCAGGCCTCTTCGAGACGCACAGCTAATTCGATGCGCTCGAGCGACTCAACCCCCAGGTCCTCCAATTTCGCTTCGCGCTCCAGGCCTTCCTCCACGCCGGTCACCTTCGTGATGAGGCGGGTGAGCTCGCCGTATGCGTCCCCGGCTGGGGAAGCTTCTTTTTCTTCTGCCGGCGCGGAGCCGAAGCGGGCTTGGAGTTGCGCTGAAAGGTCATTAGCCATGGGGCCCAGTCTAGTATTGAAATGTCATGGTTATTCGAGCACGTTCCTCCGCCATCGCCCGCAGCTGGTCGCGCCGGGCCCGCCCTCGCATGCGCTCCATCGAGCACACCGTCCACGGTCAGTTGCATGATCTCACGACAGAGCCGGGACTGACCGGGGTGACGGACTCGGGCTTCGTGGACAACGACGGCGTGCGCGTGGCATGGTACGAGGTAGGCCCGCAGGACGCGGAGGTCACCGTGGTTTTCATCCACGGCTACTGCTTGTCTGCTGAGAGCTTCTACTCCCAGGTCAACAACGTGCGCCGCAACTACCCTTCGGTGCGCTGCCTGCTTGTCGACGTCCGCGGCCACGGCCAATCCACCCACGTCGCCCCCGCGCAGTGCACGGTTCGGGGCGCGGCCGATGACGTGCTGGCCGTCATCGCTGAGCGCGCCGCCGAGGGGCCGTTGGTGCTGCTTGGGCACTCGATGGGCGGAATGATTGCGCTTAACCTGCTGCGGCGCGCCCCGCGGGAGGTCTTTCACCGCGTTAAGGGCATGACGCTGGTGGCTACCTCGATGCAGCGCTTTGCGGCCGAGGGTGTGGCGCGAGTCTTGGAATCGAAGACTCTGGGCATGGTCTATCGCGCCTGTTTGCGGTTGCCGAGCCGGCTCAACCGCGTGCGCTTCGAGGCCGCCGCACTCATCGCCCCGGCCTTCGCGGCGCTGCTGCAGGGCTTCCCGCAGATGGACAAGCTGCAATTCCACGTGGCGATGCTGCTGGATACCCCGATGTCGAGCTACGCAGGCTTCTTCGACGACTTGGTGGAGCACTCCGAGTTCGGCGCGGCGGCCAGGCTTAGAAACGTGCCGGGCGAAATTGTGGTGGGCAGCCTCGACATCGTGACCCCGCACCGCCAATCGGAGGTCATTGCCCGCCACTGGCCGGATTCCACCCTGACTGTCATCGACGGCGCCGGGCACATGGTCATCTTGGAGGAGCCCAGCGAGGTCTCCAAGGCGTTGGGGCGCGTCCTCGATGGGGTGCTGGGCAGCTAGGGCCTGCTGCTGATGGCGGTTGAGCCTTCTATTGGCGTTGGCTGGGCCACGCGCGGTGCCCGAACTGCCCGTTCTGCCAAAGTTATAGCCTCTGATTCAAGATCTGGCCAGAACTTTGGCAACAAGGGCAGTTGCCCCTGGGCTTGAACATGAGTTGAACATGAGAAAGCCCCTCCTGCTCAGGCAGAAGGGGCTGGAAAGCTTGAGGCTCTTAAGTCCTAAGCCTTAGTCCTCATCGGAGGACGTGGAGAGGGTGGACGTCGGGTCGTCGAGCTTGAGCTCGCGAGCCGCCTTTTCCACGGTGCTGCGCTCCACCTTGCCCTCGCGAGCCAAGCCCTCGAGGACTGCGACGACGATGGACTCGGCGTCGGTGTTGAAGTAGCGGCGGGCACCCTCGCGGGTATCAGAGAAGCCGAAGCCGTCTGCACCCAGGACGATGTAGTCACCCGGGACGTAGGGGCGAATCTGCTCCTGCAGGTCCGTGGCGAAGTCGGAGACACCAACGAACGGTCCCTCGAAGCCCTTGAGCTGGGAGGTGGCGAATGCCTCGGTCGGCTCAACGCCCTTGCGCAGAGCTTCCTTGTTGCGGGCAGCGCCGTCGCGCGCCAGCTTGACCCACGAGGTGACGGAGAACAGCGACGCCTTGACGTCGTAGCTTTCAGCCAGGATTTCCTGTGCGCGCAGGGCCTCGTACATGCCCACACCGGAGGCCAGGATGTTGGCCGGGATGGAGCCGGACTCAGCGGTGTTGTAGTGGTAGATGCCCTTGTGCAGGCCCTCGACGTCGAGGTTCTCCGGCTCGGCAGGCTGCTTGACCGGCTCGTTGTACACGGTGATGTAGTACATGATCGGCTCGTTGTCCTCGCCGTACATGCGCTCGATACCGCGCGGAACCAGGTGTGCAATCTCGTAGCCGAAGGCTGGGTCGTAGACCTCCACGGCCGGGTTGGTCGATGCCAGGATCGGCGAGTGGCCGTCCATGTGCTGCAGGCCCTCGCCGGTCAGGGTGGTGCGGCCGGCGGTAGCGCCGATGATGAAGCCGCGGCCCAGCTGGTCGCCGGCGGCCCAGAAGGCATCGCCGGTGCGCTGGAAGCCGAACATCGAGTAGAAGATGTACAGCGGAATCATCGCCTCGCCCTGGGTGGCGTAGGAAGTAGCAGCTGCGGTGAAGGAGGCGGCTGCGCCTGCCTCAGAAATACCCTCGTGCAGAATCTGGCCGTCGGCAGCCTCGCGGTAGGAGAGCATGAGGTCATGATCCACCGGGACGTAGTTCTGGCCGCGCGGGTTCCAGATCTTCAGGGTGGGGAACCAGGAGTCCATGCCGAAGGTGCGGGCCTCATCCGGAATGATCGGAACGACGCGCTTGCCCAGCTCCTTATCGCGCATGAGCTCCTTGAAGGTACGCACCAGAGCCATGGTCGTTGCCACGTCCTGCTTGCCCGAGCCCTTGCGCACCGAGCGCAGCTTGGACAGATCCGGGGTGGTGAGAGTCTCGAAGTTCTCACGGCGCTCCGGCAAGAAGCCACCCAACTCGTTGCGGCGCTCCAGCATGTACTTGATTTCCGGGGCGTCCTTGCCCGGGTGGTAGTACGGCGGCAGGTACGGATCGGCTTCGAGCTGCTCGTCGCTGATCGGGATTCCCTGCTTATCGCGGAAGAGCTTCAGATCCTCCAGCGTCAGTTTCTTCATCTGGTGGGTCGCGTTGCGGCCCTCGAAGTTGTGGCCCAAGCCGTAGCCCTTAATGGTGTGGGCCAGGATGACCGTCGGGCGGCCGGTGCCCGCGTAGCTCAGCGCCTTGTCGTATGCGGCGTAGATCTTGCGGTAGTCGTGGCCGCCGCGGCGCAGTGCCCAAATCTCATCATCGGACATGTCCTCAACCAGCTTGAGCGTGCGCTCATCACGGCCGAAGAAGTGCTCGCGGACGTAGGCGCCGTCGTTAGCCTTGAAGGTCTGGTAGTCGCCATCAGAGGTGGTGTTCATGATGTTGACCAGGGCGCCGTCCTTATCGGCTTCAAGCAGCTTGTCCCAGCCGCGGCCCCAAACAATCTTGATGACGGACCAGCCAGCGCCGCGGAAGAAGGACTCCAGCTCCTGAATGATCTGGGTATTGCCGCGCACCGGGCCGTCGAGACGCTGCAGGTTACAGTTGACCACGAAGGTCAGGTTGTCCAGCTCGTAGAGGGACGCCATCTGCAGCAGACCGCGGGACTCCGGCTCATCCATCTCGCCGTCGCCGAGGAAGGCCCAGACGTGCTGCTTGGAGGTGTCCTTAATGCCGCGCTTCTCCAGATACTTGTTGAAGCGTGCCTGGTAGATGGCGTTGATGGGGCCAAGGCCCATGGACACGGTGGGGAATTCCCAGAAGTCCGGCATCAGGCGCGGGTGCGGGTAGGACGGCAGGCCCTTGCCTTCGCCGCGCGAGTGCTCCTGGCGGAAACCGTCGAGGTCTTCCTCGGTGAGGCGGCCTTCCATGAAGGCGCGTGCGTAGACGCCCGGTGAAGCGTGGCCCTGGAAGAAGACCTGGTCACCGCCGGAGGGATCGTCCTTGCCCTTGAAGAAGTGGTTCAAGCCCACCTCATACAGCGGGGCAGCGCCTGCGTACGTGGAAATGTGTCCACCGACGCCGATGCCCGGGCGCTGTGCGCGGTGCACCATGATGGCCGCGTTCCAGCGGATCCAGCGGCGGTAGCGCTTCTCCAATTCCTCATCGCCCGGGAACTCCGGCTCGAGGGAGGTTGGGATGGTGTTGACAAAATCCGAGGACGTTAGGGACGGCAACGGCACGCGCTTGGCGGTAGCGCGCTCAAGAAGACGCAGCATGAGGTAGCGGGCGCGCTCCGGATCGGAAGAGTCCAGCAGACCGTCGAGGGAGTCCATCCACTCGCGGGTTTCTTCCGGGTCGGAGTCGTGCAGGTATGCTGCCACGCCATCGCGAACGATGGGGAAGTTGGAGTCGCCGTTGTGGGCGTCCAAGTCGGCCATTAAATCCTCCTGGTTCGTAGTACAAAGATCTGTTCCTAGGATACGCGCCGCTTTCACGGCGGGGCATTTGGAGGCCCCCAGGGGTGGTTTTATGGGGGAAAATGTCCACCACTGGGGAAGATCGGGGGAGGTTCGTCGCGAAAAAGTGCACCGTAGACGTTAAAATACTCTGCATGACATCAACTACTTCATCGGAAGGAACTCAGCGAGTGACGGGATTTGCAGCCAAGCTCGGCATCGAAGAGGGGCAGATTGCTCTGGAGCTTGGCTGGGACGAGGACTGTGACTCCACGATTTCTGAGTCCATCGAGGACGTGTTGGGGGAGGATTTCCTCGATGAGGAGACTGACGAGCTGTGTGACCTCGTGCTGCTGTGGTGGCGCGCGGAGGACGGCGATTTGGTCGATGGGCTGGTCGATGCCACCCGTCCCCTGGGTGATTCCGGTCGTATCTGGCTGCTGACCCCAGGCGCTGGAAAGCCGGGCAACCTCGAGCCCGGTGAGATCTCCGAATCCGCACAGCTGGCTGGTCTGGTGCAGACCAAGGCTGAGCGCCTCGGTGAGTGGCAGGGCTCCTGCCTTGTGGCCCGCGGCTACACCAAGAAGCCTTAAGGAGTATCGCAGGTTATGCCTGCTCACGCGGCATTTGCAGCGACTAGTTACACCCTGATTTGTTGCTGCGGGTGCCCATAGGCTAATCTTGTGCGAGCACACAGTGCACTGCGGCTTTAGCTCAGCTGGAAGAGCAACTGGTTTACACCCAGTAGGTCGGGGGTTCGATCCCCTCAGGCCGCACAAAACAGCAGGTCAGGCCCCCTTTTCGGGGGGTTTGGCCTCTTTGTGTTTCCACCGTTTCCCCTGCACAGGGCGATTTCAGTATAACCCAACCACCGAAACGTGTACCCCCGCCCGAGTACATGTATCGGGGGAGATATTGCACGCTAATGGCACGGAATTCATGGGGCGCTACGCGCGAATTACCAAGCGGACGCTGGCAGGCCACTTACCAAGGGCCGGACAAACAACGCTACAAAGCGCCGGACACATTCAGAGACCGGCTAGACGCAATGGCGTGGCTAGCTGCGGTGCGCAAGGAGATAGACCTAGGCGCGTGGGAACCACCGGTGGTGAAGAAAACACAGACCAAAATTCCTACGGTAGGGGAAATGGTGAGGCATTGGCTGGCGTTGACCAAGCCACAGGTGCGGGATTCAACGTACAAGGCATACGAAGAATTCGTAACAGCACGGGTGCTAGGAAATGAAACGCTGTGCGCTATTCCAGTAGATAAACTCACGCCGGTAGCCGTCGCAGCGTGGTGGCAAGAAACTGTACAGGCATTTCCGGCATCGAACCACCGCAACGCAAGGGCGTATCACAAACTAAGGGCTGCGATAGCGCTGGCTGTGGAATACGGTTATCTGCCCACGAACCCGGTTGCGATAAGCGCCGCCAGGACAAGGGCTAAATCAAAGGCCAAGGAACTTCCAACCACAGCGGAGCTTAGGGCCATTCTGGACAACGTTCCAGAGCGCTACCGGCTTATAACCGTGTTGTGCCTCTTCCACGGGCTTCGGATAGGCGAAGCATTAGCCGTGAAGAACAAACACTTCGTATTCGACACCAACGGGGCCAGCGTGCGGGTTGAGGGGAACCTTGTCAGAGTCCCCAATGGCAAAGGTGGTGTGAAGATGGCGTTTCATCCTCCGAAGACAAACGCCGGATACCGCACGGTGCCGTTGCTTCGTGAATTCGTTCCGGTGGTGATTCGGCATCTCAAAACTTTTGCTACGCACCCAGAGGAATACGCAACGCTTACTAAAGCCGGTGCGGTGGTCTTTGATACTTCCTACCGCAGCGTGTTCAACAGAGCTAAACAACGCGCCGGGATTGATAAGCCCATCACGCCACACTACGGCCGGAACTTCATCATCACGCGCCTTGCAGAGGCAGGCGCAACCCCTAGGGAGATAGGGAGAATCCTAGGCCAGGAAGATGTATCAACCATTGTTAACGTCTATATGAAGTCAAGAGAGGCCCGGCCAGTAGAGCTTATGCGCCGGGTAGACCTTGACGATTAGACGTTGTTGGGGCAATGAGGCTTAGGCTCATTGCACAGGACGGTGTGTGTAGCCCTTCGTAGTCTGAATACTCAGGTCTACCAACTTCCTTCGTGGGAAAGCGTTGTTGCTTTCCCCTTCGGAACACTATTGTCCTTGGTGGCCTATGCCGAAGCTCACCGCTTCTGCCTAGTCCACAACCACACCGCCCCCTTCGCAGGTGCTGAACCTGCTCAGGTGGGTAACCTACCTCCCTTTGGTCGGTATAACGCCTACGGTAGCGGCATAAGCCCTTATGCCACTCCCTTGGTTCTTAGAGTCCTTCGTGGAGCAGCCATAGCCTGCTCCCCTTCGGGGTGTTCATCGTTCGCATCAACGACCGCCTAAGCCGGTCGCTAATACTCACTCTCCGAAGAAAGCGTAGCGCCAAACAAGTTTGTCGCTAGAGGATAAACGAACGAAGTGAGTGTATAAGGAGCCCGATTTCCCGAATCCCACGCCTGTGACCTGCGGAAACGTAAACCAAAGGGAAAACAGTTTCCCGCATAGTAACGCTGTGACCTGCACAAACGTAGAAAACGGGAAAACCTAGGATTGTACAAATCCCGCCGTCGCATCCCATGCCAGAGTGCTCATGCCGTTGAGTTTCTTCTTTACGGATTCGACGCTAAAGGGCCTACCGCGATTGTTCTCGAAACCGCGCTTGGTCAACTCAGCTACCACAGCTTCACACACCGCTTTCTTCGTGGTGGGGCCAGGGATTGATTTAGCAATCTCAGCCATAGCAGCCTCTGCCGCGTCTGTGTCCGTTGCCGCCTTCGGTTGTTGAGAATCGACCAGGCTTAACCTTCCATTGTTGCCTAAGGTGACCTTCACAGGCTCATCAAAGCCACCGGCGATATTGCCGTTAAACCTCAGGGTGGTAAACGCTTTGTTACCCGCCATCTTGAATCCGACAAGATGACGCATAAGGCCAGCGATAGAACTATGCCCACTCGCAGCGCCTACGGGGTCTCCGTTGTAGCCCTTATTAGCGTGATGCACGAACAGGACAGGGACGTTAGCAGCGTTGAATCTGCTGGCCACGGACAGAATAACCCCAACCGCGTCTAGGGAATTTGTATCAACGCCTCTGCTCGCGCACAGGCCAGGAATATGGTCAACAACGACTAGTGCCAGGTTGCCAGCCTCTGCGGCTGCGTACGAACTCTCTGGCACTGTACCGCCAGCGGCGGCCTGGTCAATCCACACACGATTAATGTCAGCGTCTGCGGCTATGAGACGGCTTAGATTCTCCTTCGGGCCGTTGGATTCGGTGGTGACGAATAAAACGTTTCCCGGCGCGCTACCGCGTGTTGAATCTACACCAAGAACAGGCCTGCCGCGTGTGATAGCAGCCGCTACCTCTACAGCGGTTTGAGACTTACCAGACTTCGGCGCACCGACAAACATGGTGTAGGAATCACAGAGAATTCCCGGGTAAATCCATTCATCTAAATCGTTGTCAAATAAATTCAACCAATCCTGTGCGGAACGCTCCGGTAGTAGTGAAGAGAAATACTCATCCACCATTGCCTGCACCTCGTCATCTGTGTATCCGGTGTTATTCAATGAAATCTCCTTCATATCGAAAACTAGTTGTCCATGCCTAAGGCCCCGGTGCGGGGCATCCACACCGGGGTAATCAAAGCAAGACTTAGGCCATGGCAAACGTCCTAAGCCACTGGCAGTAGCCCATCTGCGGCGGCGGCGTAACCGCGTCATCCTCCGTGTCGGTGAACTCGGCTCGCGCCGGGACAAGGGGCGTACCAAAACCATCAACACCTGCCATGCCATCGCCTAGGCCAGCGTATGAAGCAATCGGGGCCAGGTGCTCCGGTGCGTTGAGATACCGCGTTACCGCGCGGTGGTCGTGCTTGTAACCGTTGTACGAAGCAGCGCACGGCACGATATTCCCGGCGGTGTGGCCAGCGCTGCCCTTAACAGCCAACGCTTCAATATGGTCAAGCTGGCGCGTGTTCGGTAGGCCAGGTTCGCGGGTTAAATCAACGCCGGTGTAGTAACAACGCCACGGGTCAATCCCGTTGCGTTCCCACGTTTTTAGCAGATGTTCGACGCTGAACCTCTTACGTCGTCTGCCTGCCTTAGCAGCACGCTTGAAACCGTTATCCAATGCGCCTTGCAATCCGTCGTTGCGGTTGTGGCGCTCACGGGCGCTGGCGTTGCGGCATTCCTTGCACCGGCCAGCTTTGCCGTTGGCTCCGGTACGGTCATTATCAAAGCCGGATTCGAGTGGCTTCACCTCACCGCAGCGTGTGCATTGGCGTAGCCCAATTTCTGCTAGCTCCGCTCGGCGTGTGCGGAACTCTGCCATAGTAGTCGTTCTCGGAATCGTTTATCTTCCTCTCTCAAAGCGGAGGGCGCTTGCGCAAATTCAGTGCATCGACTAAGGTTGCTACCAACGCCCTCAGGGTGAACAGACCAAACTCAGAATTAAAAAAGACCACCCGTCAAGTAGCAGCTTGCCGGGAGTTTAGGCATTTCTGAGCACTCCTCAGTATGCCCTATGGCACACGCCGTTGTCAAGTTTTTGACGAATTAAATTCATCGACTTCGCAACCCCGGCGCGGGTTTGCAGGCGCAATACGCTTCGGTGGTGATACCGGGGGCGGGGGCATGGCCCCTGCCCCTATCGGGTGTGTGTTTGACGTGCTAGAGGTGTCCACAGCTCTGTGAATCGTGCACGGGTGCCGCGTTGTTAGCGGGGGACGCTAGCGGTGTGGCGGCTCCGTGTTGCCGTTGTCCGTGCCAAAGTGCAAGCCTAGGTGTTGCAATCCCAACTCAACCACAAACCTGCGGCAAAGCCTGCCTAATCCAAACCCAGTGTGTGCACGGTAGTCCCTGCGAGGGTGTCCGATAGACTATACCCCTGCGGACACCGGGGGCGGTGTACGTATCCCCTGTACGATAGGGTGCTAATCCCTATTTATTGACACTGTGTACGCCGGGTTATAGACTCCAACGTACACCCCGGTACATTCTCACAAAGGACGCTAAGCAAATGTCAGTAATCGGATACCAGCGCGTAAGTTCATACGGACAAAACGAAGAACGCCAATTATCAGATGTAGATGTAGACGAAATGTTTACGGACAAGGCCAGCGGCAAAGACACAAACCGCCCGCAGCTTAGTGCTGCTATCCGCTACGCCCGCAAGGGGGACGTGTTCGTGGTGCACTCTATGGACAGACTCGCACGCAACATCGTTGACCTACGCGGGATAGTGGAAGAACTAAACGCCAAGGGCGTTACCGTCCGCTTTGTCAAAGAAAATTTAGAGTTCACCGGTGAAGACTCGCCCATGTCTAACCTGTTGCTGAACATGCTAGGTGCAGTCGCTGAGTTTGAACGCTCCATGATTAAGGAGCGCCAGCGGGAGGGTATCGCTATTGCAAAGGCCAAAGGAAAATACAAGGGCCGTAAACCGTCGCTAACTCCGGCACAGGTCAATGAAGTTGTAGAGCTTAAAGCCAGCGGCGTATCAATCGCAGAAATCGCCCGTCGCTACGGCGTATCACGTCCTAGCATCTATCGTGCTTTGGAAAATAACTAAAACGCACCGTGCGCGGGGTGTATTGGGTAATATGAACAAGTCTCTATCGATTAAGTAAAGGAAGTGACATGCTTACTAACGCAGCTGAATTTTTCATCGCAAACCCGGATATGATTAATCCGGAGGCCGTTAAGTTGGTTGCCGGTGTATTCTTCGGTGGCCTTGCGGCACTCGCTCTAGGTGTTGGTTCCAGCATTGCAGGACCAACCGCGCTACTGGCATCCTCTATGGCAGGCGCATAAGTCTACAAAGCCAGAAACGCCCCGGTACCTTGAAAAAGGGCCGGGGCATTCGTATTCCTAGACTACGTAAACCTGTGTCGCTGTAGTTCCGGAAACGCTGGTACTAATCCGCGTCATATCTTGGCTAGCTATCCATTCGGTTACAGACGCCGGTACATGCTTTGGATACGGCAATTCGTAGGTAAGGCGAACACCGTTGGCTAGCGTTTCGAGTTTGTAGTTAAACACCGGGGATAAACCACCTCTCGCGCTCACGGCCAGAAACGAAATAGTCGTTATCGCCTTCGTCATCGTGCAGCACGCACAGCCCGGCGCGCCGGGTGTATCCCAACACCGAGGCCACCAGCGGGTGCCAGTCTTGCAGCACAGCGTCATGCGATAGCTGTAGCCGTCCCTCCACGTTGTTCACGCTCACCAAGAACGGGATACTCAGCCCGTCCAACTTCGTCGCTGTATCCATTACAGGCGCTCCTTAATCTCCTTATTGCACGTTTATTGCACGCGCATGGTTTGGTAGAGTTTCTACCCAATGCAGGAGCGCTAAAAACACCGCTAAACAGTGCGTTTACCAACAGGGATAAACCACGGGTTCGATCCCCTCAGGCCGCACCAAATGAAACCCCTTTCCGTTAAGTCGGAGAGGGGTTTCGTCGTGCTCGGAGGGCGCCCGCGGGTGCTCTAGGGCGAAGGCCGCTTTGGTGGTCGGTGTAGATGCGGACTGCTCCGGCTGCTTTGAGTTGGGTGTGTTGGCGTTCGGGGTTTTGGTCAGTAGTGCTGACGCGGGCGTAGCCGATGATTTGGCCGGCAATGCCCGGGGAGTGTTCGGTTGGGGTGTACCCTACTTCACCTCAACTGGAGATAACGACTGTAGACTTGCACCAGGCATAAACGGTTGCTCAGAGCAATCCAAATGCCGAAATTGAAGTGTTATCGGTGTAGTTGACGACGAAAATTGGACAAAGAAAAAGGAGAACACCAATGGCAAAAAATTAACCTTTCTCGATGACCAGTTTGCGGAATTAGGCTATAAGCGCAAGTACACTTGGGGGGCATGCTGGTTCAAAGAACTATCAAAAGGACTCGTCTTCTACATCTATGGCGGAATTGACCGTTCGATTGCAGGCATTGACGATGTCGGCTTCGCCTACGGCGCGAGTGCTAAGCCCCTTGCCAAACTCGACCATTCATTACGGAAAAACAGTTCCGTCCGAGGCAGCGGATCCGTCGAAACACGGGCAAAAATAATGAGCCAACGCAAAGCCATCATCGAATGGGCCTACAGCAGCCAAGAAGTCGAAACTGAGACCTTCGGCCCGAAGTGGCAACAGCTCACCCCAGAACAATTCAACCTAGTGGGCCTAGAAACACGACCCGGCAAATGGAGCGATGTGGAAGAACTCGAACATCTTCGTCAAGGTGTTGACGACTACATCGCCAAACACAGCTAACCTCAAACGACTTCAACGAAGGACACCCCATGAGCTTCGACATCATGATCATCGAACCGACCACCGTACCCACATCTACCCATGCTGCCTTTATGTCCTGGTACGAAGAGACCACGGAATGGAGCGACGATCGAGATTATTCCACTACCGATGGCTCCACCGACTCTATTGCGGCGTTTTACAACGCCATCACTGAACACTTCCCTGATCTCAACGCCGCCGACGACCTCGACGATGAAGACGATGATGACACAACCGCCGATTACACCATCGGCGACGATTTCCTCTACATCGGCTTCGACTACGCCGTCGCCGAAGACGCAGCACAACGCTGCCTCGAACTCGCCAAAGCCAACAACCTTGCCTTCATTGACATCAGCGGCACCACCACCATCCACTTCCCCGACGGCAGCACACTCGCCCACTAACCAACTGCCAGGCACAACAATCTCCTGAATCAATGCCCGAGGACAAACACGTCACTTGGGCATTACCGCAGACACCCCAAAAACTCTGAAAGCAAGCCCACTTCAATGAGGTGGCCCCGAGTGTGTAGATGCACTTGATGAGGGGTGCGCTGGGTGTCGAATGCAAAGATCCGTCGGCAGGTACTTATCGGCCTTATCCGGTAGTGGGATACCTAAGTTTTCGGCAGGGTTAAACGGGATAAGCCCCTGCACTACAGCTTGTTTAAGCGCCTGACGTAGCCGAATGTAGCGCTTATGGTTTTGCGCGTACTTATCGGGGAAGTCCCAACTGACATGCTCCCACCATTCCAGAATGTCGGCACGGGTTAGCTTTGCTAGTGCAATGTGCTGTAGCTGTCCGGAATTCATGCCCGCTAGGAAGTCGCCTGTTAGCCGGTAGTAAACGTGCTCTTGGTACTTCTCGTGGGTAGACCGCTTCCACCGCTTTGCTTGGGTTGGGGAGTTGTAGAAACGGTTGATCCAGTCACCAACGGTTAAGCTCTGCTGTTCCTTGAGCTTGCCGCGCTGCTTCGGCGGAATCCATTCCGTATACCCTTTGCGGCATGCCTCAAGGTGTTCTTCTTCGCGGGCAAGCCATTATTCCGCTTGTTTGCGCGTATTGAATCCGTAGCCGGGGGTGTACGTCAGGTAATCGGATTACTTTCACTGGACGCATGAAACTTATCTAAGTATGCAGCAGTACCCAACTCTGCAACTGGAGAAATAGATACAGGAGACGGTGGGCCATGCAGTGCATAAAGTTGGTTAAGTAGGGAGAATTTTCCTTATCGCCCACAGTTGAATACTCAGAAAAGATATTCATGCAATAAATAACGGTTCTCACAAAAGGAGTATTTATGTCCACAAGTAAAGATGAATCTCAATCCGCACAAGAAGGCGAAACTCCCCCTGCGAAGCAAGAAGGCACTCCGCAGCAAGACGTAGACAAGAAGATTAAGCCGAAACAGTCTCAGCAAGTGGCGAACGATATAAAGTGGGTGCCGTTTTTGATCGGCTTTCACCTCGTTACACGAGCTCTCAATCGCTTATCTTTAAGACGTCCGTCGGCCCTTAGGCAAGAAGAACGCGAGGTAAGAAGTGCAAATTGGCATTGCTTCTCAGACGCTGAACTGCACAGATATGGGAACCTGGGGATAATCACTTATCAAACACTCCTCTTCTTGATTAATAACTATTCTGTGCTTGTCGGTGATGTGGAAGGAGAAGTTCCCAGAATTATCAAGGGTGTGGCCGCGACGATATTCGTCTTACTGGGAGTATCGTCAGTATTTTTCTATTATCTCGCTGCCGATAGAACGAGCCCTATAACGTCATCGAGAAACAAACCTGCCTTATGGTTGTTCCTTCTTGCGTTGTTATTTGCTGCCCCTGCGGTTCCGATGTTTATTTGGACTAACCCCGGAGAGCACATATGGATCAAGCTAGTAGTAGGTACTGTTTGTCAATTTGCTGCTGGATGTGTTGGATGGAGGGCGTCGAACCTTATCCCCTCGCCTTCCGCTGGGAACAGTAAGGAGTCGGCTTGACTGACATTGTTCGTGAAGCCCAAGGCGCGCACCTGTGCGCCTTGTTTATCAAAGCCCACGGGGATACTGGAGACTACGAGTACGAACACTCGATAGGAATCAGAAAAGGCCCCATGAAGTAACAAACCGTGTACCCGCCCCGCGACACGCCGCACGGACACACATTCTGCTACTTAACCCTAAAATGCCGCTACTAATCTCGATCAGGATTGCGGTTGGGGAACTCAATCTTTTTAACCGTTTTGCTTGGAATGTGGAAATTGCCAAATTTATCCGATATATGTTTACGTGTTTCGGGCTGGTCTCTTCGATTATTTGTTAGAAGTGATATGAAGGATGTAAAATCCTCGGACACTTGGAAGATTTTCCCTTCATCTTCATATAGTATGCTTCCGATTTTGAATTTCTCGTTTGAGAGGTTGAGTAGAATCTTGTCTTCGGGAGGGTTACTTGCTTCGCAAAAGTAGAATGCCCAGTCATGGAGCCAAGTTGGATCCAATTGGATGGAATTTTCCCATATATCTATTGGTGCTATGTTTCCAAAGAACATGGTTGCTTCAACCTCGAGAAGGGTTGCGTCGTCTGTCTTGAGCTGTACGCGTGAGTAAGCTTCAGAAATAACTCCACCTCCATAGAGTGATAGAAATTCCAGATAGTCTTTAGGTAGAGAGGAATCTGTGCTCCGCTTCAATCTAGATATTTGTTCCTTAGTGAACGGGTTGCTCTTAGTTGAGTAGAAGTCCGACGGAATTTCCATTTATCTATCCTTTCTTTCCCTAAAGGCCAAAACCGCCCTTGTGTGGTGCTCTACGTGCGACCTTCCGACGAGTCCGAGCATGTCGACCCAGTGTGCTGTGTGGTCAACATACCCTTGCGCCAAGGCTAGCCTCGGTGCGAGTCTGTCACCGGGGGAGCGGAAATGCTAAGCAGCACCGTTCCGACCGGCTGATTGGAATGAAGCAAAATCCAAGGGGGTTGCGGATACTGGAAGCCTCCACAACCAGTTTGTGTGTCACCCGCTATCTCAAGTCGCCCGAGTTAAGCCTAGTTGGAACTTGGAGGATTGGCGCCCTGATGTTGGACTTCCTAGAACAATAGCCGAACGATGTAATCCGGGTGAGGGAGACGACTAACCACACAAACCCGCGCTAAAACAGCAAACATGTATTGAGGAGGATGGCATTGATGCGTAAACAGAAAAGCGCAGCCTACTGGTCGAGCGTTACTGTCGTTGTAGTGCTGTTCATCGCAACGCTTGTAATCAATTATCTAGCAGGACTAAGTGCTGATGAATCATACTTTGGAGCACATTGGTGGCATCGTCTGGCGTGGGTTACGCCACTGTTGTTCTTGGCTTCTTTGATTTGGGCCTGGTTCGAGCACAGGAAGGTGCATCGGTATCCGCATTGACCCGTATTTAGTAGCGTCGGGCGTGAATGAGAAGGAAGCCTTTGCGCTTGGGCGAAAGATGCTTTTTGCTCTAGTGGGGAGTGTCGATCGGGCCTAACCCCCGACGCGTCTACTTTCCGGGGTCAGGCCCATGTCGTCGTCCCAGTTGGGAATGCAGTTCTCAGCGGTGCAGCCAGCGGCTTCAAGAATACTGTCGGAAATCTCGGAAATCTCGGTTTCGGTCGCTTCTCGCGTCCACGCAATCGCGTTCATGATCGTCCCCTTTGGGGGTCGAGGCTAGTAGCGCTCCTGGCCGCGCTCACGGATCTTCTCGTAGAAGTCCGGCTTGGCGGAGCCATAGCGTGAGCGGGAGCGGCGCGAAGGCTGCGTGGCAGCCGCAGGCGTCGAAGGCGGGGCAGCAGGCGTCGTAGCATCAGAGTGCTCGCCGGAAGGCTCCTCGTGCTCGGAGCTATTGACGTCCGCAGCCGCATCGGGGGAGCCGGCACCGGTGGCGGCCGCAGTGGCCTCAGCAATCAGGGCATCCTCATCGCGGGCGCGGCGGCGCTCCCGAATCTCAGACCACACGAAATACGCAAACCCCAGCGGCGCCATCACGCCGAAGGCAATCCACTGGTAGCCATAGGACAAGTGGTTGCCGCGGTCCAGCTTTGGAACCGGCAGCGCATGCAGCTCACCCGGCTGCTCGGGGGAGAGTTGGAGGTAGTCGTGGGCAAGGGGGACGTCGACAAGCTCTGCAATCTGCTCCGTATTGATGGAGTAGACCTGCGTGTAACCTTGTTCCTCAATGGGTGCGGAGGTGTGCTTGCGCTCGTCGTAGCGCGCCATGGCCACGATGGTGACCTCGCCCTGCGGGGCCGGGTCGATGTGGGGGACGGAGTTGCCCTCATCCGTGGGCATCCAGCCGCGGTTGACCAGGAACGTCTCACCAGATTCGGTTTCAAAGGGGACCAGCGATTGGAATCCCGGGGCGGATTCCACCGGGCGCAGGCGCAGGAGCACCTCATCCTCCGGGAGGTAGTGGCCGGTTAGCTCCACGCGTTCCCACTCCTTGTGCAAGGATCCATCATCAGAAAAGACTTCGGTGACCGGCTGGGGGTCGGCGTCGTAGGCCTCCTCAATGAGGTGGTTGCGCTCCACAATTTGCGCGTCCTTATTCAGCTGCCACGGAGCGAGCACCGTGAAAGACAAATAGGAAAACGCGACGATGAAGATGAGAAAGAGCACCCACCCAGGCTTGAGGAATGTCTTGAGCATGATGATCAGTCTAGTAGCCGCGCAGAATTATCTAGCCGTGGTTTTCTTTAATCCACTCGAGCAGGCCCGGAACGGAAGCATCGATCTCACTGCGGGTGCGGGCGAAGTCCTCCTCCGTGCCATAGAAAGGATCCTCCACGCTGGCATCCTCCGGGGAGTTCGGATCGAAGCTGCGCATGAGGCGCACCTTGTCTTCCGGGATGCCGCGCTCGATGAGGGCATCGCGGTGGCCGGTGTCCATGGCCACGAAGAGGTCCGCGTCCATATGGTCCGGACCCAACTGGGCGGCCTGGTGGCCGGCGCCATCGTGGCCGCCGCGGCGCAGCTCAGCCACGGCGCGCTCGTCCGCGCCCTGGCCCACGTGCCAGCCGCCGAGGCCGCAGGAGCTCACGCGCGCGAGGAGGTCGAGCATGTCGGTCTCCATGGCGTCGCGTGTGATGATTTCCGCCATGGGTGAGCGGCAAATGTTGCCCGTGCACACGAAGACGATGTGGAGCTGGTTGTCGTTCTCCGGAGGCGTCATGCAAAGGCTCCTTAAGCTAGAGGGGTGCGCTGGCGAACGAAAGCTAGGATATAGCAGCGACGCGACTGACGTGAAACCTCAAGCCAACAAGGAGCAAACGAGATGGCAGAACGAACGACCGTTGGCGAGATCCGCCGCGTAATCCACGAGGCCTACCCGCCGCAGCTGGCCGAGCCCTGGGATGCCGTTGGTCTGGTGTGCGGTGACCCCGCGGACGAGGTGAGCACCGTGGCCTTTGCCTTGGACTGCACCCAGGAAGTGGCAGACAAAGCCGTGGAGCTCGGCGCGCAGATGCTCGTGGTGCATCACCCGCTGCTGCTTCGCGGGGTGACCTCGGTGGCGGCGGATACGCCGAAGGGCAAGGTCATCCACACTCTGATACGCAATGGCGTGGCCCTGTTGGCCGCGCACACCAACGCGGATAAGGCCCGCCCGGGTGTCAACGACAAGCTGGCTGAGCTCGTCGGTATCACGCCCGGCCGCCCCATCGTCCCGGTGGAGCCCTATGAGAACCTCGACGAGGCCTTAGGGCTAGGGCGCGTGGGCGAGCTTGAGCAGCCGGTGACTCTGCGCGAATTCACCCAGCGCGTGGCCGATGCCCTTCCGGAAACCGAATGGGGAGTGCGCGCGGCCGGCGATCCGGAGCGCATGGTGAAGAAAGTTGCCGTCTCCAGTGGCTCGGGGGATTCCTTCCTGGACCAGGCGGCAGCGCTCGGCGTGGACGTCTACGTCACCTCCGATTTGCGCCACCACCCAGTGGACGAGCACCTGCGCGCCGCGCACCTGGCGGAGCCGGAGGGCCCGGCCGTGGTGGATACCGCTCACTGGGCCAGCGAGTTTCCCTGGACTGCCCAAGCGCGCGATATTGTGGAGGGCGCATTGCGCGTGAACACCGAGATCATCGATGTCCGCACCGACCCATGGACGATTTCTGCGCATAAGGAGAACTAAATGAAACTGCCACAGGACCTGCAGAACATCCTGCTGGAGCTGGCCACCCTCGAGCGCTCCCAGGCACACGGTGGAACTACTACCATCCCGGAGCAAGAGGAGTACGAGAAGGCCCAGGCCGCACACGCCCGGCTTGTCGACGCCTCCGGCTCCGCCCAGCTCGCCGTCGACGACATGGAACTGGAGATCTTGCGCATCCAGGCCGACGAGCGCAAGCTACGCCAGCGCGAGCGCGATGACAAGGCGCAGCTTGGTGCTGCGACCGACCCAGAGACCCGCAAGGACCTGGAGCACGATCTCTACGCTGCAAAGTCCCGCATCGCGGATCTTATGAGCGAGCTACAGGAAGCCCATAACGAAATCCACGCACTGCGCGCCAACCTTGATGTTCACGGCGCGAAGGTCTCCGATTCCGAGCGTAAACTCGAAGTACTCAAGCGCGCGGCCGAGGCCGCCCAAGAGGCCGCGGCGAACCGCCCGGATCCGCAGGTGCGCATCGGCGAGCTGCGCGAGCAGCTGCCCGCGGATGTCCTGGAGGAGTACGAGACCGTGCGCGAAGAAAACGGCGTGGGCGCTGCGGCCTTCACCGGGCGTGGTTGCGGTGGTTGCTTCATCGTGCTGCCGCCGGCCGAGCAGAACGCGGTGCGCAACGCTGCTGCCGACGAGGTTCCGCAGTGCAGCGACTGCGGCTCCTACCTGGTGCGCCCGGCCTCATGAAGCTAGTCATCTTTGCTGACGGCGGCTCCCGCGGCAATCCCGGGATCGCCGGCTCCGGAACTGCGGTCTATAACGAGGACCGCTCGCAGCTGCTCAGGGAAATCGCTTACGTCGTGGGCCAGAAGTCCACGAATAACGTGGCCGAATACCACGGGTTGCTGCGCGGTTTGGAGGCCGCGGTGGAGCTGGGCGCGGATGAGGTGGAGTTCTATATGGACTCCAAGCTCGTGGTGGAGCAGATGAACGGGCGCTGGAAGATCAAGCACCCGGACATGCAGAAGCTCGCCATCGAGGCGCGCCGCCTGCTGGATCAGATTCCTAGCTTTAGCCTCGAGTGGGTCCCGCGCGCGAAGAACTCTGTGGCCGATGCGCTTTCCAACGTGGCGATGGACGCCGCCGCGAAGGGCGATCCCGCGGGCATCCTCGACATGGGTTCCGGCGACGGCGCTGAGGCCGTCGCTGCGGATGGTCAGGATGCCAGCGGGGAGGTCGGGGGGACGTCGGCAAGCACGGCGTCCTCTACCGCAGCCGACTGGCGCCCCGAGACCGGACAGTCCACCCGCTTCATCCTGCTGCGCCACGGGCAGACGGCGATGTCCGCCGCCAAGCAGTACTCCGGGCGTGCAAACCCCGAGCTGACCGAGCTGGGCAAGAAGCAAGCGCTCGCCGCTGCCCAAGCCTTGGCCGATACCCACATCGATGCCGTGGTGTGCTCGCCGCTGCGCCGTTGTCAGCAGACGGCTGCCGCCGTGGTTAAGGGCCGTGAGCTGCGTGTGGAAACCGTCGAGGACCTCATCGAGGTGAACTTCGGGCGCTGGGAAGGCAAGACCTTCGCCGAAGCAGATGCCGCCGACCCTGAGCTCCACGCGCGTTGGCTGAAAGATACGTCCGTGGCCTGTCCGGGCGGGGAGTCCCTGCGCGCCGTGCACCGCCGTGTCAGCGCCGCGCGCCGCGAGCTGCAGCAGCGCTATGCAGAGCAGACTGTCCTCGTGGTCTCCCACGTCAACCCCATCAAGTCCTTCGTGCGCCAAGCACTCGATTCCGGACCGCAAACGCCCAACCACCTCTTCCTTGAGCTGGCTTCCTTGAGTGAGGTCGAGTTCTTCGAGGGCGGTAGCACCCTGCACCGTTTCAACGATGTGGGGCATCTGGGCGCGCTGCGATAAACTAACAGGCGCGAATGAGCCGACCGGGCAAACGCGTTCCGTCGAACCGGCCCCATTATGGGGCTAGGCGCGGGCCGAGGAAAGTCCGGACTCCACAGAGCACGGTGGTTGCTAACAGCAACCCGGGGTGACCCGCGGGAAAGTGCAACAGAGAGTAGACCGCCGCGTACCTCCACCGCGTTTCGGCGCGGCGAAAGGGAAGCGGTAAGGGTGAAAGGGTGCGGTAAGAGCGCACCAGCACTGTCAGCGATGGCGGTGGCTGGGTAAACCCCACTGGGAGCAAGGCATCACGGCCCGCCACGCTTGCGGGCCCGATCAGGCGTTAGTAGGTTGCTCGCCGAAGCCTGAAGGTAGCTGCTTGAGCCAACTGGCAACGGTTGGCCTGGATGGATGTTTGCCACCGCGCCACGCGCGCGGCACAGAATCCGGCTTATAGGTTGGCTCATTCGCACCCACGCTTTTATTTTTTGGAACAATGGGGCAGCATGAAACTGTATGCCGCGCCCTTGGACTTTCGGCCCATCGCCGAGGAATTTTCCGTTCCGACAGACTTCCCGGAGGACGTCACCGCACAGGCCGCCTCCGCGCAGGACCGCTATGCCGAACAGCGCCGCGATGCCCGCGACATCCCGCTGGTGACCATCGACCCGGCCGGCTCCATGGACTTGGACCAGGCCGTCTTCATCGAGGCGCGCGATGGCGGCTACCGCGTGCTCTATGCCATCGCGGATGTCGCCGCGTTCATCGAACCGGGCTCCGCACTGGAGCAGGAATCCCTCAAGCGCGGCCAGACCATTTACCTGCCCGATGAGCCGGCGCGGCTGCACCCGGCAGAGCTCTCCGAAGATAGGGCTTCGCTGCTTGCCGACGTCGACCGCCCCGCCGTCCTCTGGACCTTTGACCTTGACTCCGCAGGTGAGGTGGAGGACTTCTCGGTGGAGCGCGCGCTTGTGCGCAGCCACGCGCGGCTGGACTACGACCAAGTGCACGCCGACTTGGAGAAGGGCACGCTGCATTCCTCCATCGCCTTGCTGCCGGAGGTGGGAAAGCTGCGCCAGGCTTCCTCGCTGCGCCGCGAGGCGATCAACTTGCGCATTCCCTCGCAGCGCGTATCCGAAAGCAGCGATGGGGAGAAAGGCCATTACGAGCTGGTCATGGAGCCGCGCCATGAGGTGATGGACTATAACTCGGAGATTTCCCTGCTCACCGGGATGTGCGCGGGGCGGCTGATGGAATCACACGGTGTTGGATTCCTGCGCACCCTATCGGCGGCCACCCCGGAGGCTGAGGCCACCTTCCGCTCTGAGGCGGAGGCCCTGGGCTTTGAGCTGGGGGAGAGCAGCATCTCTGAATTCCTGCATTCCGTGGATGCGGATTCGCCGCGCGGGATGGCGGTGATGCGCGAGGCCCAGCGTTTGCTTCGTGGTGCTGACTACGTGTGGCTGGAGGATGGCCAGGCGGACGTGCACGCGGGAATCGGCGGCTACTATGCACACGTGACGGCCCCGTTGCGGCGTTTAGTTGACCGCTTTGCCACGGAGGTCTGCCTGGCGCTCAGCGGCGGCTACGAGGTTCCGCAGTGGGTGCGTGAGCGCGCCGGGGATGTCATTTCCACGATGCGCTCGACATCGCAGCTGGCCTCCCAGGTGGATAAGGCCTGTTTGAACCTTACGGAGGCGACGGTCTTGGCGCCGTGGGTAGGCACCAACTTCGAAGCCGTGGTGGTTGATGGCGGGGAACAGCGCGAGAAGGCGCGCCTCTTCGTCCTAGACCCGCCGGTGATGGGGCAGGCCGTAGGCCACCCGGAGACCGGCAAGGAGACGATGGTGTCCTTGGTCAAGGCCGACGTTGAGGAGCGCGATGTGCTCTTCGCGTGGCCGGCGGACTAGTCCTCGGTGATTGCTGGGCTTCCGGCAGTAAGCGGGACGACAAGCAGGCCGTCCTCGGCCAAGTCGGCCGCAAAGTTTGCGGCCTTGGTGCTCGGCACGTAGGCGATGACCGCGGAGGACGTGCCCGCGTGGGCGGAGCGTGCCGCGACGGCGCCGCGCGCGGTGGCCAGCTGCGCGAGTTTCTCCGCGGAGCTGAATTCATACACGGTGGACAAGGCTGACTGCGACTGCGTGAGGAGCGGGAAAAGCTCGGTGCCGCGGCGCGAGCGCAAAGCGCGGGCAACTCCTTCGGCGCGCTCGGTTTCCTCTGAGTAGAAGGTCAGCCACGCGGTGGCTTGCGCGATGGTCGGCTGATTCTCGGTGCCGTGCACCTTGTGGACAGCGGCGAGCCACTCGAGGACGCGTTGGGGTGCATCCGGCAACAGGCGCAGCGAAGGCGTGCCGAAGGCGCGGCAGGCGGCGTCGATGAATCGCTCGCGGGTGCGAATCTCTGCGACGGCTTCTAAGGAATCGGCGTCACTCGGCACGGCCAGAGCGAAGGCCGCGATGTCTTTGTTGACCATGTGCGGAGCCTGGGTGACGGAGCCGTCGGCGTAGTCGATGATGGTGATGGACTCACCAGCGCCGCGCAGCGCGGCGGAGTGGCGGGCGCGCAGCGCAGGGAATCGGGCGAAGGTGCCAACTGCTTGGGAACACACCTCCGCGATGCGGGCACGCAGCGGAGCATCATGCAGATCATCTGCGTTGCCGAGCAACGCTAGCGCTGTGGCAATGTCGATGGCTGCGGCGGCGCCGAGCCCGGTCGAATCGGGGATGTCGTTGACCACGGTGATATCGGCGCCGGCGGTCTCGCGGGTAAGGAGCTGGCGGTTGATCATGGTGTAGATGATGCCGCCGAGGCGCGCGGCGATGGCCCCTTCGGGTGCAGGGGGTTCGATGGGCTGGCCTTCGGAATCGACGCTGGGCTGTTGCTCCGCGGCGAGGGAAGAGACCTGCTCGAGGGAAATTTGGTCTTCAACGGTCTCGCCGTTGGTGTGCTCTAGGCGAACCTTGACCAGGCCGTCGCTGCGGGGGCTGACAGCTGCTGCCGCGCGGATGTTGGCCAGGCCCATGATGGCGATGCCGCCGTAGTGATCGATGTGCTCGCCGATGAGTGCCCAGGTGGCAGGGGCGCTAGCAACATGAGCTGCATCAGCGCCCACGTTCTCGCGGTGTGCGGCGCGAACGCGGTCGACGGCCGGGGTCGAAGGGGCAGTCCACAGGGGCATCGGGAAGGTTCTCCTTTGCTGGTGGCGAAAGCCTGCCTAAAAGAAAAGGCAGTAGTAGGTGACCAATCTATTCTAACGGGCGTGACCCGCGGGCGGTCTGTAGTGTGGGGTGCACTGATTACTTGCCCGACAGAACGGAGAAAACTATGGCTGAGGCTGACAACAAGTGGTTCTACGACCCGTCTACCGGCGAGGTATCCCAGGGAAAGGTGTCCGGCTGGGAGAACCGCATGGGCCCCTACAATTCCCGCGAGGAAGCCGAGCACGCTATTGAAATCGCGCAAGCCCGCACCGCCGCGGCTGATGCTGAGGATGCCGCCGAAGACGATAACTAAACGCCTCATGGCCGGCCATGAAGCGGCTACGAAAAGCTCGGGCCCACACCACCGCAAGTAGGCGATGGTGTGGGCCGTTGTGGTGACTGCACAACTACGCAGCCACGCAGGATGAGCCGGCGGCCTAGCGCAGCTTCTTGCGCAGTGGCTTAAACGCGGACTTGATGGCCTTAAAGCTGTCCGAGTAGGCGTTGAGTGCTTCCAACCCGATGACGCGCTCGCGCTGGTAGAGCAGACCATAGCCGAAGGTATCCTCGCCACGCCGGCGTGCGGTTTCTGCCAATTCGAGCAACTTATCGCGAGATGTCACGGAATCCTGGAAGTCTCCCAAGACAGATTGCATCTGCTTGCAGGCCTTGTAGAGGTTCTTGGTCTTTAGCGTGGTGGCTGAACCAGCTGCCTCAGCTGCATAGCGCAGTTTCTTTGCGGCCTTGCGCATATCGTGGAAGTACTCTTCACGCTCATGCAGCGTCAGCTCGGTGTTATCCCAGTTGGAGATAGCCTTCTTGTGGCGCTTGACCAGCTTGTCATAGGCCTGCTTGAGGTGCAGCGCCATCACCGTGTCAAGATCGTGGGACTCTTCTTCATCACGTTTGGCGTGCTTCGGCGCATAGTCCTTCGCTGCCTCCTGCTGCTCAGATAGTTCAGCGGAAGCTGTGGCAGCGGAATCAGATTCCACCGCACCGTTGTCCCCGGCGCTGGTGTCTTCGTCAACCGAAGCATCCTCGGCGGCGACTGGCGGGTTGGAAAGGAATGCGTCGAGCGCATCGAGCAGAGCCAGGTACTGGTCAGAATCGAGAGCAGCGATGACACGACGATGCGCGCGGCGGTAAGCGCGGCCCATATCGTGCGCGATGTGTTCGCGGGTGGCTTCATCAAGCACATCGGAGTCCTCGGAGGCGAGGAGATTCTGCCAGCGCTCTTCCACGACCTCGGCGTCACGAGCAACGCCAAGCATGGCCGCAAGCTCCTTGAGATCGGACTCTAGGCGCTTGATCTCCGGGCCCACGACAATGCCGTGGAAGGTTTGAAGGTGGCTGCGCAATTCGCGGGTAGCAACGCGCATTTGGTGCACGGAATCCCATTCATCACGGCGTACCCGCGGATCAAACTCGACGAGCTTATCCCGATTAGCTCGCAGTGCCTCCACGACTGCCGCCGCAGGGGATCCGGGCTCGACGTTAGACGTTGCGAGTGCTGGGGGAAGCTCGACATTGTTGATGGACTGCCCCAATGCTGACTTCAGCTTGGACGGTGAGGAGGAAACCCGCGCACCAGAACTGATCAACAGGGAAGTGGCATGCCGCAGTAGCGCGCTGCCCTCCTTCGTACCGGGCAGTTCTCCTGCGAGCTCTACTTCCCACTCGCGCCACGTGCTCTGAGAGCCACCTGGTAGGAAAGAGAATGCGGTGACATGGTCATCGCAGAACTCAGCGACAGGCTGCTCGTCCGCGTTTACGAGGAGCAACTCGGTGCGGTTGTTGTCCACTTGTGCAATGGGTTCAAGCGGGTGGTTACGGATCACCGAACGAACCTGGTGGAGGAGCTCGGCAGGGACTTCGTACTTGCCGTCGACGGGGTCACCGAGTTCGGCTCGGATTTCGGTACGACCTTCCGCGCCGGGAATTTTGATATGCCAGCCATCGTCATTTCCACCGGTGCGGCGTCGCAGCGTGATCTTCGCGTGAGTAAGACGGAGATCCTCAGTGTCGTAGTAAATCGCCGACAACGAGTGGTGGCGAGTTTCTGCGACTCGGGCTACCTCATCGAGGCGGGCGAGATCTGGTACCGGGGTGGTTTCATCCACGGCGAACTTGGCTTCGATTTCAAGAAACGTCTTTGGAGACATGTACACACCTTCGTCGGGGAGCGAAATGATAAAAGAAGAGGTATAAAACCTCTGCACTGCCTTCTAGGTTACCTGGCTAATAGTGCAAATGTGCCAACCCTTGCTGGTCCTTAACCGGTGAGTTGGCGGCGCCCACCCAGGCCCGAGGAATCACCACCCAAGTGGGAATTCTCCGCGGCAGTTGCACCTGCGGACATTCCTGCATGGTTCCTCATTGCTAAGGAGATGGTTCGCGAATCAGGGAAGAGGTGATCAGCTAAAGCTTCTGCCTTATGTCTGCGTATTTCCACCGCTGATAAAGATCGCTGAGCGAGGGCTACGTCGTTTTTCCTTTTGGCGTTGCTGCCCGCAGCCGAGTCTGTCTGTTTCTCGTCGTGAGGCGCCAATGAGGCGTTCGCTTCCTCCAAAAGCTCCCCAATGCGGGTGGCGTAGGCCAAAATGAAGCTTCGGCGAAACGACGCTACATTGCCGAGTAATCGCGCGTTGTCGGCAGCCTCCCCATGAGTCATGTGCCATTCGCACTGCCGCAGGAGGGAAGCGAACAGGTCGCTGACATGATCAATGTCCGCCTCGGCGCCAAAGACGGTGATGATTCCCTTGGGGTGAAGCTTGAGGACGGTGCATCCATTGCGATCTGCGATGACGCTAAGAAGCGTGGTTTTGTGGTTGATATAGGGCGCACTGATATGGATGCGTGTGGACATCACCGTGTCCGGGGATTCGGCCAGTGCCTCATCGAGACGGTGCCGTTGTTGAAGGCTCTGTGCTTTGGCAATGAGCGCACTGGCTTCCTCTTCATAAGGAGTGGATTCAGCCTTTCGCAGAAGCTGGGTGATCTTGTTGCGGATCCGATTCTCTTTGCTGTCTTGGCTTGCCCGAGAACTAGTTTTCTCTGCTGCGAGCACGTCAACGTCACGCAGTGGGGGCAGAGCGGAAGTAGCGTCAATGAGCCGTATGAGGTCATCGGTCGACATAGTCATCGAGTTAGGTGGGGAGACGCTTAACCATTCCTTGCGCAGCACAGTAGAACTAATTTGCGCGGGAATATGAGCAGCGGCACGATAAATAAGAGGGTGGCAAAAGCTGCCTAGGACGTGGAGTAAGTCCTTAGGTGACCATCCTTGACTGGCCGCTTGGCAAATGAGCTCGAGTCCTCGTGCGCTTAAGGTTCCGTGGTGGTTGTTCATAGCTGTTCCTGTTCCGTTTGTATGGGTACATCTGTTCGGTTGTGGGGCCATTCAAGCACGTGAAGTTGACATCTGGCCTAAGAATCGAAAAAAGTTGCCCCCGAGATACTCTTGTCAACTGGGGGAATAGTTGGCGGGGCGGGGGCAAAAGATGCAACTCCCGCCGTTACTTGGGCCCGCGGCGGTAGGGTTTAGAACATGAACAGCCAACACGAATTCGTCCTTCGTACAGTTGAAGAACGCGATATCCGCTTCATTCGCCTTTGGTTTACTGACATCTTGGGGGCGCTGAAATCGGTGGTAATGAGCCCTTCAGAGTTGGAATCTGCCTTCGAGGAAGGTGTTGGCTTCGATGGTTCCTCGGTGGAAGGGTTCTCCCGCATCTCAGAGGCAGACACCATCGCTATGCCCGACCCTTCAACCTTCCAAATCATGCCCTTTGACAAGGAAGAACCAGAGCTTCTTTCGGCGCGCATGTTCTGTGACATTACCCAGCCCGATGGGCAACCTTCCCTGGTGGACCCACGCCACATTCTGCGCCGTCAGGTTACTGAGGCTGCCAATGAAGGGTTTACGTGCAAGGCTTCTCCTGAGATTGAGTTTTATCTCTTGGAAGACGCCCGCGATATCAATACCCTGATTGCCACCGATAACGGAGGCTACTTCGACCAAGCCACGCACGATAACGCCCCGAGTTTCCGGCGCCGGTCGATGTACGCGCTGGAATCCATGGGCATTGCCACGGAATTCAGCCACCATGAAACCTCACCTGGGCAGCAGGAAATCGATCTACGCCATGCCGACGTACTGTCCATGGCGGACAACATCATGACTTTCCGCTACCTCATTAAAGAGGTTGCCTCCCAGCAAGGAGTGCACGCCACATTCATGCCGAAGCCATTTGAGCATCGCTCTGGCTCGGGCATGCATACCCACTTGAGCCTTTTCGAGGGAGATTCCAACGCTTTCCACGACCCCGACGATGAGATTTCACTTTCCAGTACGGGGCGGCAGTTTATCGCCGGCATCCTTGAGCACGCTGTGGAAATGACCGCAATTACCAACCAGTGGACCAACTCCTACAAGCGCTTGATGTTTGGCAGCGAAGCCCCGGGATCAGTGACGTGGGGAATCTCCAACCGTTCGGCTTTGGTTCGAGTTCCTACCTATCGTCTTTCCAAAGAAATGTCGCGCCGCGTTGAAATCCGTTCACTAGATTCAGCGATGAACCCCTACCTGGGCTACGCGGTGTTGCTTGCCGCTGGCCTGCGCGGAATCAGGGAAGGCTATGAGCTTGGTGATCCCGCTGAGGATGACGTCCATCAGCTGACCCGTCGTGAGCGCCGCGCGATGGGGTACAAGGATCTGCCAAGCAGCTTGGACCAGGCACTCCGTGAATTCGAGCGCTCTGAGTTTATGGCGGAAGTCCTAGGAGAGCACGTCTTTGAGTACTTCCTGCGCGCCAAGTGGGATGAGTGGCACGAGTATCAGCAGCAGATCACCGCATTCGAGTTGCGCAACAACCTGAATTTCTAGGAGAAGCATGCGACCAGCATCTGTACCGTCCCCGGCAACTCTTGGCCTTACCCGGCCAACTGCTGCGGAGGACTTGTCCCGCCTTGGGTGGGATAATCCTGAGTCTCTCGAGCTGCTGTGGACCCTGGCCGCAGCCGGTGATCCCGATATGGCCCTCAATACGTTAATGAGGATCATCGAGTCAGCGCCTGAGATTGGCCCGGCGATGCGTGAGGACGAAACCTTCCGGGTACGGTTGATGGCCCTGTTGGGCGGCTCCTCTGCGTTTGGTGATCACCTTGCCGCCCACCCAGAGACCTGGCGCGAGCTCCAGCGCCCGCTGCCGACTCCCACGGAAATGCTGCACACCTTGTTGGAAGAGGTAGGCGCGGAACCGGCAACGTACGCCGAGCCGCCCACTCGTCCTGATACCGCGAGCCCCGATCTGACCTCTCCCGGTACATACCGGGCGGCTCTTGGCGACCACAAGGCATCGCTCAAGGTGGCTTACCGGACGCTCATGATGCGCATCGCCGCTCATGACCTCGCAGGGACTTTCCATTCGCGCAAGGGACAGTCACGGCCGCAGCCGCGGGTGGGCTTCCGTGAAATCACGCGGCTGACGACGGCCCTCGCTGACGCCTCCTTGACGGCAGCGCTCGCGGGTGCGGTCCGAGTGGTCTACGAGGATCAGCCACTCGATGCGCAGCTGGCAGTCATCGCGATGGGCAAGTGCGGTGCGGGCGAGTTGAACTACATCTCCGACGTGGACGTGATCTTCGTGGGCTCGGAGGCTACGCCACGGATCACCCGTCTCGCGTCAGAATTCAATCGAATCGGCTCGGCGTGCTTCTTTGAGGTTGACGCCAACCTGCGCCCAGAAGGCAAATCTGGTGCGCTGGTCCGAACACTGGATTCGCACGTGGCCTACTACAAGCGGTGGGCGGAAACGTGGGAATTCCAAGCCCAACTAAAGGCGCGGCCGCAGACCGGCTACCTGCCCTTGGGCACGGACTATCTCGACCAGATTGGGCCCATGGTGTGGACTGCATCGCAGAGGGAATCCTTCGTGGAAGACGTCCAGGCTATGCGCCGTCGAGTGCTGGACAACGTCCCGGAGGATATGCGCCTTCGCGAACTCAAACTCGGTGAAGGCGGTTTGCGGGACGTGGAATTCGCCGTCCAACTGTTGCAATTGGTTCATGGCCGCTCAGATGAATCGCTGCGCACGCTGGCGACGGTCGATGCCCTCGCAGCGCTCGTGCGCGCCGGGTATGTCGGACGCGAGGACGGCACCCAGCTCATCGAGGCTTATGAGTTTCTCCGCTTGCTCGAGCATCGCCTCCAATTGGAGCGCTTCCGCCGTACGCACACATTGCCGGAAAAAGATGACCTCACGGCGCTGACGTGGCTGGCCATCAATTCAGGATTTCACCCACAGGGGCATCAATCAGCAGCGGATCGGATGAACGCCCACCTGCGGAAGATTCGCCTGCTCATCTCTGAGCTGCACTCGCGCTTGTTCTACCGCCCGCTGTTGAATTCCGTGGCGTCGATGTCTGCGGATGAGCTCAAATTGTCGCGCGAAGCAGCGCTTTTGCAGCTGGCGGCACTTGGCTATCGCCACCCGGATCGCGCCTTCGAGCACCTCACCTCCCTGGCGGCTGGGCAGTCGCGCAAGGCCCGTATCCAGGCCATCCTGCTGCCGACGTTGATGGAGTGGCTCTCAAACACGGCCGATCCAGACATGGGCCTGCTGAATTATCGCAAGCTGTCGGAGGCGGCCTACGACCGAACGTGGTTCCTGCGCATGCTTCGTGACGAAGGCGTCGTCGGCCAGCGCCTCATGAAGATATTGGGCACCTCGCCATTTACATCGGAGCTCATTATCCGCGCGCCGGACGTCGTCAAGCAGCTCTCCGATGGCGCGGCAGGGCCCAAGCTATTGGAAACCAAACCGGCGCAAGTTTCCTCCGCATTGATTAATTCGACTAAGCGTCACGCGGACCCTGACAAGGCCGTGTCGGTAGCCCGAGCCCTTCGCCGCGCGGAGCTGGCGCGGATCGCTGCCGCGGATCTGCTGGGATTCTTACCGGTCCAGCAGGTGTGCTTTGAGCTGTCCACCATCTGGAATGCAGTGCTGGAAGCCGCGCTGCGCGCCGAAGTCAGGGCCTGGAGGCTGGAGAACGATGACGCCGAACCACCAGCCCGCATCGCCGTGATTGGAATGGGGCGGCTCGGCGGCATGGAGCTGGGCTTTGGCTCGGACGCCGATGTCATCGTGGTGGCAGAGCCAACCGAAGACAATGCCGAAGAGGAAGCCCTGCCGTGGGCAATTGGCATTATCGAGAAACTGCGCCGCCGCTTGGCAAAGCCTTCCGGAGATCCGCCCTTGGACGTTGATTTGGGCTTGCGCCCAGAGGGTCGGTCGGGAGCAGTTGTGCGCTCGATCGAGTCCTATGAGCGTTATTACTCGCAGTGGGGCGAGCCCTGGGAGATGCAGGCACTACTCCGCGCGGCTTTCGTGGCGGGGGACAAAGACGTCGGGCAACGTTTCCTCACCATGGTGGATGTCTTCCGCTATCCGCCGCAGGGCGTAAGCGAGAAGACCATCCGCGATATCCGCAGAATGAAAGCGCGCGTTGATAACGAGCGTTTGCCGCGCGGCGCTGACCGCAATACCCATACCAAGCTGGGGCGCGGCGGGTTGACCGATATCGAATGGACCGTCCAGCTGCTGCAGATGATGCATGCTCACGACGTGCCGGCGCTCCATGATCCCTCCACACTGCGCGTTCTCGACGCCCTCGAGGAGAGCGAGGTCATTCCAGTCCAACAAGTGCAGGAGCTGCGAGAGGCCTGGTTGTTGGCCACCGATGCCCGCAACGCCCTGGTACTGGTGCGTGGTAAGCGCGTGGACCAGCTTCCGGCACCGGGCCCTCAACTGGCGCAGGTGGCTGGTGCGGCCGGCTGGGAGCCCGAGCACAACCAACAATTCCTAGAGCACTATCTCAAAGTCACCCGGCACGCCCGGAAGGTAGTCGACGAGGTGTTTTGGGGTGAGACTGAGTCATTCGAGCACGATTAGTAGAGCACAGCGAGGGGAGGCGCTTATTCTCCCTGATCCGCACCCTGAGTTAACCCGGATCTATCCCTGAAATTAACGCACACCCCCTGTTCAATCAGGTGATAAGCCGTTAGCCTTAGGCGGAAGTGAACAGATAGTGTCCCGCGCCCTTCAAGGAGCCCGAAAGGAGAACACCATGAGCCTTAATCTTTCTCTCGACCTCAACGCTGCCACGCTGGCTGATCTCGATGCATTCTTGTCCGCGGCCCGAGCCGCCGGGTGCGATCCCGCCGCCGCGCTGAGCGTGGAGGGGACGGTGATGCGGTTGGACGTCGACAAGCCCCGCGTTGTCCCTCCTGAGCCGAAGCCAGAGACCCCACGCCGCAGCAGCCTCGATCGCTCCGTCGCGGAGTCAACTATCCGGTCCATCATTGATGCGCTGTCCGAGCGCCTGGATTCGCCGCATCCCCCGCGCGGTACCTCTTTTGGGACCTTTGGCCCTGGCGCGGATTAAGCCGGCGGTGTGAGAAAAGTCTAAGGTTGTGGCCGTGAAGTCCAAGCAGTTTATCGCCGTGTGGGTCCTCGTTGTGATCGCAGTCATCACCGCCGTCGGCGCAGGCTGGTGGGCCACAGAGCGGCACCAGGTGCCGGAGGGCGCGCTGACCGTGGAGCAGGTGGTCAACGGTGGCGTCCCGCAGGATCAGTCGGTTGATGTTCAGCTCGACCCTGCTGAAAATGACCGCATTGTTTCGCTGGCAGAGGCACTGGGGATCCCGTCGGAGTCGGTTCCTCGCGGCCTCTTGTCGGTGGCATCAGACAGGTACCGCTCCCGCCAGATCCTCGAGACTGATCTCAAGAAGGCCGTGGAGGCGGGTGCAATTACGAAAGATGATGCGAAGGGTGTGCTCGCCGCCTTCGACGCCGGGGTCGTCGCCCCGGTGGATGGCCCGATTCTCGTGGAATCGACCCCGGCCGAATAGCCCGATGAACTAGCCCGGCTGGGGTGCCGGCGCGAATACACAGGGACTGGCAGGTGATACGCAGTCAACGGGGATCTGCCTGGCAGCCGCGGATCTTAAGCTCACACGCACAGATAACGAATCGATAAAGGTTGGTGCGTTGAGGTGGAGAAACAACGAAAACTACGCGAGCTGCTCAGAACCGCCCTGGGGGTGAGCATTGCCGTCCTCGTTCCGATTGGCGGTGGGCTCGGGGTCTTCGAAGTGGCCAATTCGGTACCCCTTGAGGCGGCGTTCAGCGCCGCGGCCCTTCATTAGCCCAGCCCTGAACTAACCAACCTGCACGATGGTGACGTGCGGGCCGCCGTCCTCGCCGCGGCTGCGCAGGATGTGCGTGATGAGAACACCCACGATGCCAATGCACCACACGCCAAAGACTGCCCAAGCAGCGAGCCGGAAGTCATGGAAGGGGTAGTCAGGCCCATTACCCAAGTGATCGAGAACCATGCCGACGAGCTGGGCGCCGATGACCGTGGCGATGAAGCCTCCCATATTGGCCAGGCCCGTCGCCGTGGCGACGACAGTGCGGTCGAGGTTTTCACGGACAATGTCGAAACCGTAATTTGCCACCGGTGTGCACAGGGCTACCAGGCTGATGAGGATGAACAGCGAGAGATAGCTGCCACCGAAGAGGAAGAACAGGGCCCACACCGCGCAGTGGGTAGCCACAAACCCTAAGGCGAGCCACGGGCGGAAACCGCTGGCCCTGGAGGAAAGCTTGCCGTGCAGTGGGCCGACGAGCACCATGCACACGCTAAACCACGTCAGGATCCAGCCGGCGCTAGTCTTAGAAAAATCCATGCCTGCAGTCATCAGCGGCACGCCCCATAGCATGACGAACACGTTGGTGGCCCCCAGGCCGATCCAGTGAATAAAGAATGCCTGCCAGGCTACGGGGGAACGGAAAACGGTGGATAACAGCGCTGCTGTGCTTTCCGGCTTCGCGTTAGGTTTTTCTTTCGGCTTGGGCACGATGCCGAGGGATTCTGGGGAATCAGCCACCGCCACCGCGGCCGCAACGGCGATGAGGATGCCCACCGCACCCAAGCTAACGAAGGCCATGGTCCACCCACCCCAGCCCAGCAGCATGGCGAAAGGAAGGGCGGACAAGAACTGGCCCAGCTGCCCAAGCGACGAGGTGACCTGAGTGAACATGGGGGTGCGGTGCAGCGGGAACCAGTAGGGCAAGATGCGCATCACGGAGAGGAAGGCGGTGGCATCGCCCGCGCCGATGAGCAGGCGGGCGGCGATGGCTACCCAATAATTGCTGGTGAAGCCAAGGAGTACCTGACCCACGCCCATGATGACGGAACCAATGACGAGCAGGCGCCGCGGCCCGAACTTATCGACGAGCATCCCGGTAGGGATCTGCGCCAGCGAATAGATACCCAATTGCACAGCGGTGAACACGGCAATGCGGGAGGCGTCGACCTCGAAGCGATCGATGGCTTCGAGGCCCGCCACGCCAAATGACGTGCGGCCGGTCATCGCCACGATATAGACCAACACCGCAGCCACCCACACAGAGAGAGCCTTCGTGGTAATTACATTGCGTGGATGAGGAACCGACATGGCTGATACTTTACGCGTCACCAACTAAGATGCAGGGGGTGAAGTACATTTCGACCCGCGATACCGACCGCCAGCCCGCCTCCTTCACGGATATCCTCCTTGGAGGTCTGGCCCCTGATGGCGGCCTCTACCTGCCGGAAACTTACCCCCGCATCGATGACGCCACCCTGACTAACTGGCGCCAGACCTTGGCGGAGGACGGCTACGCGGCCTTGGCCGCGGAGGTGCTCAAGCTCTTCGTGGATGATATTCCCGCAGAAGACCTCGAAGGAATTGCCCAGCGCGCCTATACCTACCCCAAGTTTGACCACGAGGAGATCGTCCCCGTCAGCGAACTGGGGGAGGGCCTGTACATTGGTCACCTCTCTGAAGGGCCGACGGCCGCCTTCAAGGACATGGCCATGCAGATGTTGGGCGAGCTCTTCGAATACGAGCTGGCCCGCCGTGGCGAGACCCTCAACATCTTGGGCGCTACCTCGGGTGACACCGGTTCCTCGGCGGAGTACGCCATGCGCGGTCGCAAGGGAATTCGCGTCTTCATGCTGACCCCGGCCGGGCGCATGACGCCCTTCCAGCAAGCCCAGATGTTCGGCCTGGATGACCCGAATATCTGCAATATCGCCCTCGATGGCGTCTTTGATGACTGCCAGGACGTGGTCAAGGCGGTATCGGCCGACGCCAACTTCAAGGCCGAGAACCGCATCGGTGCGGTCAACTCCATTAACTGGGCCCGCCTCATGGCGCAGGTGGTCTACTACGTCAACTGCTACCTCAAGGTCACCACGGAGAACACCGAGAAGGTCTCCTTCAGTGTGCCCACCGGCAACTTTGGTGATATCTGCGCCGGCCACATCGCCCGCCAGATGGGCCTGCCCATCGACAAACTCATCGTCGCGACCAATGAGAATGACGTGCTCGATGAGTTCTTCCGCACCGGCAGCTACCGCCCGCGCTCCTCGGAGCAGACGTACAAGACGTCCTCGCCGTCGATGGATATTTCCCGTGCCTCGAACTTCGAGCGCTTCGCCTTTGACCTGCTGGGCCGCGATGCCGCACAAGTTAAGGAGTTGTTTGGAACGAAGGTGAAGGAAGGCGGGTTTAACGTCGACAAGCAGGCGCTCGACGCTGCCCGCGCCGAGTACGGCTTCCTGTCTGGCTCCTCGACCCACGCCGACCGCCTTGCCACCATTAAGGATGTCCACGAGCGCTACAGCGTGCTGGTGGATCCGCACACTGCCGACGGCATCAAGGTTGCCCGCGCAGTTAAGGATGAGTTCGGCGTTGACACTCCCATCGTGTGCCTAGAAACCGCGCTTCCGGTGAAATTCGCGGAGACCATCTCGGAAGCCATCGGCACTGAACCGGAGGTGCCGGAGCGTTTCGCCGGAATCCTGGAAGCCGAGCGTCACGTCACCGATCTGCCCAACGATGCGGCGGCGGTGAAGGATTACATCACGCAGTACATCAAGAGCACGGAGGTTTAAGCCAATGGCACAGGAACAGTTCTCGGGTCCGGAGTATTTCACCGAGTTTGACCCGGAGAAGTTCATCCGTGACATGAAGCAGGTCGCTGAGATGGAGAAGGAAAACAAGGATCAAAAGGCGGACCCGGGTGAGGCTGCATCCGCTCAGGAGGACTAGGCCTTACCTTCTGGTGGTGCTCAGCGCGACTGCGCTGGCAGTGGCTGGATGCTCAATGCCTATGGGGGTTGACTCCGTTCCCGAAGCTGCCTCGAGCACGTCCGAGTACACCACGATTTCACCGGCCCCGCCGCAGACGCATACGCCCGATGCCTCCCCGGTGCCGCCGGGCGCGGCGCTCGACATCTCTGCTATGCAGCCCGTTCCCGGCGAAGCCTTTGACTTCAACCTCTGCACGGTGGCGTGGAGCTTCGTGCTTGACGACGCCCGTACCATCGCTGTCACCGCCTCCCATTGCGGTGAGCCAGGGGATACGGTGTGGGCGGGCGCTGAGGATAGGGAATTCGTGTACCCAGCGGAGCCCGTCGGCACCATCATCTATTCCGATCTCAGCTCACCTGACACACACCAGCTCGACTTCGCTTTGGTGGAGATCACGCGGCAGGCGGAGTTTTATGTCCCGCAGGACATGCCTACCAGCGTGGTCGCTGCGGGGCAGGAGGAGCTTCCGGATGAGGTGTGCAAGCTGGGGCGCATCACGGGAGAGACGTGCGGACCGCTAACGCATGGAGAAAGCCACGGGAAACTTCAGTTTGGCGACCGAACGTTGGACACCGTCTCGGCGAGTGCCCGAGTCTGTTCCACGCATGGTGATTCCGGGGCGCCGGTCTTTGGCGCGCCGGGCAGCCCCTTTGAAGGCGTGATCGTCGGGGTTCTGTCAGGGACGACGGAAGCCGCGGCACGTAGTCAGGGCTGCATCGATGGGTCTGAGGCGGAGATGTCCTTTACCGCTGCCTCCGACATCGAGGCACTCCTGCCGGAGATTCTGGAGCGGGTCTAGGCGCTAAGATTAAACTCATGCCGACTCCTGATTTTATTGTGTCCCTGCGTGAGAAGATTGGTCACGAGCAGCTCTTCCTTCCCAGCGTGACCGCGGTTATTGTGCGGGCGGTTCCTACCGGTTCTGCGATATGGGAGCTGCCTTCAGTGCTGCTGGCCCAGCGAGCCGATAATGGCACGTGGGCTCCCATCTCCGGTATTTGTGAGCCTGGCGAGGAAGTCACGACGACCGCGTTGCGTGAGCTCAAGGAAGAGGTGGGGCTCGACGGCCGTATCGAAGCGCTCCTCGGCGTCGGTCAGGTGGGCCCAGTGGTCTGTCCCAATGGGGATAAGTGCATCTACATGGATACCTCCATCCGTGTCTCCGTTCCGGATGATGCGGAGCCGGTCGTCTCCGACGAAGAGAACCTTGCCGCGCAGTGGTTCTCGGTGGCGCAGATGCCGACGTCTGTCAGCGCGCGCCATCGCATGATCATCGGGGACGCCGTGGCGCAGATGAAACATCCGCAGGGCTTCCGTCCGCGGATGGGCTACGTTAAGCGCAACTAAAAAACCCAGTTCAGGGGTCTTTTCTTTGAGGTTTGTCCGTGGGCTGGGAATCGTTGGAGTTACCGCACAGTATCATCAGAAACGCATGAAGTGGGTTGATGTTGCCGTTGGTGCTCGATAGCTTCGGGGTCATGATTTCACGCACACTGAAGAAAGTAACCACTGCAACCGCGTTCGTCGCCCTCGCGGGCGGCGTCCTGGGTGCCGGTACTGCCGGTGCGCAGGAACCATCCTCCGCTGACTCCGTGAAGTCCAGCCAGATTCAGGAGCTGAGCTCGCGCCTGTTCGGTGACTCCTTCTCGTCCTCCACGAAGCCGGAAGCTCCGCAAGGCTCTGGCTTGATTGAGAAGTATGAAGACATCGACGGCCTGCAGGACAAGCTGCCCGCTGATGAGGCGCAGAAGGTTCTCAACGGTACCTTCACTGCCAAGAAGAACCCGGCGATTTCCGTGACCTTCAATGACGACGGAACGCTGACCTACAACGATGGCTGCAATTCCGGTGGCGGCAGCTACAAGCTTGATCAGACCGATGCCATCGTGGTGGAGAACCTGAACTCCACGATGCGTGCCTGCGCCCCGGATGAGATGGCTGATGCCGATGCGCTCAACGCCATCCTCTCCGCCAAGCCAGTTGTCTTCCCCGTAGAGGGCAACACCTTTGCGCTGGGCAGCCAGGGCCAGGTCATCCAGTTCACCAAGGCTGAAAACTAAAGCCTGATAAACACGCTGACAGCGTGCACTGCGGAGCTAGCTCGAGATTGGGCTAGCTCCGCTTCTCTGTGCGCGCCGGCCTTCGATGAGCCAGCTAATGAAGCGGCAGGAGCAGGCAGACCAGTGCGCGATGAGGAGCAACGGGATGCTGAGCGCGATGACGTCGAGAAGCTCCGAGCCATTCACTAGGGCTACCTGGTGACCACCCATGCTGACCGTCCCGGGCGGGAAGGTGCAGGCCCACCATGCGGGCGAGTAGTCCACCCAGCGAGCCACATTGGGGTAGAAGGTGATCATGGCATAGAGCGCGAGGGGGACGGCGATGACCATGGCGGTCAGCCCGTAATAGACGGAAACATGACCGGGGTAGAGGATCTGCATCGCGGTGGTCGATTGGCCCACCACGCCCAGCGGAACCCAGGCGGTAGCTGAGTTGGCTCCGGAGAGATTTACCTTGCCGTGCCAAGCGGCCCAGTACACGCGGATGAAGGTGGGAACCGCGGTAGAGATCGACATGATGAAAAGAATGGTGCCCATGACGTGGTAGGCATGCCCGTAGTCGAGGGCAAGAAAGCCAGCCACGGAGGATGAAATCATGGGACCGACCAGCGGCAGGCCCCAGGTAAAGCGCGGTTCACCGTCGAAGCGGGTGAGCTGAATAGCCCACGTGATGACGGTAACCGGGCCGCCAATCCAAAAGCCCACTAAGCGGAAGGTTCCGATATCCGTCAACCCGGACAGCGCTGCTCCGAGCGCCAGGATGCCGATGAAATACATGGACCATTCAGCCATCGAGGTTCGCGCGAAGCTGGGCTGGCGGTATAGCGCAAAGCCAACCGTCAGCACGAGGAGAATAATGCAGGATAGCGCTGCGAAAACGGCGGAGCCTGTCAGCATGCCCTCCTCAACGAGCAGCCGGGAGACGATGGAGGTTCCCATGAGGCTGCCGCCCCATGCGGGCCCGGGCGGTGGCAGTTGGCGGAATCTGTCAGTCACAGCTGGAATGGTAGCCATCCCACTGCATTTCGGCCCCATTGATCCGCATAATTGGGCCGTGAGATTGCACCCTGTTGCGCTCGGCAGTAGGGGAGGGCACACAGGATGTGCGTGGGCGGTTGACTTCACCGTCGGCAGCGATGCTCACTGCGTGATACGACGACGGGCCCCGACGGTTCATGCGAATCGTCAGGGCCCGGATCGGATTCAGAGCTGGCTCAGAGCTAGGCTCTAGCAGTCGTAGTACATTTCAAATTCCTGCGGAGTCGGACGCAGGCGGACCGGCGCAATCTCGTTCTCGCGCTTGTAGTTGATGTAGGTCTCGATGAGGTCCTCGGAGAAGACATCGCCCTCGGTGAGGAAGTCGTTGTCTTCCTCGAGTGCTGCGATGGAGGCCTCCAGGGAGGTCGGTGCCTGCGGGATGGAGGCGGCCTCTGCCGGCGGCAGCTCGTAGAGGTCCTTATCCACCGGAGCGTGCGGCTCGATGCGGTTCTTGATGCCGTCGAGGCCCGCCATCATCATGGCAGCGAAACCGAAGTAGGGGTTGCCGGACGGATCCGGCGCGCGGAACTCGATGCGCTTGGCCTTCGGGTTGGAGCCGGTAATCGGGATGCGGATGGCAGCCGAGCGGTTGCGCTGCGAGTACACCAGGTTAATCGGCGCCTCGAAGCCCGGAACGAGGCGGTGGTAGGAGTTCAGGGTGGGGTTCGTGAACGCCAGCACAGCCGGTGCGTGGGCCAGGATGCCGCCGATGTAGTAGCGAGCCATGTCGGACAGACCAGCGTAGCCAGCCTCATCGTGGAAGAGCGGTTTGCCGTCCTGCCACAGGGACATGTGGGCGTGCATACCGGAACCATTATCGCCGGCCAGCGGCTTCGGCATGAAGGTTACGGTCTTACCAAACTGCTCCGCGGTGTTCTTGATGATGTACTTGAAGGTCTGAATATCATCAGCCGCGTGCAGCAGGGAGTTGAAGCGGTAGTTAATCTCGTTCTGACCGCTGCCCACCTCGTGGTGGAAGCGCTCGATGGTGAAACCAGCCTTCTGCAGCTGCTCCACCATGGCATCGCGGACTTCGCCGTGCTTGTCGACGGGTGCCGTCGGGAAGTAGCCGCCCTTCACACGAGTCTTAAAGCCGGTGTTCGGGGTGCCGTCGAAGTTGGTCTCAGAACCGCGGTTCCACCAGCCCTCATCGGTGTCCACCTCGTAGAAGCCGTTGTTAATCTCCGTGCCGTAGCGAACGGAATCGAAGATATAGAACTCAGCTTCAGCGCCGAAGTTACAGGTATCCGCGATGCCGGTAGAGGAGAGGTATTCCTCGGCCTTGCGGGCGATGTTGCGCGGGTCGCGGCTAAAGGGCTCCAGAGTAAACGGGTCGTGGACGAAGAACTTGATGTTCAGAGTCTTCGCGGTGCGGAAAGGATCCACGAAGGCAGTCTTCGGATCCGGCAGCAGCGTCATGTCGGACTCATCGATGGTGGTGAATCCGCGGATGGAAGAGCCGTCGAAGGCGAGGCCGTCGGCGGCTGCGTCTTCAGTAAATTCCTCGGCCGGAATAGAGAAGTGATGCTCTGTGCCGGGGACGTCCGTAAAGCGGATGTCAACGAACTTGACGTCCTCTTCCTTGATGAATGTGATGACGTCCTGGATTGTCTCAAAGGACACGGTGGTCTCCTGTTGGTTGACGTGTAGTACTCCCGACTAGTTTACAGGTATTGGCTGCATCACTGGGACGCGTGGGCACCTGAAGGCAAAATTTCTGCTCGGGATGGACGGCGGCTAGATTGGTGGGCATGGCAGATAACAACGATGGCATCGGGTCGGGGCAGTGGCCTGGGCAGGCATTGGGCTTGCCCAAGGAGGGGCCAGGTGCCCTGGCGTCGGTAATGCGGCGTACGTTCGGCGTGTTAATTGACTGGATTTTGGCCATGATCATTGCCAACGTTCTCGAGCTCTTCACCGACAATCTGGGCGGTCCCGCCTTCTTGGGTTATGCAGTGTGGGTAGTCATGGGCATCGTGTGCGGGTGGCTGTTCGCCCGCACCCCGGGAATGGCGTTGCTCGGTATGGGCGTGGCGCGCCTCGACGTGCCGGGCACCTCCGTCGGCCTGTGGCGTGCGGCGGTCCGTACCTTGCTGACCGCCGTGCTGTTTCCCGCAGCGATGGTCGACGCCGACGGCCGCGGCCTCCACGACCGCGCCACCGGCACCGCCGTCATCATGGCCTAAGGCTGTTGGGACCAGCGATAAAGCTGCTGGGGTGCGTGAGGCAACTAGGCCGGTAGGCTTCGAAGGCAACGTAAAAAGGTCCCTTCCGAAATCTCGGAAGGGACCCTTGTTGTGCTTGGAGCTAGTGGCTTATTTGCCGCCCTTGCGCTCCTGCATGCGGCGCATACGGCGGTTCATGCCCGCCATGTTCTGAGCCTGGCGGGGCATCGGGCCCTTGGGCAGACCAGGGGTGGTGCCCGGCAGATCATCCATGGCCTCGATGCGGCGAATGTTGTCGTAGGTTTCGTTCTTGTTGTAGTTGCGCGGCAGCTTCATAATGTGGCTGCGCAGCTTAGACACGGGAACCTCGTCCTCGCCATTGCCCACGAAGACCTCGTACACCGGCACGCCGCCGGCCATACGGTCCACGCGCTTCTTCAAGCGGTTAAGAGTAGGGCCGACGCGCTTGCGGTCACCCTCGACGACGAAGATGACGCCGGAGTTGCCGATAACGCGGTGGATAAGGTCCTGCTGGCGGGTAGCGGCCACACCAGTCTTGACCTTCCACACCACACCGACGGTGTTGCGCAGCTGCTGCTCCAAGGCCCAGCCGGCGGCGCCAGGCTGATCCTCCACCTTCTTGTACATATCGCGCTCGAGGCGGCGGGTAAACAGGAACATGGCCAGGATGGCGCCGATGCCCAAGCCCAGGATGAGCATGAACCACTCGCCGTTGAAGAGCATGCCGATTAGGAAGAAGAGCAAGCCCATGCCCAAGAAGGCAGCCAGCATGATGGGGATGAGCGCCTTATCCTGCTTGCGCTGCATGTTGAACGCTTGCCACATCTGTGACCAGTTCTGCTTGCGCTGAGCACGCTTGGCCGCGCGCTCCTGCTTCTTCGCTTCCTTGAGCGATGCCTTGTCGTCGTTAGCCATGGCTCCTACTTTAGAGGTCAGAGGGTCAAAAAGAGAATCGAACTAGCGAATAGTGGACGCCGCAGAGTTCGGGTTCGCTGCACCGGCCGGGGTCTTAACCATGCGCGTGGTCACCGGAGTCTCCTCGGAGGGGCCGTACTTCTCCAGAAGCGTGGAGGCCTCCTGGGCGGTAGCACCCTGGGAAGTCTCAGCCAAGTGCTTCAGGTTCTCCGGAAGCTCGAGGCCGCGGGCCTCCATAGCCTGCACGTAGAGGCGGCCAGCGCGGTAGGAGGAGCGCACCAGCGGACCGGACATGACGCCGCCGAAGCCGAGCTCCTTGGCCAGCTTGGAGTGCTCCACGAACTCCTCTGGGCGTACCCAGCGCTCGATGGGGTGGAAGCGCGGACCGGGGCGCAGGTACTGGGTAATCGTGATGATGTCGCAGCCGACCTCGCGGAGATCGCGAAGGGCTTCCTCGATCTCCTCGGCGGTTTCACCCATGCCCAGGATGAGGTTGGACTTGGTGATCAAACCAAAATCGTGAGCCTGGCGGATGACGTCGAGTGAACGCTCATAGCGGAAGGCCGGGCGGATGCGCTTGAAGATGCGCGGCACCGTCTCCAGGTTGTGGGCGAAGACCTCAGGGCGGGCTTCAAAAACCTCTTGGAGCAAATCCGGCTTACCGGAGAAATCCGGGGTGAGGTTCTCCACGCCGGTATTGGGGTTGAGCTCATGAATCTTGCGCACAACCTCGGCGTAGAGCCAGGCGCCCTCGTCGGGAAGATCATCGCGGGTCACGCCGGTGATGGTGGTGTAGTTGAGATCCATCTCCTGGATGTTCTCGGCCACGCGGCGCGGCTCGTCGCGGTCCAATTCCTCCGGCTTGCCGGTGGCGATATCGCAGAAATCGCAGCGGCGGGTGCACTTGTCACCGCCGATGAGGAAGGTGGCCTCGCGCGATTCCCAACACTCGTGGATATTGGGGCAGCCGGCCTCCTGGCACACGGTGTGTAGGGAAGCTCCGGATACGCGGGATTTCATGTCCTCATAACCCGGTCCGGTGCGAACCTGGTTGCGGATCCAGCGTGGCTTCTGTTCGATGGGCGACTCCGCATTTTTCTTCTCAATGCGGAGCATCTTGCGTCCTTCAGGCTTAACAGTCACGGAACCTCACTTTACGCGTTGGGGTTAGCTCTTCCTAATACAAGTCCTGCGAGAGCCGGGTTTATTCCACCGAGGGTATGTATCTTCTATTTTCCCTCTGCTGCTTTGCGGGCTTGGCGTGCCTTCTCGTTGGCCACCTTGATGGGATCAGGCGCCGAGGCGAAGGTGTGGTCGGCCACGGTGAGTTCGCCTGAGAGGGCTTTGAGGAGGGCGTCGAGAAGCGGCGCTTCCGCTTCTTGAATGGTGACCTCGCGGCCAAGCTCTAGCGAGAGGGTTGACACGTCGGCATCGTCGATGCCGCAGGCGACGATGTGCTCGTAGTATTCCAGGGTATTGGTGCAATTGAGGGCGAGGCCGTGCATGGTTACACCGCGGGTAACGCGGATGCCCAAGGCGCCCAGTTTGCGGTCGCGCTTCGGGGCGGACGGATCGGCGGCGCAGGTGGTGGAGGGGACCCACACGCCGGAGCGGCCATCGATGCGCCCGGCGGTGCTCACTCCGAGTTCGCGGACGGCTTGGATGATGGCTTCCTCGAGGCGGCGGACGTAGTCAACGACGTCGACCGGCTCGGCCAGCTTAATGATGGGGTAGACAACCAGCTGGCCCTCGCCGTGCCAGGTGATACGCCCGCCGCGGTCGACGTCAATGACCGGCAGGCCGTTATCGGGCATATCCTCCGGCTGCGTGCGCTTGCCGGCGGTGTAGACGTTGGGGTGCTCAACCACGAGGATGACATCACCCTGCGTGCCCGCTGCCCGCGCTGCGGCGAGCTCGGCCTGGAGATCCCAGGCCTCTTGGTAGCCCATGCGGCCCAAGCGGCGGATCTCCAGTGGCTCGTCGGAAGCGCGAATAGAGCGGTTGGCGGGAAAGAAAGGTTCGCGGGGAGCAGTCATGGATACCCATGCTAGTCCCCGCGAAGATTCAGCCAGACAAGGGCTGAATGCGTGCTGTTCAGGCGCAGATTTAGGCCACGCCGTTGGCGGAGGCGTACTCCTCAGCGGTCATCAGCTCGCCGGCTTCGGTGACCTCGACCTCGAAGAGCCAGCCCTCACCGAAGGGATCGTTGTTGATGACGGCGTAGTCATCGTGCACACCCTCGTTGACGGCGGTCACGGTACCGGTGACCGGGGAGTAGAGGTCAGACACGGACTTGGTGGACTCCACCTCGCCACAGGTCTCGCCGTGCTCGACGGTATCGCCCACGGCCGGCAGCTCGGCGAAGACGACCTCCCCCAGGCGGTCGGTGGCCACGGAGGTGATGCCGACGCGGACGGTGGAACCGACGACGGAATCAGCAGCTGCGTTAATCCACTCGTGGTCCTCGGAGTAAGAAAAATCGGAAGGAAGATTAGCCATGAGAAGGGATGTCCTTTCGGTAGATGGATTCAGTAGTGGAGTTTACTTCTCGCGCTTGTAGAAGGGCAGCGCGGACACTTCGAAGGGGTAGCGCTTGCCGCGGATGTCGATCTCCACGGCGTCGCCAGCCTCCAAGCCTGCGGCGGTATCGATGAGCGCGAGCGCGACAGGGTGGCCCAGGGTGGGGGAGGGCTGGCCGGAGGTCACCGTGCCCACCTTGTTCTCACCAACGAAGACCTCCGCTCCGGCGCGGGCGGCGCGGCGCTGCGAGGAAACCAGGCCGGTAATAACGGCCTGCGGGCCTTCTTCGGCGCGCTGGCGCAGCACCTTTGCACCCACGAAGTCCTGCTCCTTCTTGGCAAAGGCGCGGGACATACCGGCCTCGACCGGAGTGATGTCGCGGGTGAGCTCGTTGCCGTAGAGCGGCATGCCGGCCTCCAAGCGCAGCGAGTCGCGCGCAGCCAGGCCGCAAGGCTTAATACCGTATTCTTCGCCGGCCTTGAGCAGCTCTTCCCACAGCTCCGGGGCATCGGAGTTGTAGACGATGAGCTCGAAGCCGTCCTCGCCGGTGTAGCCGGTACGGCAGATGAAAGCGTACTTGCGCGCCACCTTGCCGGTCATTGCGGCGTAGTAGGGCAGGTCCATCACGGCCTGCTGCTTGGTGTCCTCCACCAGCGGGACGAGAATCTCCAGCGCCTTCGGGCCCTGGACAGCAATCATGGCCACATCGCGGGACTCGTTCTTCAGGTCCACGTCGAAGCCCTCGGCGCGCTCGTTGAGAGCCTCCCACACGGTATCGGCGTTGCCAGCATTCGGCACGACGAGGAACTTGGTCTCCTCCAAGCGGTAGGTGATGAGGTCATCCATGATGCCGCCATCCTCGGCGCAGATCATGGAGTACTTTGCCTTGCCCACCTTGAGGGGAACCAGGTTGGAGATGAAGCAGTAGGACAGGAACTCGGCGGCGTCCGGGCCGTTGACCCAGATTTCACCCATGTGGGACAGGTCGAAGAGGCCGGCGGCTCCGCGCACCGCGCGGTGCTCCTCAAGCTCGTTGTCATATTTCAGCGGCATCTCCCACGGCCCGAAGGGCGTGAAAGTGGCGCCGAGCTTCTCGTGCTCAGCGTGCAGCGGGGAGTGCAGGTAGTCAGTCATTGATTAAACCTCCTGGTTGTCGTCGGAGTAGTCAAAAGCCTCTGGCGGCGGGCAGGTGCACACCAGGTTGCGGTCACCATAAGCCTCGTCGATGCGGCGCACCGGCGGGAAGTACTTGTTGGCGCGCAGCGAAGTTACCGGGTAGGCGGCCTGCTGGCGGCTAAAGGCGAAATCCCACTCGTCGGCCGCGACGGACTCGGCGTTGAACGGGGCATGGTGGATGACGGAGTCCTCGTAGGCCACCTGGCCGTCGATAATCTCCTGGATTTCGGCGCGGATGGAGCGCATGGCTTCGATGAAGCGGTCCAGCTCACCCAGGTCCTCGGACTCGGTGGGCTCCACCATGAGGGTGCCGGCCACCGGGAAGGAGAGGGTCGGCGCGTGGAAGCCGTAGTCCACGAGGCGCTTGGCCACGTCAGCGGCGGTGACGCCGGAGGCGTCGGTCAGCTCGCGCAGGTCAAAGATGCACTCGTGAGCCACGAGGCCGGCATTGCCCGTGTAAAGCACTGGGAAGGAATCCTTCAGGCTCTGCGCCAGGTAGTTTGCGCCGAGGATGGCGTGACTCGTGGCCTCCGTGAGTCCTTGGGCGCCAATCATGGCCAGGTAGGACCAGGAAATCGGCAGCACGCCGGCGGAACCGTAGCGCGATGCTGTGGACGGCACGCCGGTGGTCTCCGCAGTCGGTTGCGAGGGATCCAGCTTGGGGTCGTTGGCATCCGACGGCAGGAAGGGCACCAAGTGCTTGGCGACGCCCACCGGGCCCACACCCGGGCCACCGCCGCCGTGCGGGATGGTGAAGGTCTTGTGCAGGTTCAGGTGGGACACATCGCCGCCGAAGGCACCCGGACGGGCCCAACCGGCTAGCGCGTTCATGTTGGCGCCGTCGATGTAGACCTGGCCGCCGGCCGCGTGGACCTTGTCGCAGACCTCGCGTACCTCGGGGTCGAAGACGCCGTGGGTGGAGGGGTAGGTAATCATGATGCCGGCGATGTGCTCGCCGTGTTGCTCGATCTTGGCGTCGAGGTCGGCGAGGTTAATCGAGCCATCGTCCGCGGTCTTGACCACGACGACGCGCAGGTTGGCCAAGGTGGCTGAGGCCGCATTGGTGCCGTGCGCGGAGGCCGGGATGAGGATGACATCGCGGCCGTGATCGCCGTTGGCCACGTGGTAGCGGCGAATGGCCAGAAGGCCGGCCAGCTCGCCCTGGGAGCCGGCGTTGGGCTGGATGGAGACCTGGGCGTAGCCGGTTATCTCGGCGAGCCAGGACTCGAGTTCGTCGATCAGCGCGCGCCAGCCCGCGGTGGTCTCCTCCGGGGCATACGGGTGGATGCCGGCGAATTCCGGCCAGGAGATGGGCTCCATCGCAGCGGTGGGGTTGAGCTTCATCGTGCACGAACCCAGAGGGATCATCGTGCGGTCCAGGGCCAGGTCCTTATCCGCCAAGGTACGCAGGTAGCGCAGCATCTGGGTCTCGGAGTGGATGGAGTTGAAGATCTCGTGCTGCAGCGGGGCCTCGGCGCGCTGGACGGAGGACGGAATCTCGAAGGAGCCAGACGCGGCCGGCTCGGAGTTAGCGGAGGACTCGGCGCCGAAGGCGGCGGTGAGGATGTTGACATCCTCGTTGGTGGCGGACTCGCCGAAGGAGACCGAGACCTTGTCCGAGCCGATGGTGCGCACCAGGTAGCCCTGCTCCTGCAGCTGGGTCTTGATGGCCGCGGCATCCACGCCGGTGACGGTCACGGTGTCGAAGAAGTCGCGCGAGACAATGTCCTTGCCTGCGTCGGTGACTGCCTTAGCGAAAGCAGAAGCGCGGTCGTGGACACGTTGCGCGATGGCCTTGAGGCCCTCAGGCCCGTGGTACACCGCGTACATGGAGGCCACGTTGGCCAGAAGTGCTTGGGCGGTGCAGATGTTGGAGGTCGCGCGCTCGCGGCGGATGTGCTGCTCACGAGTCTGCAATGCGAGCCGGTAGGCGGGGCGGCCAGCGGCATCCTTGGACACGCCCACGATGCGGCCGGGCAGCTGGCGCTTGAGCTTGTCCGTAACAGACATGAAGGCCGCGTGCGGGCCGCCGAAGAAGAGCGGGACACCGAAGCGCTGCGAGGAGCCGAGGACGACGTCTGCGCCCATCTCGCCGGGGGCTTCCAAGAGAAGCAGCGACAGGGGGTCAGCCACGACGGCGGCAAGAGCGCCGCGGGTGTGCAGCTCCTCGATGGCGGCACGGGGGTCGATGATATCGCCTTCGGTGCCCGTGTAAGCCAGAACGGCGCCGACGAAGTCTTCGCCGACGATGCCATCGCGGACATCAGCAATCTCGACCTCGAGCTCGATGGCGCGTGCACGCTCGGCGGCGACGGCGAGAACCTGCGGGTGCAGGCGGGAATCGAGCAGCACGCGGCGGCCCTTCTTCACCGCGCGGGCCATGAGGCCGACGGCTTCGGCGGTGGCGGAGGCTTCGTCGAGAAGCGAGGCGTTCGCGATGGGAAGACCGGTCAGGGACTCAATCATGGTCTGGAAATTGAGCAAGGCTTCGAGGCGGCCCTGGGAAATCTCCGGCTGGTAGGGCGTGTAGGCGGTGTACCAGCCGGCATCTTCCAACAGCCCGCGGCGGATGACCGCCGGGGTGAGGGGATCGGAATAACCCTGGCCGTAAAAGGACTTCAGCACGACGTTCTGGGAGGCGTACTCGCGCAGCTTCGCCTGCGCGTCATCTTCGCTCAAAGCTTCCGGGAGGTTCAGCGCTTCGGTGGCGCGGATGGAGGTGGGCAGGGCGGCATCGACGAGTGCCTCCACGCTGTCATAGCCCACTGCCTTGAGCATCGTCTCACACTCGGCCGCATCAGGCCCGAGGTGGCGAGAGATGAAATCCATGTGTTTTATCTCCTTTGTGGCGTTAGTTTGTGTGACCTAAACTGCCCCCAAGTATAAGGCGTAGGCCATGACATTAGCCCCGGTTACCCCTGACATGGAGGCGCAGCGCTACGGCGGTCGCTACCGCGACGGTGAGGCCGATGACGAAGGCCGTGGAATAGCCAACGGCAGGGCCCAAAAGTGACAGGATGAAGGGGGCAAAGAAACCCAGATAGGTCAGTGAATAAAACACCCCCGTCGCTGCGCCGAGCTCCTCTGCGTCGGCGATGGCTTGGGTCTCCGCGAGTCCGCTGAGCATGCCGATTCCATAGGAGCTGCCCATGATGATGGCCGCGATAGGCAGGAGAAAAACTGCCCAACCATGATGAGCCGCAGCGAGGACGGCGAGGCACAGTGCCATTCCTACTGCGGCCAGCGCCATGCCGTGGAACGAGGTCACGCGGATGTGGCCAGCCAGTTGCTGGATAACCACGCCGCTGCCCATGGTGAGAAGCGCGCACAGGCCGGCGACAAGAACGGGGTGGCGTAGGTGCTCGCTGAGCTGCGCGGGCAGGAATACGAAGGCGGTGGTGGCGGAGCCGAAGACCCACGGTGCGTAGGCCACCACCGGTAAGTAGCGGGGAGTAATCAGGCTGGTCGGGACAAATGAACGGCGCCTCGAAGCTGCCTGTGTAGATCTCGGTTCCGGCACCGTCCACACGAGTGGGACCACGACGAGTGCTAGTCCGATGTGCAAAAGATAAGGCACGACGGTGGGCCAGGGGAGGAACTCGGCGGCGATACCAGCCACGCCGGGTGCCGATGCGAAACCGGCCGACAGCGCTATGGAGGAACGCTTGGCCCCAACGCTCAGGTGTGTGCTGAGCTCCTTGATCCAGGCTGCGCCGGAAGACATGGCGAGGCCCACGGCGGCACCGGCGCACAGGCGGCCGATCAACAAGGGGAGGAAGGCGCCGCCTGCGCCGGTGAGGAAAACGAGGGAACCGGCGGTGGTGGTGAGGACAGCTGGGCGCATGATGGCGCGGCGTCCTAGCGAATCCGAAAGCGGACCACCGATGAATAGGGCGACCATGATGCCGAGGGCGTAGATGCCAAAAAGGAAGGTCGTTTGCAGAACCCCGAGGGAGGTGGTGGTTTGGTAGACCACGACCATGGGGGCGAAGAGATTAGCGCCGCAGGCGACGAGGAACATACCGAGTGCGACGCGAAACCACTTCTGAGAAACCATGCGGCTCAGTCTAGTGTGCTGAGTCACAGTTGTCGGGTCTTGGTGGCAAGACGGATAAAGAAAACGCGCCTAACTGCCGTTGTTGCCAAAGATCCGGCCAGATCTTGAGTCGAGGACGATAACTTTGGCAGAACGGGCAGTTGCGGCGCCGCTGAGCGATGTCACCGAGCTGTGTTTGTGGGGTGGAGGAAAGCAGGGCGAAAACGACGAAGCTCCCCCGCCGCAGTGGTGGGGGAGCAGCCTCTTAAGACCTAGAGTCTTGTTAAGTCTTAGAGGTCAAGGTCAGCTTCGAAATCTGCGGTTTCGAGGCGGTCCTTGATGGTCGTGATGAAGCGACCAGCGTCGGCACCGTCGACCACCTGGTGGTCGTAGGTGAACGGCAGGTAGCACATCTGGCGGATAGCGATGGCGTCCTGGCCGTCCTCGGTGACGACAACCGCGCGCTTGGTAATAGCGGCGGTGCCCAGGATGCCGGCCTGCGGCGGAACCAGAATCGGGGTATCCAGCAGGGCGCCCTCGGAGCCGATGTTGGTCACGGTGAAGGTTGCACCGGTCAGATCGTTCGGCTTGAGCTTGTTGTTGCGTGCCTTGTCAGCCAGCTCGGCGATCTTCTGAGCGATCTCCGGCAGCGTCAGCTCCTGAGCCTTGTGGATGACCGGGGTCAGTAGGCCCTTCGGGGTGTCCACGGCGATGGCCACGTTGACGTCAGCGTGGTAGGTCATCTCCTTGGTCTCCGGGTTGTAGGACGCGTTGACGTTCGGGTGGGACACCAGTGCCTCTACGGTTGCCTTCACGATGAACGGCAGGAAGGAGAGGTTGGCCTCGTACTTGTCAATGAACGCCTGCTTGGACTGCTTGCGCATATCCCAGATGGCGGTCATATCGACTTCCTGGACGTGGGTCAGCTGGGCGGAGATCTGGAGGGCCTCAACCATCTTGGATGCCGTGATCTCGCGGATACGGTTGACCTTCTGGGTGGTGCCGATGAGCTCCTGCTTCTCCGGATCCACGGACTTGGTGGACCAGCGAGCGCGCGGGCTGGTGGAAGCTGCCTTAGCGGAGGAAGCCGGAGCCTCACCCTCACCAGCAGCGGCCAGCACGTCCTGCTTGCGGATGCGGCCGCCAACACCGGTGCCAGAGACAGTGGAGAGATCCACGCCGTGCTTCTCGGCCAGCTTGCGTACCAGCGGGGTGACATACGGGACGTTGTCACCGTTGTTGACCTTCGTGGAGGTCTCGGATGCCTTCGGCTCGGAGGACGTGGAGGAAGCGGCCGGCTTGTCCTCGGTCTTGGCTTCTGCCTTAGGCTCTTCCTTCTTTTCTTCTGCCTTCGGCTCTGCCTTTTCTTCCTTGGTGGCCGGCTTCTCGGAGGCTGCGGCGGAGCCGTCGCCGATGCGGGCGATGACGGCGCCGACGTCGACGGTGTCGTCTTCCTCGGCGAGGATTTCAACGAGGGTGCCGGCGACTGGAGACGGGATTTCGGTGTCGACCTTGTCGGTGGAGACCTCGAGGAGTGGTTCGTCGACCTCGACGGTGTCGCCGACGGACTTCAGCCACTGGGTGATGGTGCCCTCGGTGACGGACTCACCGAGCTCCGGCATTTCCACGTCGGTGGCATCACCAGAAGCAGCAGGCTTGTCCTCGGTCTTAGCCTCTGCCTTGGGCTCTTCCTTCGTTTCTTCTGCCTTTTCTTCCTTGGCGGCAGGCTTCTCGGAGGCGGCGGAGCCGTCGCCGATGCGGGCGATGACGGCGCCGACGTCGACGGTGTCGTCTTCCTCGGCGAGGATTTCAACGAGGGTGCCGGCGACTGGAGACGGGATTTCGGTGTCGACCTTGTCGGTGGAGACCTCGAGGAGTGGTTCGTCGACCTCGACGGTGTCGCCGACGGACTTCAGCCACTGGGTGATGGTGCCCTCGGTGACGGACTCACCGAGTTCCGGCATCTCAACGTCGGTGGCATCACCAGAAGCAGCAGGGGCCTCGGACTCAGCGTCTTCAGCAGGCTTGTCCGGAGTCTCCTTGGCCTTCTCGGAGGAATCCTCCGACTCCTCAGCAGCCGGTGCGGACTCGCCCTCGTCACCGATGATGGCGATGACCTCGCCCACGTCTACGGTGTCATCTTCCTCTGCCTTGATTTCGAGGATGGTGCCGGCGACCGGGGATGGGATTTCGGTGTCGACCTTGTCGGTGGAGACCTCGAGCAAAGGCTCGTCGACCTCAACGGTGTCGCCGACGGACTTCAGCCACTGGGTAATCGTGCCTTCGGTTACAGATTCGCCCAGTTCGGGCATCACAACAGAGTGTGCCATAAGTATTAAGACTCCTCGAAAGTTGGAATTATTGAAACGCTAGTGTTCGATTCTACAGCGTGTTTATAAAAGGCGCGCACGGGTGGGGTGAATTAGGGCATCCTCCGCGCGAAGGGGCTCAAGGATGCCTCCTGTAGGCTAAAGAGCCATGTTCAACCCCTTCCGCCGCAACAGCTCTAAGTCCCAGCTGCGCCCACCCCGCGCACCGGGGGAGACGATTCGCGCAGAAGATGCCCGCGAGCTTCAAACCTGGGCACAGGGGCGCGCGTATATCGAGGCCTTTGTTGAGCCGGAGACCGTGGTCAACGAGATGTCTGTGGTCGTGGTTGATGAGAACGGCGCCTTCATCCGCCGCCGTATCGGCGGGCCTAAAGGGATCGATGCGGTGGCCAAGCTGCTTCGGTGCGATGTCTATGACGTCGAGGAGACCGGCTATCCGCAGCGCATGCGCGAGCGCATTGAACGCGAACGCATCCTGCGCAAGAGGGAAGAGCAGCGCGAACGCCGCGAGCGCTTTGAGCAGCGCCAGCAGCAGAATAAGGACTAGTCCTTCACGATGGTTGCGCCCGCATCCGTGAGCTCGGCAAGCGCGGCGGCGCCACGGGACTCATCGACAGGCGCGCAGTAGTGTGCCAGAACGCGGACGGCGAAGCCTTCCTTAACTGCGTCGAGCGCCGTGGCCCGCACGCAGTGATCGGTGGCGATGCCAACGATGTCCACGGCGGTGATGTTGTGCTCGCGCAACCAGTCTGCCAATGACACACCATCGGCCGCGCCTTCGAACCCGGAATACGCAGCGGTGTATTCGCCTTTGCGGAAGTAGGCTTGGGCGGCGCCGATGGATTCGTGCATGGCGGCACCAAAGGAATCAGCAACGCAGTGCACTGGCCAGGAATCGACGAAGTCGGGCGATCCGGAAAAGTGGCTGCCCGGATCGATGTGCCAGTCCTGGGTAGCCACGACGGTGTCATAGCTGGGCTGAAGGGCACCGATACGGTCAGCCACCTCGTTGCCTTTTTCGGTGGCAAGTGCGCCGCCAGGGCAGAAGTCATGTTGGACGTCAACGATGATGAGTGCAGGCTTCATACGCGGTAATTCTATAGGCTGGATGCCGATGAAATCACCGATTCCTTTTTATCTACAAAAAATCCTCGACCGTGTTCACGACCACGATTCTGGCGAGGTCGCGGACTATATCCCAGAGTTGGCCAGCGCAAACCCTGAGCAACTCGGCGTAGCCCTGTGCTCTGTGACGGGGCACCTGTACAGTGCTGGCGATGCGGAGAACCGCTTTACCATCCAGTCCATCTCCAAGCCCTTCGTCTACGCGCTGGCGCTGCAGGAGCTGGGGCTCGATGAGGTCCGTGAGGTCGTCGGCCTAGAGCCCTCCGGCCAGGCCTTTAACGAGCTCTCCCTGGCAAAGGATCACCGCCCAGTGAACCCGATGATCAACGCCGGTGCCATTGTGGTCAACCAGCTCATCAACGGTGTGGACTCCAGCGTGGAGGACCGCGTGGAGAAGATTCGTTCTTTCATTTCAAAGCTGGCGGGGCGCGAGGTGGACGTCGATAAGCGCCTGTGCGACTCCGAGCTCGAGCACGCCGAACGAAACCTTTCGCTCGCGCACATGCTGCGTTCTTATGAGATCATTCAGGACGATGCCCACGACGCGGTACTGTCCTATACCTCGCAGTGCGCGCTGTCGGTCGACGTGCGCGACCTCGCCGTCATGACCGCGACTTTGGCCAATGGTGGGCGCCAGCCGGTGACGGGGGAGAAGATTCTGGACGCCGACGTGTGCCGCATGACCTTGGCAGTGATGAGTTCGTGTGGCATGTATGACGGCGCGGGGCGTTGGATGGCGGAAGTGGGAATCCCCGCTAAGTCGGGTGTGGCCGGCGGGCTCATTGGTACGCTGCCGGGGCAGATCGGTGTGGCGACGTTCTCGCCGCGCCTCGACGAGCAGGGAAATAGCGTGCGTGGCACCGCGATTTTCCGCGAGCTCTCCTCGGACATGGGCCTGCACCTGATGTCCACGGAGAACCGCTTCGGCGTGCACCCGGTGCGCAGCGTCGACGAGGATGAAGAGACCGCGATTATCCGACTGCAGGGCCACATCAATTTCACCGCTACGGAAGCCATCCTCCACGAGCTGGAGGAGCGCCAATTCTCTGGCAAGCGCCTAGCACTGGACTTCTCGCAGGTTTCCGGCCTGCACACGGTGGGCCGGCGCATGCTCAAGGAAGGCCTGCGCCGGCTGCGTGAGGGGGGCAACGAGGTGGCGCTTGTCGACGATAACGGGGTCGTCACCGACCGCGCGATGTCCGACGGCACCGTCCTCCCGCTGGCGGACAAGGAGGACTACGTCATCGCCGGGGAAGAAGTGTGAGCGGCCTGAAGCCGCCCACACGAGATTAGGACTCGGAGATCTCGCGCAGCGTTGCCACCACGGTGCGCACCGGTACGCCGGTGGCGCGCTTCGGGGTGTAGCCGCGCGGAGCGGAACCGTTCCAAGAGGGGCCGGCGATATCGATGTGTGCCCACTCGATGCCTTCGCCTACGAACTGCTTGAGGTAGGTGCCTGCGAACTCCATGCCGCCTTCACGCTTGGCGTTGATGTTGCGGATGTCCGCGGCCTGGGACTTAATCTCCTCGTCGTGCTCCTCCAGCAGCGGCATCGCCCACGCGTTTTCGCCCACCTCGCGGCCGATTTCGGCGATGCGATCGCGGAAGACCTCGGAGCCCATAACGCCCGCGGTGCGAGAGCCCAGCGCCACGATCTGTGCGCCCGTAAGAGTAGCGGTCTCGATGAGGTAGTCGGGCTTGTCCTCGCTGGCGCGCGCAATGGCGTCGGAAAGCACGAGGCGGCCCTCGGCGTCGGTGTTGAGCACCTCTGAGGTCAGGCCACCGTAGTGGGTAATGACATCGCCCGGGCGGGTGGCGCCAGAGCCCGGCATGTTCTCAGCCAGCGGCAGGGTAGCGGTGATCTGGACCGGCAGCTTTAACTTGGCAGCCGCGATAATGGTGGCAGCCATGGCAGCCGAGCCACCCATGTCCGAGATCATGTCCCACATACCGTTGCCCGGCTTCAAGGAAATACCGCCGGTATCGAAGGTGATGCCCTTGCCCACAAGAGCCACGTGCTTCTTGGCCTTCTTGGGCTTCCAGCTCAGGCGCACCAGGCGCGGCGGGCGGGCCGAGCCCTTACCCACAGCCAAGATGCCACCGAAGCCCTGCTTTGCCAGCTGCTTTTCATCGAGCACCTCGACGTCAAGCCCGGCTTCCTCGGCCTGGCTGGAGATGATGGCGGCGTAGGACTCCGGGTAGAGCTCGTTCGCCGGGGTATTCACCAAGTCACGGGTGAACAAGACAGACTCTGCCACGGTGCGAGCGGCCTCGAACTCTTCGGAGGCGGACTTATCAGCCACGACGACGAAGGTTGCGGGCTGTTCCTTTTCCGTGAGCTCGGTGGAGCGGATGCCGCGGTAGGCGTAGCCGCCAAGGATGAGGCCTTCGACGGCGGCGCTCACACCGAAGTCCGCGAGGGTGGTCACGATGGTGCCCACGCCAGTGGTGGCACGGGCGGCGCTGCCCGCAGCGCGGCGCAGTGCTTCATCGTCGAGTTCCTCGACGCCGCCCAAACCCAACGCGATGACCTGTGCGGCACCCGCCTTCTGCGGGGCGGGGACCTTCACGATTTCCCCAGCCTTGCCCGTCGCCCCCACTGCGGTGAGGGCCTCATACGTCGAGCGCAGCGCCGAGGAGCCGAGTAGGGAGGTGCCCGGCACCTCGAGCCCATCCTCGCCAGCAAAGGTTGCGATTAACAGGGCGTCCGCCTGCTTGGGGGCCTTCTTGGCCAGCTCAACGGTGGGGAAAGAGCCGCGTGCGGGCAATTCGAACGTGGTAGAAGCCACGATGTCCTCCTTGAGAAAAGTGACAATGGGATACTCCTCACACCCTACCCGTGTCCATGATGTGGAACGCGTCAGGGGCGATGCGCTCAAGGGGTGACTACGCCGCTAGGGCATTTCTGCATATCTATAGGTGTTGGGGGAGTACGCTATGAAACATGTTGAATTACACCGTGACGCGAACTGAAAACCCCACCTCCCCGGAGCGCCTGCAGGAGATTTTGGCTAACCCGGGCTTTGGCAAATACTTCACCGATCATATGGTGACGATTGACTGGACCGAGGACAAGGGATGGCATGACGCGCAGGTGCGCCCCTACGCGCCGTTCAGTATGGATCCGGCGTCCACTGTCTTCCACTATGGCCAGGCTATCTTCGAGGGCATCAAGGCCTACCGCCAGCCCGATGGCAGCATCGCCACCTTCCGCCCGGAGCAGAACGCGCAGCGTCTGCAGGCTTCCGCGGAGCGCATGGCCATGCCGCAGCTTCCGGAAGAAGAGTTCATTGAGTCCCTGCGCCAGCTTGTCGACGTCGACCAGGCCTGGGTCCCCGAAGCCGGTGGCGAAGCAGCTCTGTACTTCCGCCCCTTCATGATCGCTACCGATGTGTCCCTGGGCGTGCACCCGGCGCACTCCTACCGCTATGTTGTCATCGCCTCCCCGGCCGGCGCGTACTTCTCCGGTGGTATCAAGCCGGTGTCCGTCTGGCTGTCCACCGACTTTGTTCGCGCTGCCCCCGGCGGCACGGGTGCGGCCAAGTTTGCCGGCAACTACGCGGCCTCCCTGCTCGCTCAGGCGCAGGCAGCGGAGAAGGGCTGCGACCAGGTGGTGTGGTTGGATGCTATCGACCGCACCTACATCGAGGAGATGGGCGGCATGAACCTGGCCTTCGTCTACGGCGAAGAGGGCAACCAGACTCTGGTAACTCCGGCGTTGTCGGGCTCGCTGCTTCCGGGCATTACCCGCAAGTCCCTGCTGCAGGTGGCCGAAGATATGGGCTTGAAGGTCGAAGAGCGTCGCATCACCTACAAGGAGTGGGAGCAAGACGTTGCTTCCGGCGCGATGGTGGAGGCCTTTGCCTGCGGTACCGCTGCCGTCATTACCCCGGTGGGCCACGTCATGGGCACCGATACTGACTTCCACATCAACAACGATGAGGCAGGGGCCACGACGATGGCTTTGCGTGAGCGCCTCACCGGTATCCAGCGCGGGTCCGTTGAGGATACCCACGGCTGGCTGCACAAGCTGGTGGAGGCTTAGAGCGCAATTCGCTTAGGCAAGCTCGGCGGCCAGCTGCACCAGCGGCAGGGCCGCGAGCGCGCCGAGGGGGAAACCTTCACTTAGATTCAAATCGAGCAGCGGTTCAATCCCGAGCTCCTTGAGAGCGAGGGCATACGCCGGTTCGGGGGTCGTGCTTCCCGCGCGCAGCCAGCCTTTCACACCGGGGGCACTGCGCTCGGCGAGGACGGCGGCGGTGGCGGCCAGGGGGCCGTCGATAAGCACCGGCGTCCGCCGCGCCGTGGCTTGGGCGATGAAACCCACTAGTGCTGCCACACTCGGGATGCCGATGGTCTGCACAACTTCCCAGCCCTCCAGGTTGCGGGCGCGGAACATGCAATCACGGACAATGCTCACTCGTGTCTTCCACTGTGCATCCGTAATACCGCTGGCGAGCGTATTCGTCCCCACGATGGCCACCGGTTCGGTGTGGGTAATCCGGCCCATAAGGCTTGCGGCGACGGTCGCGTCATCGATGCCACGAGCCGACGCTATGAGTAGATCCGAACCGGAATCGATCTCGCGATCTGCGGTGGCCATGCCCACATCGATGAAGGACTCGAACTCCGCGGGAGTCATGGCGGCGGAGGTGGCGCCAGGCTCAGGGCTGGTGGACTCTGCGCTGGTGCACTCGACGAAGTCTATGCCTGCCCCTGCGCGCTGCGCAGCGCTGAAGATGTTCTCGCGCCACCGTTCCTCATCAGCAGGGGAGTGCTGCGTGAGCTCGTCGTCGGTGGTGTGCGTCGCGATAGCGGGATTGCTGAGAAAGACAATCGCACGAGGGCGCTGAAGGGGCTTAGCCTGCTGAGAATCCTGGGCTGCCGCCAACCACGCGGCAATCTCTGCCACGCGGTTTGGTTGTGCTGCGGTTGCAGGGCGCAGCTGGGGAACGGCGGTGAATTCAGGCATGTGTCCTCCGGTCTAGACGGTGGCTCCGCGCTCCACCTGCGGGCGCGGGGTGCGCCACTTACGCGGCTGGGAGGCGCGGGAGTACGCGTAGAAGCCTAGGCCAAAACCGGCCTCGGTGGTGCCGGGGAACTTGAGGCGCACTGCGTTGTTGCACTTGCGCGCGAGCCAGAAGCCCTCGACCGCGAAGACCACGATGACCGCCATGGCGCCGATAGAAATGATCTGGGACAGGCGCGGGTCCCGGGTGCTGACGAACATGAGCACCAGCAGCACGATGGCAAAAGGCATGACCCACTCGTTGATGAAGCGGCGGGAATCTACCCAATCACGCACGTAGCGGCGGACCTCGCCCTTATCGCGGGCGAGAAGGTAGCGCTCGTCGCCAGCGGCCATGCGCTCCTGTGCCACCTTGTTGCGCTCGCGGGACTCTTGGCGCTCTTTGCGCTTGTATTCCTTCCACTCCTGCTTGGACATGGAAGCCTTGAGCTCCTTGCGGTGCTGGTAGCGCTGCGCCTCCGACATTCCTCGGGGATCGCGCTTGACGCCGCGGGCGATTTCCTGCGCATCGCGCTTGGGCGTAGGGCGGCCCTTCGGCGGCGTGTAGCCCTTGCGGTGCGGTTTCTCGGCGGCGGGTTGCTCTTCCGGCGCCGGGGTTTGTTCGGCGGGTGAAGAGGTCTTGTCATCTTTTTGCCACGGAAGTTTCACGCTGTTTAGCGTACAAGGTCGCATGGACATACTGGGAATAGGCCCGCGGGAGCCGGCGTTGAGGAAAGAGAGCACGACACTGTTCTACTGCGAGGCATCCTTTCTTCCTCTCCTGTGAGGGGGTAGGGTGGGCTCCAGAAAATTCCGTATATATAAGAGGAGAAACCATGACCGCTCCCGCGTCTGCAACCGGAGTTATCCTGACCGAGGCCGCTGCTGCCAAGGCAAAGTCCTTGCTTGAGCAGGAAGGCCGCGATGATCTCTCGCTGCGCATCGCTGTCCAGCCGGGTGGCTGCGCTGGCCTGCGCTACCAGCTCTACTTTGATGACCGCACTCTGGATGGTGACAAGGTGGACACCATCGGCGGCGTCAACCTCGTCGTAGACAAGATGTCCATCCCGTACCTCACCGGTGCCAAGATTGATTTCTCCGACACCATTGAGGCACAGGGCTTTACCATCGATAACCCCAACGCTGGCGGTTCCTGCGCTTGCGGTGACTCCTTCAATTAAAGTCACCTAGACGATATGCCGAAGCCCTCGCCACGTGGCGAGGGCTTCGCTTTTTATTCTTCAATCTTCTCGGTACCGGGTTCCCGGTACCGTTTCCTGCTTCTGGAAGTTGGACAGAAGAGGGTGGGTGACTCTAGAGCTTCACGGGATAATCGCGCTGCTCAAGATTGGGGTCGATGCGCTCTTCCACGAAGATGCCGTGCCAGATCATGAAGGACAGAACCGTCCACAGGCGGCGCGAGTGATCGGATACTCCGTCGCGGTGTTCCTTGAGCATCTCCAGTACTTCCTTCTTGTTGAAGATGTCCTCGGTCTGGGACTCCGTGATCTGATCTTGGGCCCAACCGTAGAGTTCATCGCCGGCCAGCCAGTGGCGCAAGGGAACTGGGAAGCCAAGCTTCTTGCGGTGCAGCACGTGCGGCGGGACGATCTGCTCCATGGCCTTGCGCAGCGCGTACTTGGTGGTGCCGTGCGAAATCTTGAGGTCATAGGGGATGGTCTCCGCGACCTTAAACACTTCCTTGTCAAGGAAGGGCACGCGCAGCTCGAGCGAGTTGGCCATGTTCATCTTGTCGGCCTTGACCAGGATATCGCCGCGCATCCACGTAAAGAGGTCGAGGTGCTGCATGCGGGCTACGGGGTCGAAATCTTGAGACTGCGCATAAATCGGCGCGGTCACCTCGCGGTGGTCCCATTCCTGTTTAGCCCAGGGCAGGACGCGCTGGAGCTGCTCGAAGTTGAAGGAACGAGCATTTCCGTAGTAGCGCTCCTCCATGGTCATGGAACCGCGGTTGAGTAGGGACTTGCCCTTCATTCCTTCGGGGAGCACCTGCGAGAGCTTGCCCAAGCCGCGGCGCAGTGGGGAAGGAATCTTCTCAAACGGAGCCAGTGAGAGCGGTTCCTTGTAAATGGTGTAGCCACCAAAGAGCTCGTCTGCGCCTTCGCCGGAAAGTACCACCTTGACGTGTTTGCGGGCCTCCTGGGCAACGAAGTACAGCGGCACGAGGGAAGGATCGGCAACGGGATTGTCCAGGTACCACATGATCTTCGGGACGGCGTCGGCGTACTCCTCGGGGGAGACAATTTTGACGATGTGCTCCACACCGATTGCCTCGGCAGACTCGGCGGCGACATCCACCTCGGAATAGCCTTCCCGCTCGAAGCCAGTAGTGAAGGTGAGCAGGTTCGGATTGTGGCGCTTGGCCAAGGCCGCAATGGCAGTGGAGTCAATGCCGCCGGACAGGAAGGAACCTACGGTTACATCGGCACGCATGTGCTTCTCGACGCTATCCTCCAACGCCCGTGCAATCTTGTCGAAGAGCTTTTGCTCTTCGCCCTGCTTAACGGGCTGAATAGGGAAGCGAGGCTTGAAGTAGCGCTCAGACACGACCTTTTCGCCGGGACGAAGAGTAACGGTGCAACCCGACTCGACGCGGCGAATATTGGCGTGGAGGGATTCCGGTTCCGGCACGTACTGCAGGTCGGTGTAGTGCTCGATGGCGCGCTTATCAAGGCTGAGATCTAGACCTAGCGAATTGGCCATCGAGAGGATGCACTTCATCTCGGAGGCGAACACCGTGCCGGCAGCCGTGGTGGCGTAATAGAGGGGCTTGATGCCGAACTGGTCTCGGGCGGCGAACATCGTGCGCGTTTCGGTGTCCCAGATGACGAAACCAAACATGCCACGTAGGTGCTCTACTACGTCCTTGCCCCAGTGGTGGTAGCCGACGACGATGGGCTCACCATCGCCCTCGGTGTTAAAGGTGTAGCCGGCGGCGATGAGCTCTTCGCGCAGCTCGACGTAGTTATAAATCTCGCCGTTGAAGGTGAGAGCGTAGCGCTGTGGGTTGTCTTCGGGGCCCCAACGCAGCGGCTGGTGGGAGTGCTCGAGGTCGATGATGGACAGGCGGTTAAAGCCAAAAGCCGCATCATCGTCATGCCAAGTACCAGCAGCGTCGGGGCCGCGATGGCGCATGCACTGGAGGGACTGCTCGAGTGCCTCCACGTGTTGGGCGGCGTTGCGATCGGCGCTGAGTAGCGCGCAGAGTCCGCACATAAACTTGCTTCTCCTTATATATCAAGGTCTATCCTCGACACACTTTACGGCTGGAGTTGGGCGATCTGCGAACCCCGCGCCGCGCTCCCCGTTAGGGTGCGAACTTTCGGATGATGCACAGCAGTATGCCTTGTGAATTGAGTCATAGGCGGAAGGGGGAGGGTGGGGTAGCTGGTGTGACCTTGCGCAGGTGGGCCGGTAACATCCCGTACGTTCACTATTTATAGAGCGGAACTAACACCTGATCAGTCCAGCGAAAAGGTCTGAAATTCAGGCGTGATCCTCTATCCTGATTGGGTAGGAATGCTCTGTGAGTATTCGAGAAGTTTGTGTGCACAGAAAGGCAGAACACACGTGGGACAGCGTAAGCAACGCAACCTCGGCCGTAAGGCAGGCTTGGCGGGCGTTATCGCTCTGGGCGGTCTAGCTCTGGCAGGTTGTGACGTCGCAGCGCCGACGGCCGTTGAAAATCTCCTAGGTATGGGTTGGCCGAAGGGTGTTACCCCTGAGGCTCACTCGATGTACAACTTCTGGATCTGGGTCTGGGTTGCTGCATGGATCATCGGCTTTATTATGTGGGGTCTCTTCCTCACTGCCATCTTCCGTTGGAGCGCGAAGAAGGCCGAGAAGGCTGGCAAGGGCGAGTTCCCGAAGCAGCTGCAGTACAACGTGCCGCTGGAGATGGCATTGACCATCATTCCGATCCTTATCATTATGGGCCTGTTCTTCTTCACCGTTCAGGCACAGCAGAAGGTTACGGCCTTGGATAAGAACCCTGAGGTCACCGTTGACGTGACTGCCTTCCAGTGGAACTGGAAGTTTGGTTACGCCGAGAATAAGGTTGATGGCGAGAATTACAATGGCGCCGATACTGAGCGCCAGAAGCTCGCTGAGGAATCTGCTGTGGATCCAGAGGGTACTGCGAACCCCAACCCGATTCACGGTAAGTCCATGGGCGACATTTCCTACCTCAACTTCAACAAGATTGAGACCGTCGGTACCACCGAAGAGGTTCCGGTTCTGGTTCTCCCGGTAGACACTCCGATTGAGTTCCGTCTTGCCTCCGGCGACGTTTCCCACGCATTCTGGGTTCCGGAGTTCCTGTTTAAGCGCGATGCCTACGCACACCCGGAGAAGAACTCCCAGGAGCGTCGCTTCCAGGTTGAGAAGATTGAGGAAAAGGGTGCCTTCGTCGGCCGCTGTGCTGAGATGTGCGGTACCTACCACTCCATGATGAACTTCGAGATCCGCACCGTTGACCGCGCGGACTTCAACGAGTACCTCAAGTTCCGCGAGGAGAATCCGCAGGCAACCAACGCCGAGGCCCTTGAGCACATTGGTGAAGAGCCTTACGCAGTTACCACCACTCCGTTCAACTCGCTGCGCGATACTCGCGATGCCGACAACTTCGTTGACACCTCGTCTGCGGCATAAGAAAAGGAACTGATACACAATGCGTGCAACATCTAAGGTCTTTTACTCAATTGCGACCTACCTCTTCGTGTCGCTCATCGTCTACATCATTGGTGTTAACTACGTCAAGGATGATGGCTACCTGTACGGCGCCGAGTGGGTCGGTATCGTTGGCATGCTCCTTGCCATGCTTCTGTGTATCATGCTGGGCGGCTACCTCCACTTCACCGATAACCGCGTTGACGTCACTCCGGAAGATTGGGAGGAAGCGGAGACTGAAGACGGAGCCGGTATTCTCGGCTTCTTCTCTCCGAGCTCCATTTGGCCGCTGTGCATGACCGGCTCCATCGCGGTGCTGGGTCTTGGCATCATCTTCCTCTACTTCTGGATGATCATCCTGGGTGCTGTCTTGCTCGTGACGTCCGTTACCGGCCTGTCCCTGCAGTACGGTCTTCCGAAGGAAAAGCACTAAGGCTTAGCCACTCCTGCCGCGCGACTTAGCGCCACGACTTCTCACGCCCCTGCCACACAACGTGGCGGGGGCCTTGTCGATCTTCAAGGCGTCGCGAAGCGTTGCAAAAAGTTCCCGGAGGCCCCAAAAAAATTTGTGTAGCCCGGCAGACTGGGGAAGGGCTTGGGGTACCAGGATGGCTGGGAGCAGGTCGGCCGTAGGAATTCCAGCACGTTAACGTGCGTTTTTACGGGGGTCATCCGAAAGTTGCAGTCCTGCACTTACGCGGCCGAGCGGGGGTGTGATTTATCTCATTAGGGCACGTCATGGGGAAGTAGCTCTGGCGGACGGGCTCCGGGTAGTTGACGTGCTTTGAATGCTTGCCGTCTTCGTTAGTACGTTGCACTACCTGCAGGGATGGGGCGTCGTAAAGCGCGGTGAAAAGTTCCCAACTATTTCCTGAATGATTTGGGCACTCCGGACGAGCTGAAGATAGTGAAGGTCTATGCTCTGGCCTCAAAAAAATCGGGGGGAAATGAGATGACTTATGCGGCTAGACCAGCCATACTGTTATGCGTGACGAGCGTAGTTTCTAACCAAGGTATGGCAGCACCACGTGTTGCCGCGCTGAACCGACCCAACATGGTCAGCGTTGGCACCATCGTGTTCCTGTCTCAGGAATTGATGTTCTTTGCTGGACTGTTCGCGATGTGGTTCACCTCGCGTGCGAACGGCCAGGAGGGTGACTGGGCTGAGCACACCGCGCACATCAACGTGCCGATGGGCTTCATCATTACGACAGTCCTGGTTCTTTCCTCCGTGACCTCTCAGTTCGGCGTGTTTGCAGCAGAAAGGGGTGACGTATACAAGCTCCGACTCTGGTACTCGGTGACCATCGCGTTGGGTGTTGTCTTCCTAGGCATCATGGCGTTCGAGTGGACAGAGTTGATCATGGCTGGTGTCACTGTTCAGTCCAGCGTGTTCGGTTCGGTCTTCTACATTCTGACCGGCTTCCACGCGGCTCACGTGACTGCGGGTCTGATTTCCTTCGGAATCATCTTGGCGCGCATCGCCCGCTCCAAGTTCACGCCTGCACAGGCCACCGCGGCAATGGCAGTGTCCTACTACTGGCACTTCGTTGACGTTGTGTGGATCGGCGTGTTCGTAGTCATCTACCTAGTTCAGTAGGCCGTAGTCGCCGGGGAGCAACCGGCCTACAGCCATTCATTTCCATGTACGAGTTATCTAAAGGAAAATGATGGATAACATCCAGCAGCCCGCCGCAGTGGAAGACACCACTGCCGCGGCTAAGAAGACCCGCCGTCGCCGCAAGGCGAAGCGCACGCTGGCTGGCGTCTTTGCGCTGAGCATCGGCCTTACCGGCGCTGGCGTCTTGGCTTCTGCCTTGACCCCTGACGCGCAGGTGGCTACAGCCGCAAAGGATGACCAGGCACTCGTTCAAGAGGGCAAGGACATCTACGAAGTCGCTTGTATTACCTGCCACGGCGCTAACCTGCAGGGCATCCAGGACCGCGGCCCGTCCCTCGTTGGCATTGGTGCCGGCTCCGTGTACTTCCAGGTTCACTCCGGCCGCATGCCGATGATGTCTAACGACGCTCAGGCTGAGCGCAAGACTCCGCGCTACACCGAGCAGCAAACCCTGGCGCTTGCCGCTTATGTTGCTGCCAACGGTGGCGGTGCCGATATCGTCTACAACGAGGACGGCTCCGTTGCGCAGGAATCCCTGCGCGGCGCTAACTACAACGGGCAGATTCAGGCAGAGGACGTAGCTAAGGGTTCTGAGCTCTTCCGCATGAACTGCGCGTCCTGCCACAACTTCACCGGCAAGGGCGGCGCGCTGTCCTCCGGTAAGTTTGCCCCGCCGCTGGCTCCGGCCAACGAGCAGGAGATCTACCAGGCAATGCTGACCGGTCCGCAGAACATGCCGAAGTTCTCTGACCGTCAGCTGACCGCAGACGAGAAGAAGGACATCATCGCCTACCTCAAGTCTGCAAAGGAAACCCCGTCCCCGGCCGGCTGGTCGCTCGGCGGTCTCGGCCCAGTGGCTGAGGGCCTGGCAATGTGGATCATCGGCATCAGCCTTCTGTGCGTTGCCGCTATGTGGATTGGATCTCGCTCATGAGCAACGTAAAGAAGAATTACTCTCGCAAAGAGCTCGATGCTATGAGCAACGACGAGCTCGCAGCACTCGGCACCGAGCTTGACGACGTTACCGTCGCATTCCGCAAGGAACGCTTCCCGGTCGAGGGCGACCCCGCTGAGAAGCGCGCCGCCGGCAATGTCACCTTCTGGCTCATCGTTTCTGTACTGATGGGCATCGCCTTCCTTGGCGTTTACCTTTTCTGGCCGTGGCAGTACAAGATGCTGGGGGAGGACGGCCTGTGGTGGCACACGCTCTACACCCCGCTGCTGGGCCTGACTTCCGGCCTGTGCATTCTGGGCCTGGGCTTCGCCATTGTTCAGTACGTCAAGAAGATTCTCCCGGAGGAGATCTCAGTCCAGCGTCGCCACGACGGTCCTTCCGAAGAGGTTGACCGCCGCACGCTGACCGCGCTGCTTAATGATTCTTGGAACACGTCGACGCTGGGTCGCCGTTCCACCATCAAGGGTCTGCTCGGCGGCGCCGGCGTTCTGTTCGGCCTGACGGTTATTGCGCCGCTGGGTGGCGCCATCAATAACCCGTGGAAGAAGCGCCACGATCTGAACTACGCCGGCGACGGCACGCTGTGGACTTCCGGTTGGACCATGCATGAAAAGGGCGTCAAGCTCTACCTTGCTCGCGATACCGGTACTATCGCCGAGAAGCACGAAGGCGAATCCGGCACTCACTACACCACCCGCGGTGTTACCCGCCTGGTTCGTGTACGTCCGGAGGACCTTGCGGCCGGCGGAATGGAGACTGTCTTCCCGCTGGCTGCTGAGGATGTCAACGATGGTGCTGAGTACTCCGAGGACAAGGACGTCTACGAGAACCACATGCACTCCATCCATGGCAACCGTAACGCCGTGATGCTCATCCGCCTGCGCAACGACGACGCCAAGAAGGCCATCGAGCGCAAGGGCCAGGAGGACTTCCACTACGGCGATTACTACGCCTACTCCAAGATTTGTACCCACATTGGTTGCCCGACCTCGTTGTACGAGGCTCAGACCAACCGCATTCTCTGCCCGTGCCACCAGTCGCAGTTCGACGCTCTGCACTACGGCAAGCCGGTCTTCGGTCCGGCCGCCCGTGCACTGCCGCAGCTGCCGATTGACGTGGACGAAGAGGGCTACCTCGTTGCTAAGGGCAACTTCATCGAGCCCGTCGGACCTGCATTCTGGGAGCGTAAGTCATAATGAGTAACAAACTTGCACAGATGGGTAACAACATGGATGAGCGGTACTCCGCTGCCGGCGTCCTGCGTACCCAGCTCAACAAAGTCTTTCCCACTCACTGGTCCTTCATGCTCGGTGAGATGGCACTGTACAGCTTCATCATCTTGGTGCTGACCGGCATCTACTTGGCGCTGTTCTTCGACCCTTCCATCACGAAGGTCATTTACGACGGCGCTTACACCCCGCTCAACGGTGTGGAGATGTCGCGCGCCTATGCAACTGCGCTTGACCTCTCCTTCGAGGTTCGCGGTGGTCTGTTCGTGCGCCAGATGCACCACTGGGCAGCACTCATGTTCATGATGTCCATGATTGCCCACATGCTTCGCATCTTCTTCACCGGTGCGTTCCGTCGCCCGCGTGAGGCTAACTGGATTATTGGTTGCGCATTGATTCTCTTGGGCATGATCGAGGGCTTCCTCGGTTACTCCCTCCCGGACGACCTCCTCTCCGGTGTCGGTCTGCGAATCATGTCCGCCATTATTCTGGGCCTGCCGATCATCGGCACCTGGCTGCACTGGGCCATCTTCGGTGGCGACTTCCCGTCCGACCTGATGCTGGATCGTTTCTACATCCTGCACGTGCTGGTTATCCCGGGCATCATCCTGGGCCTGATTGCAGCTCACCTCATCATGGTCTGGTTCCAGAAGCACACCCAGTTCCCTGGACCGGGTCGCGCTGAGAACAATGTTGTTGGCGTCCGTATTATGCCGGTCTTCGCCACCAAGGCCATTGGCATGGGCATGATGGTTGCCGGCGTGCTGGCACTCATCTCCGGTCTGATGACTATTAACTCCATCTGGAACCTTGGCCCGTACAATCCGTCTCAGGTTTCCGCTGGTTCCCAGCCGGATATTTACATGCTGTGGACTGACGGTGTTGCTCGTGTCATGCCGGCATGGGAGCTTTACATCGGCAACTACACGATTCCGTCCGCCTTCTGGGTTGCACTGCTCTGTGGCTTGATGGTTGTGTTGCTGTTTGCTTACCCGTTCATCGAAAAGAAGCTGACTGGTGACGACGCCCACCACAATCTCTTGCAGCGCCCGCGCGATGTCCCGGTTCGCTCCGCTATCGGCGCGGCTGCCATCACGTTCTTCCTTCTGGTGACGCTGTCCGGTGGTAACGACCACGTGGCTCACTTCTTCCAGATCTCCCTGAACGCGATGACCTGGGTTGGCCGTATCGGCCTCATCGTCCTGCCGCCGATCGCTTACTTCATGACCTACCGCATCTGCGTTGGTCTGCAGCGCTCCGACCGTGAGGTCCTGGAGCACGGTATTGAGACTGGCGTTATTAAGCAGCTGCCGAATGGTGCCTTCATTGAGGTCCACCAGCCGCTTGGCCCGGTGGATGACCATGGCCACCCGATTCCGCTCGAGTACTCCGGTGCCGCGGTTCCGAAGCAGCTCAACCAGCTTGGTCTGGCTGACTCCGAGACGCAGGGCATCTTCTCTTCCGATGACCCGTCCATCGTCTCCCGCGTCAATGAGATTCGCCACGAGAACCACGCTGAGGAAGCGGAGATGTTCCGTCAGCTCAACGAGGCTAATCGCCGCGAAGACGAGGAGAACGGCCGCATCTAGCGCCTTCACTCGCTGAAACACGCTCACAAGAGCCCGTGTTCCTTCCCAATACGAGGAAAGGAGCACGGGCTCTCAGCGTTTCTGTATCCGCTTCGTAGCGCTGTGGCGGGCTTCAGGGCGCACTGGTGGGCCCTGACTCGGATAAGCGCTTCATGGCTCTGCCATGGTTGGGTAGAGCGGCTGCAGTTAACTTTCCGTTAACGGTGAGTCAACTTTGCTCCTTAATGTCACGCAAGGTGGCTGATCTCTGGTGGGGTGAGGAATAGTACTGGGGGTCGGTGGAGGAATCTGCTAAAAATCCACAGCATTTCTTGATTCTTTGGTGGTGTTTTAGGAGTGCACTGTGGGTAGGTTGGGGCATTTGATGCCCGGCATTACCGGTGTGTGATGAAGGTTACATCACTAATTTTATGGTGGATTCTGATTCCGGTCATGCGCTATTGGTCTAGCGGTCTCGCGTTGGCTGGCGACCCTGTTGTGGCAGGTTGTTGCCCGTATCTTCTGGCGGGTAGTGTGTATTGGAGTCGGGGCTGCGCGGGGGATGTCTTTTAGGTTTCCGTTTGATAACAGGACGGTAACGAAGCCGGTTTTGCGTTTCTGACTCGACATCGCTTGTGATGATTTCGTAACCTATTCGAGACATTGAGTTACCGACACGGTGTACACATCACCGGTGCTCAATACGAACTGAAGATTTAAGCGCCGCGTCTGGCCCCTCCTAAAACCGGGGGCCGAGCGGAGATGGCTCTACAGGAATGGGTCATCGTCGAACGCTAGGCCCGCCCCTTGGGTCAGAGCTTTTGCCCGCGTCATCAAGAAGGTGAATGAATGATTCGCCGTCTTGGCGGGCGAAGTAGGCGCATAGGAAGATTTGGAGTTTAAATTCGTGGCTAAGCACCGTCGTCAGGGCAACGTGAACACCCGTCGCATCGCATCTACCGCTGCTATCGCAGCAACCGCGGCTGTTACCGTACCGGCTGCCGCCAACGCTGCCGAGGTCGTTGTTCCGGACACCGACATCCGCTTTGAGGTCGCCGGCCTGGAGAATGTTCCTAACATTCAGCAGCTGCCCAACGTTGATCGCTACATCCCTGCCTTCAAGGCAAACCAGGGTGGCGGCTACGCCGCTGCTGTTGAGTCCCCGGCGGCACCGGCCCCGGCGCCGACCCAGTCCGTGGGCGAGAAGGTTCTTGAAGCCGCTCGTTCCGCCATCGGTTCCCCGTACGTCTACGGCGCTAACGGCCCGAGCGCCTTCGATTGCTCTGGCCTGACCTCCTGGGCTTACCAGCAGGCTGGCGTGTCCATCCCGCGTACGTCTCAGGCGCAGGCATCTGCCGGCACCCCGGTGTCCCTCGATGCGCTGCAGCCGGGTGACATCATTGTGTACTACTCCGGTGCATCTCACGTTGGCATCTACACCGGCCATGGCACCATCATTGACGCTCTGAACTCCGGTACCCCGGTGGGTGAGCGTTCTCTGAACTACATGCCGATTCACTCCGCAGTTCGCTTCTAAGCGCACTCGGTAATCGTCCTAACCCCTTCCGCCGCTCTTGCCATGTTGATGGTGAGGGTGGGGAAGGGGTTCGGCTATTCTTGTAGCCGTTATGTTTTTGCTCGACTGAGGGTATAATTCAGTTATCTATTAACCTTCTCTAAGTTTCGGGGGTATCCATGTCGCGTCGTGGCCTTGCGTGTGCGGTCGCTGCACTTGCCTTGAGCACGGTTCCAGTTGCCGTCCTTTCACCGTCGGCTTTGTCCCAGGAGGTTTCTCCGGAGCAGCAGCAGGAAGGCGCTCCGCAAGCGGAGGATCCTGAAGACCTGCCCGGCCTCATTGAGCGCATGGCGGACGTCGCCCAGCGCGTGTCTGCCAAGGGTGAGGAAGTCAAGGGGCTCGAGGATGAGCTCGCTGAGTCGGAGAAAGAGATCGGCGAGCTGGAATTGAAGGCCGAGGAGGCGCAGCGCACTTCCGAAGACGCCTCAGCCGCCGTGGCTGAACAACAGGAACGCATCGATGCTCTAGCGCAGAAGCGCTATCGTAGGAATGCCGCTGCAACGTCGGTCTCCGCCGCCCTCAATGCAAATGACGTGGCCAGTGCGGTAGAACGGATGGGCTATCTAGGTGCCCTATCCAAGGCCGCGAAGCGTGAGGAAGACGCAATGGTCGCGGCTTCCGCAGCGGCCGACAACGCGCATCAAGAGGCGGTTGATGCCGCCGAGGAGGCACGCCATAAGCGTGACGAGCTGCAGGTAAAGCGTGACTCGGTGCTGAAAGAAAAGGCCGAGCTGGAAGAACAACAGAAGGAACTTGAGGCCACCGTTGATGGCTTAAGCCCAGAAGCGCGTGAGGCATGGGTCCAGCACTTCGGTGGATCCTCCGACCTTGACTTGGCTGCGCTGGCCGATGGGTCCGGGTCTGCCGCTGTGGAAGCCGCTCTCAGCCGTATTGGCGCCCCGTATGGCTGGGGCGCAACGGGTCCTGATGTTTTTGACTGTTCTGGCCTGATGGTGTGGAGCTATCAGCAGATGGGCAAGAGCATTCCGCGCACCTCGCAGGCGCAGCTCGCCGGTGGTACGCCGGTGCCGCTGGACCAACTCCAGCCCGGCGATATTGTGGGCTATTACCCCGGCGTTACCCACGTGGGAATGTATATCGGTGATGGCCAGATTGTTCATGCCTCCACCTATGGCGTCCCCGTGGCCGTGGTGCCGCTGAATTCCATGCCGGTGGAAGGTGCCGTACGCTATTAGGACATGCCGCGCACACTCCTCGTCACCAATGATTTCCCGCCCACCATCGGCGGGATTCAGTCTTATCTCCGAGACTTTCTGGCGACCCTCAACCCGCAGGATGTCATCGTCTTTGCCTCGACCCAAGACGGGGACGCCGCTGCGGAGTATGACTCGACGCTGCCCTATACCGTGGTCCGCTGGCCGCGCTCCATCATGCTGCCAACGCCTGCCACGGCCCGCCAGATGCAGCGCCTCATCCGAGAACACGATATCGAGACCGTGTGGTTTGGTGCCGCGGCCCCACTCGCGCTCATGGCGCCGGCAGCGCGTGCTGCGGGAGCGCGCCGCATCGTAGCCACAACGCACGGGCATGAGGTGGGGTGGTCCATGCTTCCTGGGGCACGGCAAGCCTTGTGCAGGATCGGTAAGTCTTCGGATGTCCTCACGTATATCTCGGACTACACGCGCAACAGGTTGGAGCCCGCGTTCGGCTCGGGTGCGCGGGGGGGTCATTTGCCCTCGGCGGTCAACCTGGAGGATTTCACGCCAGCAACCGCAGCAGAGAAGCAGGCGGCCCGTGCGCATTTCGGGTTGGGTTCCGGCCCAGTAATTGTCTGCATCTCCCGCCTGGTCCCGCGTAAAGGTCAGGACCAACTCTTGCGCGCTATGCCAGCTGTGCGTGTGCGGATCCCGGATGCGCAATTACTCATTATCGGTCGCGGCCGCTACGAGCCGACCTTGCGTGAACTTGCGCATCTGTACTGCCCAGACGCCGTGATTCAGGAGGCGCGGGATACGGCGGAATTGCGTTTGGCCCTCCATGCGGCCGATGTATTCGCCATGCCTGCGCGCACACGAGGCGGCGGACTCGACGTCGAGGGACTCGGCATTGTTTACCTTGAGGCGCAGGCGGCAGGACTGCCAGTGGTTGCTGGAGATTCCGGCGGAGCACCGGAAACGGTGACTCCGGAAACAGGGCTCGTTGTGCGCGGGTCTTCGGTACCGGAGCTCGAGGAAGCACTGTGCACGTTGCTTGGCGATGCCCCCCGGGCCCACCGTATGGGGGCAGCCGGGCGCCGCCACGTAGAGGAGCGCTGGACGTGGGAAATCATGGGCGCACGATTGCGCGAGATTCTTGAATGTGATCGAGGGCAAGCCGGGGTATATCCTACTAGTCATGCTTGAACACACTCCCTCCGCTGAAGGCGGCCGCAGTGGCCTCACCATCGGGTTCGATATTGGTGGAACAAACCTGCGCGCCGCGGTGATTGATCCCGCCGGAGAGATTGTGGATTCGATGAGCGTGCCTACGGCCATGGAAGCGCGAGAGCTCGAAGATGACATCGTGCGTTGCGTCGACAGCCTCGCAGCTTCCCATGACATTGATGCCGTTGGGCTTGCCCTCGCAGGGTTCTTGGATCCCGAATGCGAAATTGTGCGTTTTGCTCCGCATTTGCCGTGGCGGGACGCCCCAGTGCGTGAAATCTTGAGCAAGCGCTTGGACGTTCCTGTCCGGCTTGAGCACGACGCCAACTCGGCCGCGTGGGGGGAGTGGCGCTTTGGCGCAGGGCGCGGGGCGAAGGAGTGGGTTTTCTTCGCTGTCGGTACCGGCATTGGAGCCACGCTATTTAATGACGGCACGATTTACCGCGGTGCTTTCGGCACTGCCCCTGAGTTTGGGCACCTCGTTGTTTCACCGGGCGGACGCCAATGTTCGTGCGGAAAGCGCGGCTGCCTCGAACGCTACGCGTCCGGAACCGCTCTGCCGGACACCTGCGCGGATCTGCGCGGTGACTTTGAAACCACCCTCCCGGAGAATCCCTCCGGCGAGGAGATCACCGCGGCCGCTCGCCGGGGAGATCCGCTAGGTCTGGCTGTCATGGATAACTTCGGACAGTGGTTGGGGCAGGGACTATCCATGGTGGCGGATGTCCTTGACCCCGAGCTGATCGTCATCGGCGGTGGGGTATCCAAGGACGCGGATCTGTACCTAGATCGGGCACGGGAAGCCATGGCTAGCCAGATTGTCGGGGCCGGTCACAGGCCTCTGGCCCGAGTCGCAACCGCGAAACTGGGTTCCGCGGCGGGTATGATTGGTGTCGCTGATCTCGCCCGCCAGGAGCACCGAGGTTAACACCGCACATTTTTCTTTCACCGGACAGCGCGGCCTGTTCGGCATAAACAGATAGGACTATAAGCGATGCGAAACAAGTGGTACTGGGCCTTTAAGCACATCTTTTTTGGCCCGGCCCTTCGAGTGTGGAACCGCCCATGGTCCGAAGGAATGGATCGCATCCCGGAATCCGGTTCGGCTATTTTGGCATCCTCTCACCAAGCCGTCATGGATTCTTTCTACTTCCCTCTGTTGTGCCCGCGGCAGATTACTTTTCTGGCTAAGAGCGAGTATTTCACCACCCCCGGTTTCGTTGGCGGCCTGCAAAAGTGGTTCTTTAGCTCCGTGGGGCAGGTGCCGATTGACCGCGTCAATAAAGACGCGAGCGACGCCATGCTAGCGAGCGCGCAACGCATTATCGGCCGTGGGGATCTCTTTGGAATCTACCCGGAGGGAACTCGTTCGCCCGATGGACGCATTTACAAAGGGCGCACCGGCATGGCGCGCATCGCGTTGACCACTGGTGAGCAGGTAATTCCCATCGCCATGATTAATACCCGGAAGGCAAACCCGATCGGTTCATGGATCCCGCGTCCGGTTCGCGTCGGCATGCGCGTGGGTGAGCCCATCGACCCCCAGGCGTGGGCTGCCGAGCGCAACCTTGATCCACAGGACCACGCTACTGCGCGCGCCTTTACGGACTACGTGATGAAGCAGCTGGCTGAGTTGGCGGGCAAACCCTATGTCGACGTGTACGCCTCCGATGTGAAGGCATCCCTGCAAGCTGGACACGGCTACCCGGAAGGGGCCGAGCCCGGTTCGGAGGCACGGTAGTCAGTGTCTTCTTCTCCAACCAAACGCCTGGCGTGGCCCGATGTAGCGAAAGGAATCTCCATCCTGGGCGTCGTGCTACTGCACATCACGCTCACCGTTCCTGAATCAGGGGAGACGTGGCTGGCGGCCTTTAACGTCTGGCTGGATCCGCTTCGCTTACCTCTGTTCTTCTTGGTGAGCGGCTTTTTTGCTCAGAAGGTTTTTCGCTTTAGCTTCGCGGAGCTTTTCACACGCCGCCTGTGGTACTTCCTCGTTCCTTATGTGGTCTGGATGCTCGTTGAGCAACAAACCAAACGCGTGGAGTACCACTGGGTCTTTGGAGATCCCGTCTTCGATGTTGGCCAAATGACGGCCAGCCTGCTCGTGGGCCATTCCATGGCATGGTTTTTGCATTCGCTGATACTGTTTAACATTTTCTTGTGGTGCGTACGCAAGCTCCCCGGGTGGGCAGCGGTGGCCTTAAGCTTTTCGCCGATTCTGTTCATCGCTTGGCAGGCGCAATACACCTCGATTGCGAAGGCCATCATGTTTCTCCCAGTCTTTGTCGGCGCCGCCTACTTCCGTGATGCCATTTCTGCCTTTGCTGCAGCCATCGAGGCACCGTTTAAGGGCATATGGGATCACCGCAGTTTTTGGGCGTATTCCGGGATGACAGTGGCCTACGCCATCGGCTTTTTTACTCGCCGCGCGTGGGATAACTTCTCCGGAGAAGTTGACGTTACGTGGTTGTTGCCTGGTACGGAGGCGCTGGTGAGGGATGACGTTCATATCCTTGTTCGCATGGTAGAGCAGTTTTTCGAGGTTCCAGTGGGAATCGCGGTGGCGGTGGTGGTGTCCTATATTCCGGCCCTGACCACCGGTCTGCGTTTCATCGGTGCTCACACGCTGCCTATCTATCTTGGGCATCCCATCGGCCTCACCATTCTTTATGGCTACCCCATGGCGCTCCATCCTCGGGAGGTTAGCCTGGCGGGCCAGTGGCCGCTGGAAAACACGTGGTTCTGGCTTAGCATGTGCGTTCTTTATTGCGCTGTTGCGTCGCTAGCACTTTGGGCTTTGGGCAAGGTGCCCGTCGTGGGCTGGACGCTTAAACCGCCGCCGATCGGTGCGAGTCGGCGAAAAACGGAACCGTCGTCTGTAGGCTCAAGCCTGAGCCAGCAGCTCACCGCGACAAGAAACACGACGAGCAAGAAATAGTCGTTGCCCGGAATCTGCTGCCACCACGACCACGTCAGTTCCAGCTGCTCATTGTGCGGGATGAGCCAGTGGCCGCGGGCCAGCAACGTCAGCCCTGTGAGGGCAGCTAGGAACCAGTGTCGGCGGGCGGTCAGATAGACCGCTGCCAAGCAGAGCCACGTGAAATGGTGAGACCACGAGACCGGGGAGCACAGCAGCGCCGCCGAGGAAGCGAGTAGCACGAGCTCAACCTGCGATGACGTATGTTCCATGAGCCACCACAGAAGCGCGACGATGGCGATGCATCCGAGAACCCAAAGGGTCGTTGCTTGCTCGGGGACAATACGGCTTAGCAAGCCACGGAGTGATTGGTTGCCGGAGTAGGCCAGCCCACCGATGCGCGAGGAATCACGGAGGGTATCGGTCCAATACACCGCTGAGCTCGCCGGGGAGGCGAGGTGCCCCACTACACCACATGCGACAAAGGAGACCACCGCCGTGGCAAGAGCGCGCCAGTCGCGGCGAACGAAAAACACGGCGAGGAAGACCGCTGGGGTGAGCTTGATGGCTATTGCAATGCCCGTAAGCACACCACGCCACGAGCTTCGTGGGCTCAGCAGTAGGCAATCTACAATGACTACCGCGGTCAACAAAAGGTTCACTTGGCCGAAGCTGAGCGTCTCAGTAACCGGTTCCATCAGCATGCAGGCGCACAATGCCCACGAGGACCACCAACCAGGTCGCTCAGTAGCACAGCTCCGAGAAATCACGGCATACAGGCAAACCCACAGCGCCCCGAGCGATGCTGCGGTGAGAAGAATGGACAGCGGCCACAACGGGAGCCATGACACCATGGCGAAAAGCGCTGCAGCAAAAGGCGGGTAGGTAAAAGGCAGCGAAAAGCCGTTGTCGAGCACATAGCTCTGTGCGTAAAGATTTTCTCCGCGTAGAAGCGCGCGTCCTCCCTCGCGATAGACATCGAGGTCAATGTGGTAATAAGGCGCAATGCTGCCGCTGCTGAATAATGCCGGAAGCTGGATAATCCACGCTAGGGAGGCCAGCCCTGCTATGAACAAGGGGAGGAGAGGGGAGGAGAGAGCTTTCTTCACGCAGTTGAGTATAGACCCCCAGTGGGCAGGCCTATGTGGGCGGGAGACTAGGATACGGGGCGTGCGCTACTTCTACGACACCGAATTTATCGAGGACGGATCGACCATTGAATTGGTCTCCATCGGAATTGTCGGGGAAGACGGTAGCGAATACTACGCGGTATCCACAGACTTCGATCCGGCCAAGGCAAACGCATGGGTGCGTGAGAATGTTTTGGATAAGCTGCCGAGTCCAGCAGATCCGGTCTGGAAATCGCGCGAAACCATCCGCGAAGATCTCCTGAAATTCCTTGGCCGGCACTCCACTCCCATCGAGCTGTGGGCCTGGGTGGGCGCCTATGACCACGTGGTTGTTGCGCAACTCTGGGGCGATATGGCGAGTCTGCCCAAGGGCCTGCCGCGCTATACCCGGGAGCTTAAGCAGTATTGGGAATTCGCCGGCCGCCCCAAGCTGCCTCCAGTCCCGAACGGCAACCATGACGCGTTGGTCGACGCCCGCCATAATCTGGCCAAATTTCGGGTTTGTGAACAGCACTTGCCGTTGACTAGGGGCAACCGCGTTAATAAAGCGTGAATTAATACCGTGGCCGAAATGCCATTAACTAACGCGCGATAGACCCAAGATGGTTAAATACTGGGTGTGAGTTGGACAGTAGATATTCCCAAAGAAGTGCTCCCTGATTTGCCACCGCTGCCGGAGGGGATCAACGAGAAGTTTCAAGATGCGATTGCCCGCGAGGCAAAGCAGCAACCCAGCTGGGATCAGCTGCAAGCCGATAACGTGCGCAAGATCCTGGAATCCGTCCCACCTATCGTCGTGGCCCCAGAGATCGAGGACCTCAAGCGCAAGCTTGCCGACGTCGCCCTGGGCAACGCCTTCCTCCTCCAGGGAGGCGACTGCGCGGAAACCTTCGAGTCCAATACGGAGCCGCACATCCGCGGCAACATCAAGACGCTGCTTCAGATGGCCGTAGTTTTGACGTATGGCGCGTCCACCCCGGTGGTGAAGCTGGGCCGTATCGCTGGCCAGTACGCGAAGCCGCGCTCCTCTGATCTGGACGCAAACGGCTTGTACAACTACCGCGGTGACATCGTCAACGGCGTAGAAGCCAACGAGGAATCCCGCCGCCACGATCCCGCCCGCATGATCCGTGCCTACGCGAACTCCTCGGCGGCCATGAACCTGGTCCGCGCACTGACCCAATCCGGTACTGCTGACCTTTACCGACTCCACGAGTGGAATCGCGAGTTTGTGGCCAACTCTCCGGCAGGCGCTCGCTACCAGGCCCTGGCGAATGAAATTGAGAACGGCCTGGCCTTCATGAACGCCTGCGGAGTCTCAGACGAGACCCTGCGTTCGGCACAGATCTACTGCTCCCATGAAGCCCTGCTGCGTGACTATGAGCGTTCCATGCTGCGCTTGGGCTTGGACGCTAACGGCGAGACCAAGCTTTATGACCTGTCCGCTCACCAGCTGTGGATCGGCGAGCGCACCCGCGGCCTCGACGATTTCCACGTAGCTTTCGCCTCCATCATCGGCAACCCGGTAGGCATCAAGCTTGGCCCAGGAGTAACCCCGGAGCAGGCTGTGCAGTACGCAGAGCGTCTGGATCCGAACCGTGAGCCTGGCCGACTCACCATGATCGCCCGCATGGGCCACGATAAGGTGCGCTCCGTCCTGCCGCCGATCATCAAGGCAGTGGAGGACTCCGGCCACAAGGTTGTGTGGCAGTCCGATCCGATGCACGGGAATACCTTCACGGCATCGAACGGTTACAAGACCCGCCACTTCGACAAGATCGTCGACGAGGTCCAGGGCTTCTTCGAGGTGCACCGTGAACTGGGTACCCACCCGGGTGGTGTCCACCTAGAGTTCACCGGCGAGGACGTCACCGAGTGCCTCGGCGGCGCTGAGGACATCACGGACGTGGATCTGCCGGGCCGCTACGAGTCCGCCGTGGATCCGCGTCTGAACACGCAGCAATCGCTGGAGCTGTCCTTCCTTATCGCCGAGATGCTGCGCAACTAGAAGTTGCGCAGGCTAATATGGCCTCCAGAGAATCGGCCACGTGCCGTATTCTCCGGAGCCAAACCACCAGGCCGCCACGGCGACGGCCAAGGTGGCAAGCCCGACTAGTATGAGGAAACCTATAAGCGCGATGGCGCTGCGGTTGCTCAAAGGGCGCTCTTCTGGCTCCTCCTCGGCACCGGCCGGGGGAAGCGGCGCAGAAGGTTCTGCTACCGCAGGGGACGGTGCCGGGGGATTTACCGGTGCGGCCGGCGGGAGAAAAGCATCGTTTCGAGGCTCTACACGGGTTTCCCGCGTGGGCGGTTGAGGCGCCGGGATCGTGGAGGTGGCTTCGAAGACCCGGGTATTGCCTGCCCCTGAAAAATCCGTGGGCACAGCGGCTGTTCGTGCAGCAGCTGAGTTCCGCGGGACGGGGACGGTGAATTGCGGGAGCTGCAGTTCACGGGATACATCATCCAGCGCATCGAGGAATTCGCCGGCATCCGCAAACCTTTCGGCCGGCTGGCGCGCGGTGGCGGTGGCCACGAGGGCGTCGAAAAGCATAGGCACCCCCTCGATGCGTGAGGACGGCGCCACCACATCCGCGTGCACGCGCGCTGTGGCGTGGGCCAGTGGGGTCTCGCCGTGGAAGGGGACCGTGCCGGTAAGGAGCTCAAACAGGACAATTCCGGCCGAATAGACATCGGAAGCCGGGGTGATATCCGCACCCGTAACCTGCTCGGGGGAGAGGTAGCTGACGGTGCCGACGATTTGACCCGAGCTATCGTGCTCCGCCTTGGCGGAGCGCACCAAGCCGAAATCGCCGACCTTAACGCGGTGGTTGTCCGTGATGAGAACGTTGTCTGGCTTGATATCGCGGTGCACGAGGCCGGCGTGGTGGACCTCGGTGAGCCCGGCCAGCACGGAGTGCATGACGTCGGCTGCGGCATGTGGCGGCATGGGGCCGCGTTCAGCAAGGAGCTCGCGCAAGGTGCCGCCGGTGATGAGCTCCATGATGAGATAGATGGGCAACCCATCCGCGGAGAAATCATGCACGGCGACGAGGTTGGGATGGCTGAGTTGCGCCATGGCGCGGGCCTCGCGCTCGAAGCGGGTGACGAAGACAGGGTCATCGTGATAGCGCTCATCCATGACCTTGGCGGCTACTGCGCGGCCCAAGCGCATGTCGACACAGCGATACACAGTGGACATGCCGCCGCGAGCGATCGGCTGATCGATGCGGTAGCGTCCTTCGAGAATGTCGCCCACGTTCAGCCTTGTCATGGATTCCAGTATGGCCGATCAGCGCCCCAAAGTGTGATCCGGCTACAGTTGTGTCCGTGACTAATTCTGAGAACAACTTCGAGAATCCGCACCCGGAACTACCGCAGCTCCTCGCCGGCGAAAAGCTGCTGACGCTCGCTGAGGTTGCTGAAAAGCTCGATCTTCCCATCACTCGCGTCTTCGACCTGCTCAACGCGCGTAAATTCATCGTGTGGCGAAACGCCGAGGGGGAGCGCCTCGTCCCGGAGGCATTCTTCAATTCCAAGGGCGTCATTTCCAAGCACGTGTCCGGTGTCATTACAGTTCTTTCGGACAACGGGTGGGGCGACAATGAGATTCTGGCGCACCTGTTTACCGAAGATGAGTCTTTGCCAGGCCGCCCCATTGACGCGCTCCACGGGCACCTTGCGCGCGAGGTTATTCGGCGCGCGCAGGCTTCGGCGTTTTAGCAGTAGCAGCCTCATCCATGGCCGCGGTGGTGCGTGGAACACCATCGAAAATCCACTGCGTTGCTGACCATGCCACGACCACCATGGCGATGTCCCAGAACCAGTTATAGAGCTGGTGGTTTCCGTCGCCAGCGAAGGCCACTCCGATAAAGAGGGCCACGCCGGTGGTTAGTTTGATCAAGGGCAGCGGTGGGCGGAAGGTTCCCATGAGCGTGAGCACGGAGGCGTAATACCAGGGAAGCGTCACAGAGTTGAAGACGAACGCCACCTGGTAGGCAGCAGCCGTAGCGGCAATCGCGCGGCGCACGCCCGTTCGCCCCCACCACCACACGATGACGAGGCCGAGGAGCATGAGGATCATCGCAATTGAACGCAACACGCTGAGCACCCCGTTATAGGTGGTATCGGGGGAGAAGACCTGGATGAGCGGTACCAGAATGTCGGCGAGCAAGGTAGGGCCGGCCAGGGGATTGATCACCTTGGAATTGCCGCTGATTTGTGACAACCAGCCCCACGAGCTTCCCGACGCCCACGTAATCACCGCCACCGCCAGCGCGACCTCCGCCACGGCAACGATGCCGGACAGGAGAAAGACCCCGAAGCGCTTGAGTGGCGTGGTGCCTTTCGGCGCCCAGTGGTGCAGCATGAGCCACACGATAAACGGTGCGGCGAATACAGCTGTGGCTTTGAGCGACACCGCTACGCCGACAAGAAGGAGGCTGAGATGAAACTTGTTGTGAACCGCGGCGAGCAATCCCAGCGATACCAAGCCCACCATGACCGATTCATTGTGCATGCCGCCGATGAGGTGCAATAGAATCACTGGATTCGCTACACCCAACCACAGTGCTAGCGCCGGATCGCCCCCGATGCTGCGTGCAAGGCGTGGAATCGACCAAGCGATGGCGGCAAAGCCGAGGACCGATATCGCCTTATAGACGATGATGCCCGCGGCGACATTGTCCCCCACGAGGTTGGTTACCCCGTTGCCCATCCACAAGTGCAGCGGACCATAAGGCGTAGTGGTGTTTCGCCAGTCGTGTGAGACTTCCAGCAGGAAGGGGCCGGGGTTAACAGCCGCGCCTTCGACATAAGGATCGAAACCATCGCGCACCATGGCTCCCTGCATGAGATAGGAGTACACGTCCCGCGAAGCCAGTGGGGCCGCGCACAACAGCGGGGCAACCCAGCACATCAGCATTCGGCGGATGTCAGACAGCGCGCCGTCGGGTTGCGGGTTCTTGAGCTGTGGGGCGATGAGATAACGCCCAGCCAGGACCCACGCGGCGACCAATCCAAAGAGGCCAACCCAATAGAGGACTATGCCGATGTTGCGGCCGTGGCCATACGCGAGAAAACCGATATTGAGTGCCTCAAGAAAGCCGCCGCGGTTCCGGGTTGCGCCACCAGAGAAGGAGGCGAGAGCAAGGATCGCCGCGGAGACGATGCCCAAAGGAAGGGGGTTGGGAATGCGCAGGGATACGCGCGCGGATGCGGAGCGGGCCATGCTACATCCGGCGTGCGGTGGATTTGTGGGCAAGCTCTTCCAGCGTTGCCGTGACTTCGGGGGCGACCTGGGCATTATGAAGGTGGTCAAGGCCCGAGCGCGTGAGATCGCTGATGCGCTGCTCGACGACATCCGGTGCCCCGGAATCGGCAATGATCTGGGCCATGCGGGCAATATCTGCGGGATCCTCCGTCTGGCCGATGAGTCGGCGAAGCTCCGCGGCAGCAGCGGGATCAGTGGTATCCGCACGTTGCAGAGCCAATGACAAGAGGACCGTGCGCTTGCCCTCGCGCAGATCATCACCGGCGGGCTTGCCAGTAATTGCTGGGTCACCAAAGACCCCCAACAAATCATCGCGGAGCTGGAATGCGACCCCGATGTCTTGTCCATAGCCGCGGAAAGCGGCAACAAGCTTTTCGGGTGCTCCTGCTACGGCTGCGCCCAAATGCAACGGGCGCTCGATGGTGTACGCGGCGGTCTTGAAACGGTTTACTGAGTCCGCCAACGTTGCATCCTCGGAGCCTTCCGCTTCGAGGCAAATATCCAGCATTTGCCCGCCGATAACTTCGCGGCGCATCGCCCGCCACGGCGCCCGAGCGCGCGCGAGCGCCTCGGGGCTCAGCCCGGAATCCTGGAGCATGTCCTCGGCCCAGACCAAGGCCATATCGCCCACGAGGATGGCGAGTGACTGCCCGAAGAAGTCAGCGTCACCGCTGAGCCCGAGCTCCCTATGGCGAGCGGCTACGCCACGGTGGACGGTGGGATTGCCGCGCCGGGTATCGGAAGCATCCACGATGTCATCGTGGATGAGGGCACAAGCCTGGATGAATTCTAGGGAAGAAGCTGCGCGGAGCATCGCCTGTGGGGACTCCGTGCCCTCGAGCCCATGTGCGCCGATAAAACCTGCCCACGCGTAGAGAGGGCGGATGCGTTTTCCGCCGTCCAGCACGAAGGATTCCAAATAGGAGATCGCGTTAGTCACCGGGGAACCGATGGACGCGATGGCGTCGCGCTGACTATCTAGGAAAAGCGCGAGCTCCTCACGTACGGCTACGGGAATATCGTCCAGGGAAGGTATTTGCGGAGTAGTCACGCCTGCCACTCTACCTGGGCAGGCTCACGGATTAGACGCCAGGTTAAGCGGTACCGGCTGGTGCTAGCGGCACAGCTGATTGCAGGATGGCGAAGGGGCGTGAATCGGCGGGGTAATGGAGCTGGCGAAGGAAGTCACTAAAGCCCATTTTGCGGTAGAGGCCGAAGGCGGAGTTGGCTTCATTGGGAACCTCAGGTGTGGAGAGCAGGATGTAGCGGGCGGGGAGGTTCCAGGCCAGTGCTTCAAGCAGCGCACGGCCCAGACCGTGGCCCTGTGCCTCGGGCACTACGTGGATTTCCGCCAACTCAAAATAGTTGTGGAGAACCTCTTCTTGCTCTGGAGTTGCGCCGCCGTTGTTGGAGAGCGCTCGGCGGAGTTGCTTGTCCCACCAGGTATCAGGAGAGCCTAGAAAGCCGTAGGCAAATCCGGTGATGCCGTTTTCGGAGGTGGCCGCCACGCAGGAAAACCCCGGGCGTATGAGATCCCCGCGCCACCGCATGATGGAGCTGTTGCGTACTGAGGGGTCGTAGTTCATCGCTGCAATGTAGATATCCACCAAGTGCGGGAGGGCAATGGCGAACTCTTGGGGGCTTAGGCGGCGCAGCGTGTAACTCACATGTCTAATAACAACAGATTCTTGCGGTATGTGAAAGCAGGCGGCGAACCCATTCCGAGCAAAGTTGATGTGCATGTTCGAAAAACGTGGAGAAGTTCAGTAAAACTATTGTCAATTTCGAACATGTGGACTAGAATTAGCGGTGGATGTAGGAAGGCGGCTTTAAGGTGAATCGCGTCAACAAACAACGACAGGAAATCAGCAACACAGTCTCTATTGACAAGCTCAGGAAGAAGCCCGAGGGGGAGAGGTCATGGCACAGGTAATCTCAGCAACAGCAGCGGCGCGGAGCCGTAACCTGGAGGCGTTGCAGTGCGTACGGCGCGATCGTTTCGTGGGTCAAGCGTTGGATTTGTTGGTGGAGGCGCGCCAGAGCGCGGCGGAGGGGCGTTTCGCGGACGCTTTGGAAATGGCCTATCGCGCCTCGCTGCGCGCTGCCGGGGCTCGGGTAGCGGCGTCCACGGTGTCACGTCGCCGGCGCTTGCCTACCTCCGCTTGGGAGCAAGTGGCGCTCATCGGCCCGGCTGATGCGCAGTGGGCAGCGGAGTTTAAGGACTACTCGCGTGTGCGTTCGCGAGTGGCATCCGGACTGGATCCGGTCCCTGATCCTGATACGGTCTATCGCTATGTGGCGCTTGCCGCCCGCTATGTGGATGCGACTGAGTCTGAGCTGGGCTTCGGTGGTCTCGCGGCTTAATACGGAGCGCGGGGCCACAGTAGTGGGGCGTAGCGCGTTTAAAACGTGTGGACTGTCTTTGCGGGAACTATCTCGCTATCCTTGACGTTATAGAGGTAGTAATCCTATTTCCCAGTTCCACTACCTAAACCCAACCCACTACGGAGGACGCTGTGGCCCTTTCTGAGCACGAACAGCAAGCGCTGCGTGAAATTGAGCAGTCGTTGCTGGCCAATGATCCTGATTTTGGTGCGTCGGTGTCCGGTGAAACTTCTTTCGACGCAAACTCGGGCGCTATCACCCTCCGTGGAGTTGCCTTGATTGTTGTCGGTCTCTGCATGATGGTGGGCGGTATTGCGTTGGCCCAGCAATCCCTGTGGTTTGTGAGCCTCTCGGTCCTCGGCTTCCTAGTCATGTTTGGATCCGGCGTCTGGATGCTGCGCGGGAACTCGGAGGATTCTCTGGTTGCAGTCGGTGCGCAGTCGTCCACTCGGGGTCGCGGCAAGCAATCCAAGAAGGGCGGTAGCGACGTTGGAAACCGCCTCGAAGACAATTTCCGTCGTCGTTTCGAAGGTCGCTAAGCGTCTAGAACCGGTCCCAAAGCTGGTCCCGAATAGCCCTCCGCTTTAATCCGCGGAGGGCTCTTTTGATGTGGTGGCCTAGGGTAGGATGGCTTCGGCCATTGCGTAGAGGGTTTGCGTTGCGCTGTTGAGCTTTTCCGGTGAGCCGTCCGCCAGCTCAGAGGCGCGGACGATGGCCGCATTGAGCAACGAGATATCTACTGGGGAAACGCCGGGGCAGAACTCGTCAACGATGGAGGCGAAGCCGCCATGAGACTTCTGTACTGCCTCGTCAGCAAAGGCCTGGGGGAAGTGCTGTGCGGCGGTCATTAAATGGCCGTGTGCACTATGAATGAAGAGATCGAGCGTGGCGTCGACATAGGCGTGGATGCGCTTCTTAGGCTCCGGGGAGGCTACCTTCATGGCGGCCTCGAGTTGCTCATTCCACGATTGGGTCGCCTGAATAAGCAGCTGTACCAGTAGATCGTGCTGGGATGATACGTATCGATAGATGCTGGGGCGGGCAAGCCCGACTTCTGCGGCAACTTCGGCCAAGGTGGGGACTGCACCATGGCTAGTGATGATCAGCTTTTCGGCAGCCTCGAGCACCGCACGGTGCTGGACGGCGCGGTGCTCGGCTACTGTCGTTTCAGTGATCTTTGGCATGCGTGTGAGTCTACGTTAAGCTGCGCATTCTTTGCTTATCGCTGGGCGGATGCGGTGGCCGGTGTTAAGCGGCCGTCGACCATCTCATAGACCTTGTCGCAGTGATCGAGAACCTCGTAGTCGTGAGTGACCATGACGCCCGCGACGTTAAAGTCGTGGCATTCCTTTGCCAAGAGCGCAACGATCTCCTGGGAGCGTGCACGATCTAGGGCTGCGGTGGGTTCGTCGACAAGCAGCACCTGGGGGTTGCCAACGAGTGCACGCGCGATGCCAACGCGCTGCCGTTCACCGCCGGACAAGCCGCCCGGGCGGTGCTTGGCGCGATGTTTCATGCCAACCTTGTCGAGGAGTTGAGTGCTGGAATAGCGCCCAGTCTTACCAATGACTTTGCTGGCCAGCTCGAGCTGTTCCTCCGCAGTCAACGCGGAAGGAAGGTTTCCGGTGGACTGGAAGACGAAGCCGATGTGGTTGCGGCGGATCTGTGCCAGTTGGGCGTCGCCAAGCTGCACGATGTCCTCGCCCGCAACGAGGACCTGGCCGGAATCGGGCGTCGTCAATGCGCCCGCAACAGCGAGCAGCGTGGACTTGCCGGAACCTGATGGTCCGACCACGGCAACGAATTCGCCGGGATTGATGCTGAGGTTGACGGAATCGAGTGCCTTAACCTGCGAATCGCCATCGGTGTAGCTGACGGTGACGTCTTTTAGTTCCAAAGCTGGGCTCATCGGTTTTCTCCTAGGGCTGCGAGGGGGTTGGTTCGGGTGACACGGACAACGGCGATGAAAGCGCCGAGCAGACCAGCGACGAAGAGGATGAGTCCGCCACTGATGACGGAACTGAATTCGGTGGCATAAGGCATGGCAGTCTGCTCCAGGAGGCTGCCCAGGCCGACGGCGACAAGCGCACCCGCCAGGATGGACAAGACAAGGATGACGACTGCCTGGCCGAGGCTATCGCGCAACAAGAAACCCTTGGTCGCGCCCATCGCGCGGAGGGTGGCGATATTGCCGGCCCGCTGAATGGTCCACACGAGGAAGAAGGCGCCGGTCACGAGTGCGGCGATGACGTACAGGAACCACGTGATCATGGATAAGGTCATCATCTCGGCGGTGTAGCCGGGGGAGGAGTCGAAGCTTTCCTTGAGGGTTCGAACATCCAGGCCGGACTGTTCCGAGAGGGCCTCGGTGTCCGGCTTGTCTGACGTGCGGGCGACGATGACGGAGGCTTCGTCATAAGCGTCTGGGTTCACGGCTTCGCCGTGGCGACCGCCAGCGTGGATCTCTTGCCAGATGTCGAGCGGAAGGTAGGCCACGTCCACGTGTCCGAAGGTGCGTTGGTTATCGGTAAACCCAACGACATTCAGCGGGATATCCAAGCGATCGAGCGTGATGGTGTCGCCGACCTCGATGCCTTCATCGTGCAGGGTGGAGGAGACGATGATGTCGTGCTTGGTGTTGCTGGGCTGGCCGTCGACCCGGTTGGTGTCAAGTGCGGGCAAACCTGCCGGTGCCACGAAGGAGTCCGGTTCTACTCCCAGCAGGGTCAGGTCCACTGCCGTGCCGTTTTGGTTATGGGCATTGGCGATGGTCAGGCCAAGAGGAGCGGCTTCTTCCACGCCGTCGTGCTGAGCGAAGGACTCGCTATCAGAGGCATCGACAACCGAGCGGGTGAAAGCTGAGTCTTTCTGGGTGCCGTCGGCGAAAGCGACGACGTCGGCATCCATTGCTTTTAGTCCGGAGACGCCGTCGTTGACCAAACCTGCTGTGAGGCCGGAGATGATGACGACGAGCATGGACATGAGGGCAAGGACAACGCCCATGAGGATGAATCGGGTACGCGCGAAGAGCATCTCGCGCCAAGCTAGATACATAGGGGATCTTCCTAGTGGGTGAAGAAAACTAATGGAGCGCCATCCCGTGGTTCTCAAGATGGCAACACACTGTTTCTATCATAGGAACGCGGCGTTTCTAAAAAAGGGAGGCGGTGGTGGCGGCGCTTTTGGTCGCTTTCCCTCAATTCCCCACTTTCACCCACTCGTGTGGGCTGGGGGCTGGAGCCTGGGTGCCGCTGGCGGTTTTGTTGGGGGTGGGGCGGGCAAAGTTGCAGGATTCTGGGGCTGGTGAGGAGATTTAGTTTCTAAGGGGTGGAAGTTGCGTGGGTGATTGCCCGGGGAGGGTCCCTACTTTAGCGGTATGTCAAGGGGGCGCCGGGAAAACTTCCCACCGGAAAAACATCCTTTTATCTGGGGATTTATTGTGACACGCGGGAGGGTGGGGTGCTAAAGGTGTTGGTGGTGGGGGAAAGTGGGGTAGAGTGGGGCGCAGCGGAGGAGAGTTGTTCTCTTGTCGCGAGAGGAATCCGGAGTTTTCGAGTGACAGGAAGGTGGACCCGGGGATGTTTCTCGGCACCTACACTCCCAAGCTCGATGACAAAGGGCGGCTTACGCTTCCAGCGAAGTTTCGCGAAGAACTGGCCGGTGGCCTCATGGTCACCAAGGGGCAGGATCACTCGCTTGCGGTGTACCCGCGCGAGGAGTTCGCGGCACGAGCCAGGAAGGCTGCGGCTGTGTCTCGTACCAACCCGGACGCACGTGCGTTCATCCGTAACTTGGCAGCGAGTGCGGACGAGCAGCGTCCCGATGGGCACGGGCGTATCACGCTGTCTGCAGGCCACCGTGAGTACGCAAACCTGACGAAGGAATGCGTGGTTGTGGGCTCGGTCGACTTCCTCGAAATCTGGGACGCAGCCGCATGGGCTGAATACCAGGCGCAAACTGAAGACGCTTACTCGGCGGCAGACGCCGATGACGTACTTGCCGGACTGCTTTAGGGCTAGCCCGGTGCACCGAGAGTGCGTGTACGGACTCTGCCCGAGGAGGATGAGCTGGTGTACTTCCCCGACATCAGAACCCTTCCTCGGACAGGGCCCTATACGCACTCGATTTTTTATCGACCACATCAGACAGCAGCCTCAGGCGCCTGAACGGAAAGGGGGACAGCAGCTGTGGACCGCAATGGCACTATTACCTACGACGTGAATGACAACCATGGCCATGTCCCCGTCATGCGTGCGCGCATGGCTCAGCTGCTTGCCCCAGCGGTTGAAGCGGCAGGGGAGAACGCAGTGATTGTCGACGGCACCCTCGGCGCCGGCGGCCACAGTGAGTACTTCCTCAACTGCTTTCCCGCCGCACGCATCATTGGTGTGGATCGTGACTCCGCCTCCTTGAGCAATGCTTCTCGCCGTCTCAGTCCCTTCGCTGACCGCTTCGTCGCCGTCAACGCGCGCTTCGACGAGGTGGGCAGCGCCATTGCGCAGGGCGAGCACGAAATTTTTTCTATCGCGCGGGAGCACGGCATTGCCGGGGCGCTGTTTGATCTTGGTGTGTCATCCATGCAGCTCGATCAGATCGACCGCGGATTTGCGTACAAGACCGACGCGCCGCTGGATATGCGCATGGACCCACGCCAGGAAATGACGGCCGCCGACATTCTGAATACGTATAGTCACGGCGAGCTTGCCCGCATCCTCAAGACTTATGGTGATGAGCGCTTCGCCGGCAAGATTGCGTCCGCTGTGCTCAGGGAAAGGGAAAAGGAACCTTTCAGCAATTCCGCGCGATTAGTTGAGCTGTTGTACGCCGCTATCCCGGCGGCAACTCGCCGCACCGGCGGCCACCCTGCGAAGCGAACCTTCCAGGCTTTGCGCGTCGAGGTCAACCGCGAGCTTGAAGCGATTGAGCAGGTTATCCCCGTAATCACGGATGCCCTGTCCGTTGGTGGGCGCGCGGTGTTTATGAGCTACCAGTCGCTCGAAGATCGCATCGTCAAGCATGCCTTCACCAAACTCAGCACCTCGACCACACCGGCGGGCCTGCCCATGGATCTCCCGGGCACCGCGGCGCACTACTCCATTGTGACGCGTGGGGCCGAGAAGGCGAGCAAGGAAGAGATTGCGGAGAACCCGCGGGCGGCATCCGTCCGGGTGCGCGCTCTCGAGCGTCTTGAAGGGACCCCGTCTTTTCATGAACCGGGAGGTAGGCCATGACGTTGAGAGACCGCACTGCACAGGCAACCGACCGCCGCGACCACGAGAGGACCCACACCATGGGCGCTAGCCGCGATTTCACTACTGGAGCCGACGTCTCGGGGCAGGGGACCGCACTGCTTGAGCGGGGTCGCCGTACCACGCCGCTGCCCAGCCGCACTCCGCATCGCGGCACAGTGCCCTCACGACGGGGTGCAACCAGCCTGCGGGGAAACCGCCTTGGGTCGAAGCAGGTAGTGAGTAATCGTGGGCGCCGTGTTGTGCAGCCCACTCGGGTCACTGGTCTTTTCGCCCGCCTGTCCTTCATTGCCATCGGCCTACTTATCGCTGGTGTGGCTGCGGCCATGTGGCTTTCGGGCTTGTCGACGTCCCAGACTTTCAAGATTCAGGAGCTTACCGCCCAGGAATCCACGCTGGATAACCAGATAGAAACTCTCAACCGAGACTTGGAAAATGTTCGCTCCGCCTCCGATGTTGCCCGCCGTGCCCACGAAGCCAAGATGGGTATCCCGGTCCAGCCGGGCGTTGTGGAAGTCGGTCCGGACGGCAACGTGGAACAAAAGCGTGAGGCAACTCCGGATATGGAATCGGTCATCGATGTCAACGGCGAGCCGGTCCGCCCGGGACAGGCTTCCAGTGACCCGAACGCGACCGCCAACATGTCCGACAACCTGAACGCCCGCCCGAATCTCAACGGAAGGCAGGGCGAGCGTGAGAGCTCTTCCCCGAATGATTCACGTTCGGGAGACAACTCCGAGGGAGGTCAGTCGGGTGAAGGAAACGTAGAGCTGCCGGACATCCCAGCTCAGGCTCCTTACGCCGCTCGGGGGTAGAATCCCTTCCCGCTCCGCGCGTGCCTGCGTGGACGGGCGGCGATCATAGGGCACAATTCGGGATGAGTTCATCTCCACCCCCGCACCAGTGGGGGCACGATGTTTAGCTGTTCAAATACCATCCTCGCTGCAGATAGAAAGGTGACGTGTGACCCCACCACACTCAGGTGGCCGGCGCCCGAGGCGCGTTTCCGCCGCCCGTGCCGCCCAACCGCGCGGTACCTCTCACCAACCACGGCAGCGTTACGACGCCGACCGCGTCGTTCCCGCGACCCGTTCCCGAAACCCGCGTACCGGCAAGCCGTTTATGAGCCAGCAAAAGACGATGCACCGTCGCGTTCATGTCATTGCGGCGGTACTACTCGTCGTCATGCTGGCGTGGATGGGGCGCCTCGCATGGGTGCAGATCGTGTGGGGCCCAGACTTGGCAGCGAAGGCCGCAGAACAGCGAACTCGTGTTTATGTGGATACCGCTGGGCGTGGCGAGATTCTTGCTCGCGATGGCCAGCGTTTGGCCTACACCATGCGCGCTCGGTCCTTGACTGTGTCACCGACCCGCCTGCGCGATGAGCTTCGTGAACAGGAAGAGCAGAAGGCCTCCGACGAGGCCGAGTTTGCGTCCCTAGCGCCCGACGCAAAGAAGACCTACCTCGACGACAAGGTGACAGAGAGGCTCACCGACATGTCGAAGGGAATCCCGGACAAGCTGAAGGAAGCGGGCATCGACGCTGGCGACGTGGATTCGGAGCAGATCATGGATAAGCTCCGCGCCGATACCCAGTACGAGGTTCTCGTGCGAAACGTCGACCCGGATGTCGCGGTAGCCATCGCTGAGGAATACCACGGCCTGGCTGCCGATGAACAGCAAATCCGCCAGTACCCCAACGGATCGATCGCTGAGAACGTCATTGGCAAGGTATCCATGGATGGCCAAGGCCAATTCGGTTTCGAAGCTTCCGGAGACACCACCCTCACGGGAATCGATGGCAGCTCGACGGAGGACGTTTCCGCCAGCGGCCAGGTCATCCCAGGTACTCTCCGCGATCAGGTGCCCACCACCGACGGCAAGAACGTGACGCTGACGCTGGACCTCGACTTGCAGACTTACGTGCAGCAGAAGCTGGAGAAGGCGAAGGCCAACTCGAAGGCGAAGAGCGCCGAGGCAGTCGTCTTGGACGCAGCTACCGGCCAGGTTTTGGCGATGGCAAATACTGGAACGGTTGATCCGAACAAGGACATCGAAAAGCAGCTGGACAAGAATAAGACCTTCGATAACCTTGCTGTCTCGCACCCCTTCGAGCCGGGCTCGGTGGCAAAGATCATCACCGCCGCAGCAGCCATTGAAGAGGGGCTTACTGACCCCAATGAGGTTCTGCAGGTGCCCGGTTCCATCGACATGGCCGGCGTGACTGTGAATGATGCCTGGCCGCACGGCGTCGAGCCCTACACCACGACCGGCGTCTTCGGTAAGTCATCGAACGTGGGAACGCTGATGTTGGCGGATCGACTCGGCCAAGATAAGTATGCCGACTACCTGAAGAAGTTCGGCCTCGGCCAGACTACCGGCATTGAGCTGCCCAACGAGTCCCCGGGACTTGTTCCCGATCGCTCGCAGTGGTCCGGCGGAACGTTCGCTAACCTGCCCATCGGCCAAGGCCAATCATGGACCGCCTTGCAATTGGCATCTATTTACCAGGCCCTAGCCAATGATGGTGAGCGCATCGAGCCGCGCATCATTGACTCGATTACCGCGCCGGACGGGACGAAGGAAGAGCTGGACGAGCCCGAGACCACCCGGGTGGTCAGCGCCGAAACCGCGCGCACAGTAGTGGACATGTTCCGAGCCGTTTTCCAGGATGACCCGCAGGGCATTAACAACGGTACCGCCGGAAATGCCAATATCGAGGGTTATCAGCTCTCCGGCAAGACCGGTACCGCGCAGAAAGTCGATGAGGAAACTGGGGCTTATTCCAACTCCAAGTACTGGATCACCTTCGCCGGCATTGCGCCTGCCGACGACCCCCGCTTCGTCGTCGCCGTCATGCTTGATGAACCTGGATCCGGTGTCAACGACGACGGATCCGGCGGTCAATCCGCGGCCCCTATATTCAGCGATATTGCATCCTGGTTGCTAGACCGCGACAATATCCCGCCCTCCCCGCCAGCACCGAAACTGACCTTGCGTGCTGAGTAAAAGCAACAGCGCCGATAAATACACCTAGAGCACAGAAGAACAGAGAAGAGGAAGCATCGTGACAAGCAGCACCAGCCTTGAGCGCCTAGCAGAGATTTCTGGGGGCACGGTGATCGGGGATGCCTCGATCACCGTGGGGGCCTGTGGATTGAATTCTGCGACGCTGCCGCCCGGCGGCCTGTTCGCGGCGCTTCCTGGAACACGCGTACATGGCGCGAAGTTCGCCGCAGATACCGCGGCGGCTGCCATTCTTACGGATGCCGAAGGCCAGCGCATTCTCGTCGAAGCAGGGGAGTCGCGGCCGATTCTCGTGGTGGAGGATATCCGCGCCATCCTCGGTACCGTCTCTGCCGAGATTTATGGCCATCCCACGCAAAAGCTCACCATCCTCGGCGTGACGGGCACATCCGGTAAAACTACGACGAGTTACCTCCTTGAGGCGGGGCTGTTGCACGCGGGCTATTCGGTCGGCCTCATCGGCACGACGGGCACTCGCATCAACCGCGAGCCGGTCCCGACCTCCCTGACCACTCCGGAGGCGCCGACTTTGCAGGAGCTTTTTGCGCGAATGGTTTCCGAGGGCGTCACGCACGTCGTGATGGAGGTGTCCTCCCACGCGTTTTCCTTGGGGCGAGTTCAAGGCACGCACTTCAACGTGGGCGGCTTTACCAACCTGAGCCAGGACCACCTGGACTTCCACCCGACAATGGAGGACTATTTCGAGGCCAAGGCCATGCTTTTCGACGGCCCCCAAGCCGCCGACCGTTCAGTGATTTGCATCGATGACGAATGGGGGCGTCGCATGGCGCAGCGAGCAGCTGCACGCCCGGTGATTCAGGTGTCGACGGGTTCGGAGGCTCGCGAGGCTGATATCACTGGCCGCCAGCTCAGCACCGAGGTCACCGGTGCACAGCAGGTGGAACTCAAGGTCGCCTCTGGTGAGCAGGCCGGTACTTATGAATTCCGCCTGCCCATGCCGGGCACCTTCAACATTGCCAATGCGGCACTCGCGACGGGAATGGCCGCCGCTGTGGGAGTCGAGCCACGAGTTTTCCTCGAAGGAGTCGAAAAGGTGGCGGTCCCAGGCCGCATGGAGCGCATCGACCGCGGCCAAGACTTTGTCGCCGTGGTTGACTACGCACACAAGCCGGCTGCAATCGCGGCTGTGCTGGACACCCTGCGTACGCAGTTGGACGGCAGCGCGGGCCGCATCGGCATCGTCGTTGGCGCAGGTGGCGACCGTGACTCTTCCAAGCGCCCGCTTATGGGCGCGGCGGCCGCGAATGGCGCCGACCTTGTTGTCGTCACCGACGACAATCCCCGAACCGAAGACCCGGCCGCCATCCGCGCTGCCGTGCTGGCGGGAGCCCGCGAGGCGAACCCGTCGGCCGATATTCGAGAAGTTGGCTCCCGCGCCGAGGCCATCGATGAGGTCGTGACGTGGGCGCAGCCGGGTGATGCTGTCATCGTCGTCGGCAAGGGCCATGAGGTAGGACAGTTGATTGGCGATACCGTTCATCACTTCGATGACCGCGAGGAGATGGCTCGCGCCCTTGATGCCATGGCCACTGCGACTACCCTGAGTAACGAAGAATCCAAGGAGCAAGCATGATTGCGTTAAGCCTCGCTGAGATCGCTCAGATCACGGGCGGCCGCCTGGATAATGTCAACGATCCAGATACCCGAGTGACTGGGTTCGTCGAATTCGATTCTCGTAAGGTCACCCCGGGCGGTCTCTTTGTGGCGCTGCCCGGCGCTCGGGTAGATGGGCACGGCTTTGCCAATACCGCGATTGACAAAGGGGCCGCGGCTGTTTTGGCGGCGCGGCCGGTGGGTGTTCCGGCCATCGTCGTCGAGCCGCACGGGCGCGTCGAAGGAGACGGTGCCAATGCGGACATTTATGTCAATGATGCCGATGGCTCCGCCGCGGCCGTCGTTGAAGCACTCTCCGCGCTCGCCCGAGCAGTAACCCAGCGGCTTGCAGCCGAACAGGAGCTCACCATTGTGGGCGTTACTGGTTCGGCGGGAAAGACGTCCACCAAAGACCTCATAGCCACTATCTTCCGTGAGGTGGGGGAGACCGTTGCCCCGCCAGGCTCCTTCAACAATGAAATTGGGCTGCCCTATACAGCCCTGCGCTGCGATGAGCACACGCGCTACCTCGTGGCGGAGATGTCGGCCCGCGGCATTGGACACATCCGGCACCTGACCAACATCACTGCGCCGCGCGTCGGCGTTGTTCTCAACGTCGGCACAGCACACCTTGGTGAGTTTGGGTCGCGTGAAAACATCGCGAAGGCCAAGGGAGAACTCGTAGAAGCACTGCCGAAGTCTGAAGACGGCGGCGTGGCCGTCCTCAACGCCGATGATCCTTTCGTCGCCGCAATGGCTCCCCGCACGGCGGCCAAGGTGGTGTACTACTCCACGGAAAACCGCCGCGGAGGCGCACCGGCAGCGCAGTATTACGCCACCGATATTGAACTCGATGACGTCGCCCGCCCCTCCTTTACCTTGCATAGCCCGGATGCCGAGCCCGTTGCCGTGAAGCTGCAGGTTTTTGGCTCCCACCAGGTATCCAACGCGCTTGCCGCTGCGGCCGCAGCGATCGAGCTCGGGGTATCGGCCGCCACCGTGGCTGCTGCGTTGTCTGGGCATCTCCTCGCCTCCGAGCACCGCATGGACGTGCGCACACGCCGCGATGGCGTCACTGTCATCGATGACTCCTATAACGCTAACCCGGATTCGATGCGCGCGGCGATCGCCGCCTTGGCCTATACCGCCGCCGCGCGCCCCGATGCTCGTGCCATCGCGGTGCTAGGGGAGATGGGAGAACTCGGCGGCGATGCGGAAAAATCGCACCGCCAGCTCGGTGAGATTTTGGCCAAATACCACGTGGAGCACTTAGTAGCAGTAGAGGAGAATCCCAACTGCCGGGCAATGGCCAAGGCTGCCATGCAGCAGGGTATAAATACAGTGGTGTGCGCCGATGCCGCGGCGGCTGCAAAGGCTGTCGACGGCATTCTGCGCGTGGCCCCGGCAGGGGTCGATGATTGGGCTAGCCGTAGCGTTAAGGACGTGGTCTTGATTAAGGCCTCCAATGCCCAACGTCTTTGGTTGGTCGCGGAACAGCTGAACAACAGCTAGCCGCTAGAAAGGACTTCAAGCTCGTGACTCAGATCATCATCGCTGGTGCGGTTAGCTTCCTCGTGGCGATCTTTACCACCCCGGTTCTTATCCGGTACTTTTCCGACACTGGCCGCGGACAGGAGATCCGTGAAGACGGTCCCAAGTCCCACCTGCGCAAGCGCGGTACGCCGACGATGGGTGGACTCGCCATCCTGGCCGGCATCCTTGTGGCCTATCTCGTTGCCAGCATCTACGGGCTCCTGACGGGGCATGAGGGCTTCACCGCGTCGGGTCTCCTCGTTCTTGGTTTGACGCTGGGACTTGGCGCAGTGGGGTTTGCGGATGACTTCATCAAGCTCTTCCGGCACCGCAATCTCGGCCTCAACAAGACCGCAAAGCTCGTCAGCCAGCTCGTGCTGGCGCTGCTCTTCGGCTTCTTTGTTCTGCGCTTCCCCAATGATGATGGCCTGACCCCCGGCTCCACGAAGCTGTCCTTTATCCGTGACCTGAAGACTTTTGACCTCGCCGTCGGCGGCACCGTGATCGGAACCATCGTGTTCTTGATCTTCATGTACATCCTCATCGCGGCGTGGTCGAATGCCGTCAACCTCACCGATGGCCTCGACGGGCTTGCGGCCGGTGTCACGGCCATCGTCATGGGCTCCTACTCGCTGATGACTTTCTGGCAATTCCGGTACTCCTGCGCCACCAACTTCGCCGCCGGCTGCTACCAAGTGCGCGATCCCCTCGATCTGGCCGTGCTTGCGGCTGCGGGCTTGGGCGGCTGCCTCGGGTTCCTGTGGTGGAACGCCGCCCCGGCAAAGATCTTCATGGGAGACACTGGCTCCCTGGCGCTGGGTGGTCTGGTCGCCGGCATCTCCGTCACCAGCCGCACCGAGCTGCTCATGATCATCATCGGCGCGCTCTTCGTCATCGAGACGGTGTCCGTTGTCATCCAAATCGTGGTCTTCCACTCCACCGGCAAGCGTTTCTTCCGTATGGCTCCGATCCACCACCACTTCGAGAATGGTGGCTGGGCAGAAACAGCCGTCGTCGTCCGTTTCTGGTTGCTGGCCGCCATGGCGGCTATGGCCGGCGTCGCCATCTTCTACGGTGATTGGCTGACCGCTGCGGGCATTGGAGTCGGAGCATGACGCGTCCAGGATTTCTTTCCGGCCGTGTCCTTATCGCCGGCGCAGGCGTATCTGGTCGCGGTTGCGCGGCGGTCTTGGCCAGCCTGGGCGTGGACCTCACGGTGGCTGACGGCAATGCGGAATCCCGCAGCCGCATCGCCTCCGAGCTGGGCGTCGCTGCCGTAGACACGGCTGCGGTTGACCTTTCGGAGTACTCGCTCGTCGTGACCTCACCAGGATGGCGCCCCGACTCGCCGTTGCTCGTCGCGGCCGATTCCCAGGGCCTTGAGGTCATCGGCGATGTTGAGTTGGCCTACCGCCTCGACCGCGCAGAGGTCTTCGGCGCCCCTCGCCGCTGGCTTGCGATAACCGGTACGAACGGCAAGACCACGACGACCGGCATGCTCGCCGCCATCATGGCTGCCGACGAACAGCGCTCCGGCCAGCGCGCACAAGCGGTAGGCAATATCGGCGTCTCGCCGTTTGATGCCCTGGCCGCTGAGCCCCGCGTGGACATCCTCGTGGCGGAGCTGTCCTCTTTCCAACTGCACTGGTCCTCCCAGCTGCGCCCGGAGGTGGGAGCGCTGCTCAACCTCGCCGATGATCACCTGGATTGGCATGGTTCCTTCGATGCCTACGCCGCCGACAAAGCCAAGAACCTGCGCGGGCAGCACGCTGTCTACGGAAAAGATGACGAGCACGTTGTAGCTCTCGCCTCCTCGATTCCGGAAGCGACTGCCTTTAGCCACGCCGAGCCCGCTGCGGGTGAGGTGGGAGTTAGCGCTGGAAGCCTCGTGGTGAACGAGGTCGCTGGGATGAAGGCCGCCGTCGTCGAGGACGTCACCACCATCCAGCCCGCCGGCCTGGCCGGGGTGCTGGACGCTGCCGCTGCCTCTGCGGTTGCCGCTCTCGCCGGCGCGCGCCCCGAGTCCATCGCCGAAGGCCTCGCCTCCTATGTGGTGGCGGGGCACCGCGGAGAGGTCGTTCACCGCCACTCTGGCGTGACCTACATCGATAATTCAAAGGCCACGAACCCGCACGCCGCGGAGGTAGCCATGCGTGGTCTCGACTCCGTGGTGTGGGTCGCCGGCGGTCAGCTCAAAGGCGCCGACGTTTCGGACCTACTGCGCACCCACGCGGCGCGGTTGAAGGCGGCGGTTCTGGTGGGCGTCGACAAGCATGTGCTTGCGCAAGCCCTAGCAAAGGAAGCGCCGCACGTCCCCGTCGTGATCGTGGATAGCCACGACCCAGAAGCAGCAATGGAGCAGGCAGTTGCCGCCGCCGTGCAACACGCCGAGGCCGGCGATACCGTACTTTTGGCGCCCGCTGCGGCATCGTTGGACATGTACACCGGAATGAGCCAGCGCGGCGACATCTTTGCCGCCGCTGCCCGCCGTCTCGCCCGCTAGCTAGGAGCACCCAGAAGCCGTGACTGCCACCAGCACCCAGAAGCCACCACGCACGCTGGGACACCACCTGCGTGATCTCCGTGAGCGCCTGCGCGCTTATCCCGGGCTCGATTACTTGGTGCTGCGTATTGCCATCTTTTCACTCATTGGCATTGGCGTGCTCATGGCCTTTTCCTCGTCGATGGCGACGTCCCTTTCAGAAAGCGATAGCCCGTGGTCAGCCGCCCTGCGTCAGTGCGTGCTCGTCGTCGCCGGCCTCATTGTGTTCTGGATTGGCCTGCGCATGTCACCACGCACGCTGCGGGTGCTCGTGCCCTGGTTCTTGGGGCTGTCCATCTTGCTTCTCATCCTCGTCCTCGTTCCCGGGATCGGTACTGGCCGCGCGGAGGTCGGTTCGCAGTCATGGATCATGCTGCCGGGAGGCGTGGCCTTCCAGCCTTCAGAGTTCGCGCGTGTGGCTGTGGGCATGTACGGTGCCTCGGCGCTGGCGGATAAGACGCATCGCTCGATGCGCCTGACGGATCCATTCATGATGTACTCCATCATCGCCGGCATCATGTTCGTACTTATCGTTGCTCAGGGTGACTTGGGCATGGGCGTATCCTTTGCCCTCATCGTTGTCTTTACCCTGGTTTTCGCAGGCGTGGATTGGCGCGTTCCCACCGTCGTCGGCATCTTCGGCGCTATCGGCATGATCACCGTTTTCCTAGCCGGTGGCTTCCGCTCGCACCGCTTCCACACCTACTTCGATGCCTTGCGCGGAAACATTGAGGACACGCAAGGTACAGGTTTCCAGGCTTACCAGGGCTTCCTTTCGCTTGCCGACGGCGGCTTCTGGGGCGTGGGCCTCGGCCAATCGCGCGCTAAGTGGTTCTACCTCCCAGAAGCGAAGAATGACTTCGTCTTCGCCATCATTGGCGAGGAACTGGGTCTATGGGGCGGTGCCATGGTCATCGGGCTTTTTGCCGTGCTGGGCTATTTTGGGTTGCGTACCGCAACCCGCGCGCAGGATCAGTTCCAGTCCCTGCTGGCCGCCACGTTGGCGGTCGGTGTTGTCGTGCAGGCATTCATCAACATTGGCTATGTCATCGGCGTGCTGCCGGTGACGGGTATTCAGCTGCCGATGATTTCCGCGGGCGGTACGGCTGCGGTGATTACGATCGGTTCGATGGGTCTGCTGTGCAACGTGGCGCGCCATGAGCCGCTCCAAGTGTCCGCGATGCAGAACTTTGGCCGCCCGCTCTTCGACCGCATTTTCTTCATCCCCGAGCCGACGCCGCCCAACGAGCGCCGCGGCGGAGCGCATCGAGCCCCGCGCGAACGCGCGCAGGGTAAGCACCCTCAGCGCGTGCGCCGCGAGCATTCCCAACGACAGGTGGAGCGCAGCCGCGAGGAAAGGTTTGGACGCGCTGTGACGGGGCGCCCGCCGCGTGCGCAGGCACCGCGTGAGGAGCAGCGGCGGGAGTACCGCCGAGAGCGTCGGCGCGGCGAGCGTCGGTAGGGCGGGGCCGCGCTGGTAGCGTGTAGAGCATGAATGACACGCCGATTTCCGTCGTTATCGCAGGTGGCGGCACTGCCGGTCACATTGAACCCGCGCTCGCGGTGGGGGAGGAGCTGCGCTTACGCCACGGCGCGCGGGTGACCGCATTGGGAACCCCACGCGGATTGGAGCGCGATATTGTGCCGGCGCGTGGAGTCGATTTGCGCATGATTACCCCCGTCCCGGTCCCGCGCAAGATCAACGCTGACGCTGTGAAGCTGCCCTGGCGCATCCTCACGTCCGTGCACGAAGCCCGCGTGGTGCTCAAAGACGTTGGGGCCAACGTCGTGTTTGGAACCGGCGGCTATGTCGCCGCCCCGGCCTATTTGGCGGCCAAGTCCTTAGGCATTCCGTTCTTCGTTCTCGAAACCAATGCCCTGGCCGGCATGGCGAACAAGTTAGGCGTGCGTTTGGGCGGCACGGGCATTAACGCGCAAGAAGGTTCTGGGATGCCCGGGGATGTCTTGGGCATCCCCGTGCGGCCGGGCATGGGGGAGGACCCCGACGGCGCAAAGGCGGCAGCTGCTCGCCAGAACTGGAACCTGGACGCACATCGCCCGACCATCGTGGTGACCGGCGGTTCGCAGGGCGCGGTGAGCATCAACACTGCCGTGGCCGGCGCACTCGAAGACCTGTGCCGGGATTTTCAAGTGCTGCATGCTTATGGCAAGAAGAACGAGGCGCAGGCTGGGCGCGAACACTACACGGCGGTGCCTTATATCGATGACATGGCTGGCGCGCTCGCGGTTGCTGACCTCATGGTGTGCCGCTCCGGTGCAATGACCGTGGCCGAGGTTTCCGCCGCCGGTCTACCCGCGCTCTACGTGCCGCTGCCGCACGGCAATGGCGAGCAAGCGCTGAACTCGCGGGCATTGGTGGAGGCGGGGGCCGCGGTCCAGATTCCGGACGCCGAGTTGACCTCGGAGCGCCTTATCAGAGAAGTTCGCGCTATTCTTGACCACCCCGAGGCCCTGGCAGCCATGCGTGCCGCTGCCGATGCCAGCGAGGCCGGCGACGTTGCGGCTGTCATCGCTGACCGCATCGCGCAACGCGTCGCCGCCGGCGTCCGCGATTAGGCGCACAGTACAGGTTTATTAAAGAAGGATTTTTTCACTATGACTGACACCCCCTCCACCACGGACCTGTCCCGCGTTCACTTTGTCGGTATCGGAGGCTCCGGCATGTCCGGTCTCGCGCGCATCCTGGTCAGCCGGGGTGCGGTCGTCACCGGCTCGGACGTTAAGAAATCGACGGCTGTTGACGTCCTCCGCACAATGGGCGCGCACATTGCCATTGGGCATGCGGCCGAGAACCTTGAAATGGCCGGCGATAAGCCGACGGTTGTCGTGACTTCCTTCGCCGCCATCCCGCAGGATAATCCTGAGCTCGCTGCCGCGCGCGCCGCCGGTATTCCGGTTATTCGCCGTTCCGATCTATTGGCCGAGTTGATGGAAGGCCACCGCCAGGTGCTGCTTGCCGGAACCCATGGAAAGACCTCGACCACGTCCATGGCGGTATCCGCGCTCCAACAGGCGGGGCTGGATCCTTCCTTCGCTATCGGTGGACAGCTGAACCGTGCTGGTACGAACGCACACGGCGGTACGGGCGATGCCTTCGTGGCGGAGGCCGATGAGTCCGATGCTTCGCTCTTGCGCTACAGCCCATCCGTGGCCGTGATTACGAACATCGAGCCCGATCACCTCGATTATTTCGGCACCGCGGAGAGCTACTACCAGGTCTTCGATGACTTCGCCGACCGCATTGTCGACGGCGGCTACCTTGTCGTCTGCCTCGAGGATGCGCAGGCGGCCGCCACCGGTGAGCGTGCCGCTGAGCGCGGTATTCAGGTGCTGGGCTATGGCGCGCGCGGCGAGGCAGACGCTGCTTCTTCGGTGCCCCTCGCGGCTGAGGTTGTGGAGGAGACAGTCTCTGCCGTCGGCGCGCACGTCCGCGTTCGCCTGACCCTGCCGGGCCAGGCACCGCAGGAGCTGAGCTATGACCTGCACGTCCCCGGCCATCACATGGTGCTTAATTCGGCTGCTGCCCTGTTGGCCGGTGCGCTCGCTGGCGGGGATCCGGCGGAGCTCGCCGCGGGCTTGACCGACTTTACGGGCGTGCGCCGTCGCTTTGAGTACCGCGGAAGCGAGCGCGGCATCCGCGTCTTCGACGATTATGCGCACCACCCCACGGAGGTTTCCGCAGTTCTCGGTGCGGCACGCGCAAAGGCGGAAGCGGAGGGCGAGGGCGCGCGCGTCATCGCCTGCTTCCAGCCACACCTGTACTCCCGGACGATGAAGTTCGACGCCGAATTTGCCCAGGCGCTGGCGCTTGCCGACGCCGCCGTCGTCCTCGACATCTACGGCGCTCGCGAGCAACCGGTTGAGGGCATTACCTCCCGCATCATCACCGACAAGATGCCGGAAGACATGCCGGTTATCTTCGAGCCCGATTTCTCCGAAGCCGCCAGCGACGTCATCTCCTTGGCGCAGTCCGGCGATATCGTCCTGACCATCGGCGCGGGCACGATTACCTATGTGGCTGGCGAGATTCTGTCCGAGCTGGGGAATAAGGACGAGGCGGAGGAGCCGAAGGAACCGAATGTCTAAAAAGGCTGGGGCGCTCGTGGTGGGCGCGGTCCTTCTCGTAGCGGTGATCGCTGCCGCAGCGGTGTGGCTTTTCCCGATCCTCACGGTGAAGTCCTTCGAGGTAGCGGGAAATGACCATGTCACGGCTGAGGATGTGGAACAGGCCAGTGGCGTGCCTAAGGGCGCGAACCTTGCGCGCCTGGACGCTCGCGAGGCCGCGCAGGGCGTGGCGGAGATCCCCTGGGTGGAAAGCGCAACGGTGTCGCGGGCTTTTCCCTCGACGGTGCACATTGAAATCGTCGAGCATGAGGCAGTGGCTTTCGTGCGCGACGGTGACAGCACCGTTCTAGTGGATAACCACGGCAAGGAATTCGTGGAAGCCGAGGCGCCGCCCGAAGCCGTGGAAGTCACCGGGCACACCGACTCCGGTTCCCCGGAAATGCAAGCGGCCGTCGATGCCGTAGCGGCCCTTCCCGCTCCAATCCGGGAAAAGGTATCGGCCCTCGAGGTCAAGGATAGGTACTCGCTGACGTTCCGAACCAAGGACAACAAGACCATCTTTTGGGGTGCCTCGGAGGACAACAAGAACAAGGCGATCGCTTTCGAGGATGTGCTCAAACTCGAGGGTGATTCCTGGAACATTTCCAACCCGACGCTGGTGACTCGCCGCTAGGTCCGTCGCGAGTGGGACGGGTGTGGCGCTTGTTAAGAAAACCGCATGTCAGCAACCCTAAAGTAGAGGTTGAGGGTACCGACACGCGGCAAAATGTGCGCCGAAATTACCCCGTTGTCGTTAAAGATGGATGTAAACGCCTCTCGCGAAAAGAGGCGCCTCCTCGTTTACATTAAAAGCTTATTCGAAAGGCAAGAGACCCTCGTATGATCTCATCTAGCAACAACCTCGCGGACATCAAGGTCGTCGGCGTCGGCGGCGGCGGTGTCAACGCTGTCAACCGCATGATCGAAGAAGGGCTCAAGGGAGTCCAGTTCGTCGCCATCAACACCGATTCCCAGGCGCTGATTTTCTCCGATGCGGACACCAAGCTCGACATCGGCCGCGAGGCCACCCGCGGCCTCGGCGCCGGCGCCAACCCGGAGGTGGGCAAGACCTCCGCGGAGGATCACAAGACCGAAATCGAAGACGCCCTCCAAGGCTCCGATATGGTCTTCGTGACGGCCGGCGAGGGCGGCGGAACCGGCACCGGCGCGGCCCCCGTCGTGGCGTCCATCGCGAAGAAGATGGGTGCGCTGACCGTTGGCGTCGTTACCCGCCCATTCAAGTTTGAGGGCGCGCGCCGTACCCGTCAGGCCATGGCTGGCATCGAAGAGCTGCGCGAGGTCTGCGATACCCTCATCGTTATTCCGAATGACCGCCTCATGCAGCTGGGCGGCGAGGAGCTGTCCATCGTCGAGGCCTTCCGCGCCGCCGATGAAGTTCTGCACAATGGTGTTCAGGGTATTACCAACCTCATCACCATTCCTGGCATGATCAACGTCGACTTTGCGGACGTTCGCTCCGTTATGTCCGATGCCGGCTCCGCCCTCATGGGTATCGGCTTCGCTCGTGGGGACAACCGCGCGCTCAACGCCGCCGAGCAGGCCATCAACTCCCCGCTGTTGGAGTCGACCATGGAAGGCGCCAAGGGCGTTCTACTGTCCATCGCTGGTGGCTCCGACCTGGGCCTCCACGAGGTCAACGCAGCCGCCTCCATGGTGGAGGAGCGCGCCGACGAAGACGCCAACATCATCTTCGGCACCATCATCGATGATAACCTCGGTGATGAGGTTCGCGTCACTATCATCGCCACCGGCTTCGACGCACAGGCCAACATGACTACGCAGCCGGCGCAGCCCGGTCAGGCTGCACCGCAGAGCCAGCAGGCCACCCCGGCTGCCCGCCCGGGTTCCCTCTTTGAGAACCGCGCCGAGGCACAGGCGGAAAGCCCCGCCGCATCCCGCGCCGAGGCCCCGCGTGAGGACTACACCCGCGCCGAGCCGCAGCGTGTCGACGCCCAGCGTATCGAGCGCGAAGAGTACACCCCGCGCCACTCCTACGAGCGCGAGCAGCCGGCCGAGCCGGCCCCGTCCAGCGGACTGTTTACTACCTCGGATCGCTTCCGCGGTGAGGAGTACCGCCGCGGCGCCGATGACGAGTACCGCCTCTCGCGCCCCGCTGAGCGCCGTGGCCGCGACTTCGATGATGATGGCGACGACGATCTCGACGTGCCGTCCTTCATGCGTTAGTCCCAGCCCGCTACTCTGGAGTGCATGCCAGTAAACGAGGAAGCACACGTAGCACAACGCCCCGTCCGCATGGTTTTCACCAGCCGTGCCGGCGGGGCGTCGTCGTCCCCTTATAACTCTTTCAACTTGGGCGATCACGTTGGTGATGAGCCCGAGGCCGTGACCGCCAACCGTGAGCGGCTTCTCCGCGCCACGGGTCTAGAGGACATCGTGTGGATGGAACAGCTCCACACCAACACGGTCACGGTGGTGGGGGCCGAACGCCGCGGTGTCCGCGAACCCGTCCCCGCCACCGATGCCGTAGTAACCACCGAAAAGCGCTTGGGGCTAGGCGTGCTCGTTGCTGATTGCACACCGGTGCTGCTTGTCGACGTCTCCGCGGGCGTCATCGCCGCCGCCCACGCCGGACGCCTAGGCGCGCGCAACGGAATCGTCCGGAACACCGTGAACGCAATGGTTGAGCTGGGGGCGACTCCCGCGTCGATCCAGGTACTTATGGGGCCTGCTGCTTCTGGACGCAACTATGAGGTGCCGGAGGAGATGGCGGAAGACGTCGAGAAGCACCTGCCCGGCTCCAAGACTCGCACCTCGTCTGGTACGTGGGGAGTTGACGTGCGCGCCGGCCTGATTCGCCAGCTGATGGGGATGGGAGTTACGGCCATTGAGTCGGATCCGCGCTGCACGATCGAAGACACTGAATTCTTTTCTTATCGCCGCGAGGGCGTCACCGGGCGTCAATCCGGTGTGATTTGGTTGGAGGATTAAATGACTAGCAAGGACCCCGCTGAGCGTCGCGAAGAACTACGGGCCGGTTTGGAGCGCACCCGCGCTGAGATTCGAGGCTTCGCCGCCACGTATGACCGTCCCGTGCCACAGCTGCTGCCGGTGACGAAATTTCACCCGACAGAGGACATAGCGCTGCTGGGGGAGCTGGGAATTGCGGATGTAGCAGAAAACCGTGAGCAGGAGGCGCGCGCCAAAGCAGAGGCGCTGCCCGAGATTCGCTTCCACATGATCGGCCAGATTCAAACCAAAAAGGCGAACCACGTCGCCCGCTGGGCGCACAGCGTGCACTCCCTTGACTCAGAAAAGCTTGCCCGGGCGCTGGACCGAGGAGTGGCGCTTGCACAAGAACGCGGGCAACGCGAGGACACCCTTCCGGCATTTATTCAGGTTTCCGCCGATGGCGATACCGCACGCGGCGGATGTCCGCTGGAGGATGTCCCCGCTCTGGTGGATGTCGTTGAAGAGCTGGAGAATGTGCAGCTGCAGGGATTCATGGTGGTTCCTCCACTGGAGAGCGAGCCTGCGGAGGTATTCGCTCGGGTAAGGGCGCTGACCGACGAGGTCGCGGCGAAGCTCGGACGGGCTTTAAAAATGTCAGCCGGAATGAGCGCAGATTTGGAGGCGGCGATTGCATCTGGAACGGATATCGTGCGTGTCGGAACCGGAATCATGGGAGCTCGCCCGCTAGGTTAATTGACATTGCAAAAGTGCATTACAAGACAGCAAATGAACAGCACACACTAGGTCAGAGGGAGACCCAGAATGTCACTGATTGATAGGACTAAAGAGTTCTTCGGGCTGGGCCCGATGGACATGGACACCGACGATGCTTACTACGCTGACGAGCGCAGCTACAGCGCTCCGGCGTATGCACCTTCCTACGAGAAGCCGGAAGAGGAATTTGTCCCGACCATCGTGGCGCTGTCGCTCGTCTCTTTCGACGATGCAGCGAAGGTCGGTGGCCCTTTCCGCGACGGTGACGCAGTGGTCTTCGAGCTCACTGACGCTGACCGTGGCTCCGCAAAGCGCTTCGTCGACTTTGCCGCTGGCCTCTGCTTTGCATTGGAGGGCCGCATGAAGAACCTGACCAAGGGCGTGGACACCAGCCGTAAGGTGTTTGCCATCGTGCCGAAGGGCGCCGATATCTCCACTGTTGAGCTGGAGCGCGCAGCGCATCTGCGCTAAGTACGTCGCGTTCTACCGCCTCATCGATTTCTTTTCTCCCGTGTTGGCTTAGGGGAGGGGAAGCGATGGGGCGGTTTCGCATTTATGGGGCCGGCGGCGAACTGAGTTCGGGGATAGTTCAGCCGACGATTAGCCGTTCATGTTCGCCGAGCGCGAACCGGAGGGCAGGGGAATACCGTTAGCGGGGGTGGTTCGGATAGGCTCGGGCACTGTGAATGCTTTAGGTTCAATTCTCCTCGTTGCCGTGAGTCTTTACTCGTGGATTTTGTTAGCGCGAATCGTCATCGAAATGATTCAATCTTTTTCGCGCCAATTCAATCCACCCCGCTGGTTCATGATGGTTGCAGAGGTGCTTTTCGTAGTCACTGACCCGCCGGTTAAGGCGCTGCGAAAGGTGATTCCTCCGCTGCAGTTGGGAGGCGTTGCGCTGGACGTTTCCATCATTGTTTTGTTCCTGCTTTTGTCCATTCTTTCGCAACTGATTTCGTGGCTATTTTTCGGCCCCAGCGGACTTGCTGTGTAACTAACGGGTGTATTAAACCCTCCTGTTAACGTTGAGACTCGTGCCAGCGTTAGATAATGTGTTGATTCGGATACAATGAGTTAGCAAAATCCGTATTATTAACCGCATATGTACCCGGCCTCTGGAGCCTCTAGAGGTTTGACCGATTCGTAAGGGGAAGAGAAGTCAATGCCACTGTCACCCGCTGATGTACACAACGTCGCTTTCAGCAAGCCGCCAATTGGCAAGCGTGGCTACAACGAGGATGAGGTAGATCAGTTCCTCGACCTCGTTGAGGATGCTCTTGCTCAGCTGCAGGACGAGAACGATGATCTCCACGCCCAGGTTGAGGAACTGAAGTCTCAGACTTCGGCCGGCGCCGCTGGCGGCGCTACTGCCGCTAAGGTCGACGAGGCCGCTGTGCGCAAGGAAGTTGAATCCAAGCTTCGCGCCGAGTACGAGGCAAAGCTGGCTGACTCCAAGAATGAGATTGCCAAGGCCAAGGAAGAGACGAAGCGTGCGCAGGAGCAGGCAAAGGCTGCTCAGGCACAGTCTTCCCAGGCACCGGCTGCTCAGGCAAAGGACAACTCCGCCGAGCTCAAGGCAGCTCGCGAGGAAGCTGCCGCCGCCAAGCGCGAGCTCGAGGCTTCCAAGAAGGAACTGGCGAACACGAAGAAGGAGCTGGAGTCCGCAAAGAAGAACTCCGCAGCCTCCACCACCGCCTCTTCCGCCGCTGCCGTGGCTGGTGTGGGCGCTGCCCAGTCCAACGCACAGGGCCTGGCTACCCCGGATACTCATATGCAGGCAGCCCGCGTGCTGGGCTTGGCTCAGGAGATGGCGGACCGTCTCACCAGCGAGGCCAAGGCTGATTCCGAGTCCATGCTGGCTGAGGCCCGCACGGCGGCAGAGAAGCAGCTTGCCGACGCTGACTCCCACTCCAAGGCCCAGCTCGCGGACGCCCAGAAGCGCTACGAAGCTCAGCTGCAGGAGGCCGATACCCGATCCAAGAAGCTGGTGGCGGACGCTGAGAACAAGGCAAAGCAGACTGAGTCCGACGCTACGTCCCGCGCCGAGGCGCAGATTCGCCAGGCAGAGGAGAAGGCAGCTGCGCTGCAGGCCGATGCCGAGAAGAAGCACACCGAGGTCATGAACACGGTCAAGCAGCAGCAGACCGCTCTGGAGGCTCGCATCTCCGAGCTGCGCACCTTCGAGCGCGAGTACCGTACTCGCCTCAAGACGCTGCTGCAGTCTCAGCTTGAGGAGCTGGAGTCCCGCGGCACCGCTGCTCCTAACGGTGAAGCCGGCAAGTCCAACAATTAATCACTGAATCAGCGGCGTCCCTGCGGGGGCGCCGTTATTCTTTTCTGTGGGTATGTATTCTCAGTAGGTATTGATTTTCAGGCAGTGACGGGGAAGGAGAGCGCGCATGCTTATTGGTGCATTGCTTTTGGCCTTTGTGGCTTTCTTGGCGTTCGTGAATTACATCCTCTCCGCCGCTGAGTGGTCTCTGTACCTGCTCTTTGCTTCTGCGGGGGTGGGCATTGTCCTGTTCATCGCAGATACCGTGATTAAACTGCGCCGCAAGCACGACGAGTAGCCCTCGCCCCAGGAGTAGTTCTGGGTGGAGGGCTTTTTCTGGGAAGACACCTAGTTGTGTCGCTCCTAGTCGTCTCTCTCCAGGGCGTCGAATAGCCCGGGAGGCGCTTGCAGAGGCGTGGGCGGCGGGAGGGGACCGTACGTTCTCATGGCCGTTCCGTTGACCCGGGCCATGCGGCCGCGTCCCGGTGGCGCGTTCGGATCGTCCTGGTTCACGCCATTGTGATATGGGCACAGCATCACCAGGTTTTCCTGGTTGGTATACCCGCCGTTCTTCCACGCGATGAGATGGTGAACTTGGCATTCATCGGCGGGCTTCATGCAGGAGCCCCAAGCACAGACCGGGAACTCGGCCATGGCCATGATGCGTTGCTTGATGCTGGCGGAGCGCTCCTCATAGTAGAGATTGACCGGCCCGTGATAGGGGTGGAAGAGAGTCGCGAGCGCGCCATCGAGGTCGATCTCTTCGGCTAGGACCTTGTTGAGGTATTCCGCGCCGGTCATCGTTGCGCCGTTGGTCATCTGCAGCGTGATTTCCTCGCCGTCGCCGTTGAGAATCTTCGTCATTGCATCCAGCGGGACCAAGATATTGGTTTGCAAACCGCGGCGCGGGGCGGCGCCTTTGAAGAAGGCTTCGCGGATGGATTCGAGGGGACGTTCGCGGTCGACGGCGTCGCTAAGCTCTGCAATCATTTGCGCGGGGCCTGTGATTGCCATCGTCCACGGTGCATTGCGGCGGCGGTAAATGGTCACGCCCTCCTTCGGTGCGGGCGGAGCCGAGTGCTCCTTGAGCCTCTTCTTCGCCAGTGTTTCCATCGCGAGGGTATCGGCGCTGGTCCGACACAACTCTAGGCGCAGCTTCCAGCCCAATGCCTGCGTCTTGGCTTTGCGGGCATAGCGGTCAATGACTTCCAGAGTGGGCAATGAGTGGCCGCGCTGGCGCGCAGCCTTCACCGCATCACGTTGCATCTTGGTCATGGCGGTCTTGCCAAAGAAGCTCGTGTGCATCCGCACCAACTGCGCGGCAGTTTTGTCTGGGGAACCGGCGGCGATGAGGTCTGCTTCAGACATGCCTTCGCACTCGGCGATGACATCGATGCCGGCCCCGAGTGCGTTGAGGAAAGTCTGTAGCGCGTTCATATCTGTGGAGAATAAAACACCTTCTGAGCTGCGCGCATTAGAAAAAATGTTCCTGTGGAAAACTGTTTCTCAGGCACCTCTTTTGTGCACTGTCGTTTCTATTTTGGGGTTCACGGGAACCTGCGCCTGTGAAAACTTGACCCCTCGGTTATACTTTGGAGCTATATGCAGTGAGCCGGCTATCACCGGGGAGCATTCCGGAAGAACGTGAGGCGCGTGAGCGTCGCATTATTAGAACCGGGCGGGTAGGGACCGTCATCTCCTTCACATCAACGAAGCGGGGCGCCTCGGCGCCCAAGCGGGGGGG